>NZ_JAIUGR010000011.1:0-231757 GCF_020164695.1 Mesorhizobium sp. ESP6-5
AACAGGCGCCCGCCGGCGAGGCCGCGCCCGCAACCGACGAGCAGCAGCCGCGCAGGAAGAAGCGCGACCAGCAGCAGACCGAGCAGGCGCCCGCCGGCGAGGCCGCGCCTGCCAACGACAACCAGCCGACCAAGCCTGGCAGGAAACACAAGCTGGACCAGCAGAAAGAGGCGCCGTCCGCCGTGCCGGAGACCGCTCCGACACCGAAGCAGGCTCCTGCCGGCGAAGCGACGCCGAAGGTTGAATCCCCTCCCGCCGGCGAGCAGGTTCCCGCCCAGGGCGAGCAATCCCAGGATAAGACGAAGAAGCACGGCAGGAAACCGGCTGGCGAACAGCCGGCGAATGGCGAGCAGCCCGCGACCGGCGAACAGCCGCCGACCGGTAGGCAGCCCACCACCGGCGAACAGCCGGCGACGGGAGAGCAGCCCGCCACCGGTGGGGCCGCTACCAATGGGAAGGCCGCGCCTGTCCAGGGCGAAAACCCGGTTCAGGGCGAAGCCCCCGCCGACAAGAATGCCGCCCCCATCCTCGACAGCCAGAAGGATGCCAGGCGCAAGGGTCGCGGCGAGAACGGCCAGGACGGCGGGAACCCAGCCACCCAGCCCGCCAACCAGAATGGCGAACAGCAGAACGGCGGGCAGCAGAATGGTGGGCAGAACGCCCAGCAGGGCGGTGACCAGGGCCGGAAGCCGGTAGTGGCGCCGGTGGATCAGGGTCCGCCTCCAACCGACGACAGGGCCGCCCAGGAGGCGATCAAGACGGAAAAAATCGTCCCGGTGACGCAGGAGAAGGGCAAGCGGCTCGAGCGCGCGCCTGACGAGGACATCCGTGACCGCCGCCGGCCCAAGGGCGTCGACGTGCTCAAGGAAATCGGCGACCGGGTGATCGTCCAGTTCAACGACCAGACGTTCGTCCAAAGCAACGATCGCCCGCGCCTGACCCGCGGCGCCAAGGATGTCTACTACGAGGACCTGCCGCAAGGCCGCACGCGCGAGACGGTCGAGCGCGACAATGGCTTCCGGATCGTCACCATACGCAACCGCTACGGCGACATCCTGCAGCGGTCGCGCATCGCGCCCGACGGTCGCGAATATGTGCTGAGCTATGTCGACGAGCGCAGCTACCAGGACGAAGATGACTGGCGCGATCCCGGCGATGACCTGCCGCCGATGCGGCTGACCATCCCGCGCCGGGACTACATCCTCGATTCCGAGGATGTCGAAAGTCCCGACGACTACTACACCTTCCTCGAACAGCCGCCGGTGGAGAAAGTGCAGCGTCTGTATTCGATCAACGAGGTCAAGCGTTCGGCCCGCGTGCGTGACATTGCACGGCGGATCGACCTCGACACCCTGAATTTCGAATTCGGCTCGTCCTCGATCTCCGACACCGAGGTGCAGAAGCTCCAGGGTGTCGCCGACGCCATGGAGAAGCTGTTGAAAAAGAACCCGGCCGAGACCTTCCTGATCGAGGGCCATACCGACGCCGTCGGCACGCCCGAGGCAAACCTTGCTCTGTCGGACCGTCGCGCCGAAGCGGTCGCCGAAGCGCTGACCAACGCCTTCGGCATCCCGCCCGAGAACCTGACGACACAGGGCTATGGCGAGGAGTATCTGAAGGTCGACACCTCGGCGCCCAACCGCGAGAACCGGCGCGTCGCCATCCGCCGCATCACCTCGCTCGTGGCGCCGGTGGCGAGCAACAACTGACCTGCTTTTCCAGCGACTTGCAGTGGTTTCTGGAACGAGGTCGGCAACAAGGTCCCATCCCGATCAACCGGGATGGGACGAACTGCCGACGGCACGGCCCGGGTCAACAAGAATTGTACAGGCCTTGGAGCCGGCTCATTGAATCACCGGGCTTCGCACCCCAGATTCCTGACTGGGCGTTCCCTGCCCCGTCCCGACTCCAGCGGGACGCATTGAGCCCCGCCGGCCCTCTCCGGCGGGGTTTTTTGCTTTCAGATCCACTTGATGCCTACAGAAGAAAACGGCGATCAGAGGCTTGAGCAGCTTCGTCGGGAATCGATGAGGGCACCAGCCACATGAACCGGAGCCGTTCGATGTCGAGTCCTTTTTTGAAAGCAAGCGGCGGCGGCAGGACCCCTTCAGTAGATGTTCCTGATCTTGCTGTCCGTCCTGGCAAACACCTCATCCGGCACAAAAAAATCTCCGGCCAGCGGTCCGGTTGCGTTAGGCGCATAGACCGAGAAATCGCTGACGCCCTCGGCGCGCAGCACCTCTTCGTCGATATAGAAATTGCCTGATGCCTCGCGCGACGGCCGCATGAAGATCGCGTGCGCGGCATCGGCCATGATGTCGGGCGACCGGCTCATCGCCGCGACCGTCGCTCCGCCCAGAAGGTTGCGCACCGCGGCCGTGTCGATGGTCGAGATCGGCCACAGCGAATTGACCGCGATGCCATCCCTGGCGAATTCCGCGCTCATGCCCAGCGTGCACATCGACATGCCGAACTTGGCCATGGTGTAGGCGACATGGTTCTTGAACCATTTGGCCTCCATGTCGAGCGGCGGCGCCAGATTCAGGATGTGAGGGTTCTTCGCCAACTTCAGGTGTGGAATGCACATTTTGGACACGAGGAAGGTGCCGCGCGTGTTGATCTGATGCATCAGATCGTAGCGCTTCATGTCGGTTTCCAGCGTGCCGGTAAGCTGGATGGCGCTGGCATTGTTGACGCAGATATCGATGCCGCCGAATTTCTCGACGGTTCTGCCGACCGCCTCGGCCACCTGCGCTTCCTCGCGGATGTCGCATAGCACCGGCAGTGCCTTGCCGCCGGCCTGCTCGATCTCTTCAGCGGCGCTGTAGATCGTTCCCGGCAGCTTCGGATGCGGCTCCGCCGTCTTGGCGGCGATCGTCACATTGGCGCCGTCGCGCGCGGCGCGCAGCGCGATCGCCAGCCCGATGCCACGTGACCCGCCGGAGATGAACAGCGTCTTTCCCTTGAGCGACATTTTTCCTCCGCCTAGATTGTCTTGTGTCGCGATCCTTGCGCGCGCCAGAGCCGGATACAAGAGCTTGTGGTGCGACGCGATGGTGACGTAGCGGAGGGTACCGTGCCTTGTCGGCTGCAAACGACGTGGCGCCGAAACCGATTTGGCGTATGATTCCATACCGGATGGCAGATCACCAAATGGCTTTGTTCATCAAGAATGTCGAAGTGGAGCGGTTGGCCCGAGAACTTGCCAAGAGCCGTGGTGTGCCGGTGACCGAAGCGATCCGGCAGAGCCTCGAAAACGAAACTGCTCGCGAAAACCTGACTTCTCAGCAAAACGAGTCTGACCTGATCGCGAGGCTGATGGAAATTTCAGAGCAAGCAGGCCGGATACCTCATCGGGACCACCCAATGACCGAAGACGAAGTACTCGGTTACGATGAACTCGAAATACCGAGCAGATGATGGATACTTCGTCCGCACCGTCGCGCCGCCCCTCATTGCCCTGCCGGGCATTTCTCCCCGTATAGTGACGGGGAGAAAGACGCTCTCATCGCGGCCTTCGCCAATCATCACCTTTGCAAGGGGAGCGCCGAGGTCGCGGCAACTCCCTTCTACCCGTCACTATACGGGGAGAAGGTGCCGGTAGGCGGATGAGGGGCAGCGCCGACCTCTGAAGGATAATCGTCAGACTTGCCCGACATCCACTCCTAAACCAGAACCAGCCCCTGCCGCATCGCGATCGCGATGGCGTCCGTACGATTGGCGGCACCGAGCTTGATCAGGATCGCGGCGACATGGAACTTCGCTGTGTGGACGGAGATGTTGAGCCGCCGCGCGATCACCTTGTTGGGCGCCCCTTCGGCCAGCAGCGCCAGCACTTCCGCCTCGCGCGGCGACAGCGCTGGCCGGGCGGCGGCGCCATCGTCGACGGTTTCCTCGCCGAACAACCCGCTATGGCTTCCATCCCCATCGGCCGCATCACCGCGGTCGAAATCCTCATGCCTATCGGGCATCGAACGCCCTTCGCCGGACACCCGGTAGCCGGCGGCGGCCAGCCTGACGGCAGCGGCGATCAAAGCTGCGTCCGCGGCCAACGGCAGCACCGCAAACACCTGGCCTTGCGGCCGGCCCGCGCGGTCCGAAAGCAGTACCTTTGGCGTCGTGATGCTGCCGACGCCGGCTCGATCGACCGAGGCCGTGCTGTTGGCGACAGCGTCATCGACGATGGCGACATCGGCGACCCCGCCACCGGCCACGACCGGCAGCAGATCGTCGGCCATGGCAAGCGAAGCCGACAAGCGCTCGGCGCGCACGGCATCGCGCAGTGCGATCAGCACCACGAGCTGGCGTTCGCCGCGCGCCACGTCAGGCCTTGTCAGCGTGTCGCTTTCCATCCGTCCTCTCAGCTCAGCGGCTTTTCGCCGATCGTCAGCACGACGTCGCGCTGTTCGCCGCCGCGCACGACACCCAGCTTCACCGAAGCACCGGCGCTGTCGGGCCCGAGCCGGCGGATCAGATCTCGCGGACCATGCACGGCTTCGCTGTTCCACGCCACGATGATGTCGCCGAGCGAGAGGCCAGCGGCCTTGGCCGGGCCATTGTCGTCGAGGCTCATCACCATTGCGCCACGCGCGTCGCGGTCGCGCACCGGATGCAGGCCGGCGCCGAGGTAACCACGTGCGACATGCCCCTTTTCGCGCAGCGTCGCCACCGCGCGTTCGATCGTCTCATAGGGCATGACCAGCGCGCGGCCACGCGGGCCGAACAGAAGCATGCCGATCAGCGCGCCCTTGGCGTCCAGCACCGGGCCACCCTCGAAGCGGCCGCCGGCACCGACAGCCAGGTTGATGCGCCGGTCGATGGTGCCGCCGCGCATCGAGCGCCAGGCCGGGCCGACTTCGCCGACCGAGCCCGATACGGCCAGCACCGCGCCCTGGCTGCTGCCGATGACTATGGCGATATTGCCTGGCCGAACGGGGCTGGCTCTATCGAGGACAGGCGCGCTGGCCGCATCCGCGGGCTTCAGCAGGGCGACGCCCGTCGAAGGATCGCGGCCGACCAGTTCGGCCTTCGCCGTCTCGCCGGAGGCCAGCGTCAGTTCGATCTCCTCGCCGGCCTCGACGGCTTCCTCGGCGGTGACGAAATAGCCGTCGCCCCAGTGGAAGGCGCTCGCCGTGCGGTGATGATGCGTGGCGAAGCTTGCCGTTGCCGGCGTCGCCTTGGCGGCGATATCGGCGATGGCATCGGAAAATGCATTCAGATTGAAGTCGCTCATGATGATCTCCTGGGTTTTCTCATGCCCCAGATATCGCTCGGCAGTACGCCAGGAGGTACTCGCCTGACGGCTAGTTGCAGGTTCGACTGGCCATCTGGTCAGGTCGCGGCGGTTCCGGCCGCTCCGCACATATAGTCACGATCAAGCCTGAAAACACGGAGCCTCCCATGGCCCTCGCCGCGCCAAAATTCCAACCGGACGAGACATTGCTCGACGCCTATTCGACGACGGTTGCCGAAGCGGTCGACCGCATCGGCCCGGCTGTCTGCCGCATCGAGCGCATCGGGGGGCCGGGCGGCCATGGCTCGGGCTTCGTCATCGCGCCCGACGGGCTGGTCGTCACCAATTTCCATGTCGTGGGTGACGCCAGGACGGTACGCGTCTCAATGCCGGACGGCGCCTCCAGCGAAGGCCGCGTGCTCGGCCGCGACCCCGACACCGACATCGCCCTCGTGCGCGCTGACGGCAGCTTCGCCGACGTGGCGCCGCTGGGCGATTCCAAGCGGCTGCGGCGCGGCCAGATCGCGATTGCCATCGGCAATCCGCTGGGCTTCGAATGGACCGTCACCTCCGGCGTCGTCTCGGCGCTCGGCCGCTCGATGCGAGCTTCGACCGGCAGGCTGATCGACGACGTCATCCAGACCGACGCCGCGCTCAACCCCGGCAATTCAGGTGGTCCGCTGGTCTCGTCGGCCGGCGAGGTGATCGGCGTCAACACCGCCATGATCCATGGCGCGCAAGGCATCGCCTTCGCCGTCGCCTCCAACACCGCGAACTTTGTCATTTCGGAGATCATCCGCTTCGGCCGCGTGCGCCGCGCCTTCATTGGCGTCTCCGCCGACACGGTAAACCTGCCCCGGCGCGCGGCACTCTTGTCGCAGGTCTCGACCAGCACGGCGGTACGGCTGCGCAGCGTCGAGAAGGACGGCCCGGCGGCCAGGGCGGGTCTCAGGGAAGGCGACATCATCGCCGCCATCGACGCCCGCCCGGTGACCGGCGTCGACGACCTCGTGCGCATGCTCGACGCCGAGCGCATCGGCCGCGAGACGCTGTGCACCGTGGTGCGCCGCACCGGCGTCAGCCAGGTGACGGTGACGCCGGTGGCACGGGCGAGCTGAGGCTGCCGTTCAAGCCCCCGCGGCGCCTTCCGCATACTGCGCCAGGAATTCCTCGCTGGGCGGGATCGGCTTGATGATGTCGATCAGCACGCCGTTGGGATCCTTGGTGATGAAATGGCGCTGGCCGAAAGGCTCGTCACGCAGCGTTCGCAGGATAGGCAGGCCGGCAGCAAGGATCCGGTCATGGATCGCATCGGGATCGCGGACCTCGAAATTGATCAGCAGCCCGGAAGTCCGCCCCCGCCCCTCCTCGGGGATCGTCTCGTGGTCGCCCTGGACGATGCCGAGATTGACGCGCTTGTTGTCCACCGATTGCAGATGCACGTACCAGTCGCTCTCAAACAGCGGCTGGAAACCGAAATGCCTGACATAGAAGGCCGCCGTGCCGGCGACATCGCCGGTCATCAGCACCGGATAGTAGCTCGTCGTCTTCATCTTTCCTTCTCCCGTCAACTGACATACAGTCTGCATGTAAATTGAATTAACATACAGGCTGCATGTATGCAACAGAAATCCGCGCGTCGTTCGAACCGCGATCGCACCGAGACGACGCGCGCCGACCTGATCGCGGCGGCGCGCAAACTGTTCACCGAAAAATCCTATGCCGAGACCGGCACGCCGGAGATCGTTGCCGCCGCTGGCGTGACGCGCGGCGCGCTCTACCACCATTTCGCCGACAAGCAGGCGCTTTTCGCCGCCGTGGTCGAACAGGAAGCCGCGGCGGTGGCGCGGGAGATTGACCGCGCCTCCCCGCCTGCGCTCGGCGCCCGCGATGCGCTGACTGCCGGTTCCGATGCCTATCTCACGGCCATGCGCGCGCCCGGCCGCACGCGGCTCTTGCTGCTCGACGGCCCCGCTGTGCTCGGCCGCGCCGAGATGGACGCCATCGACAACCGCCACGGCAACCGCTCGCTGCGCGAGGGCCTTGTCGCGGCGATGCGAACGCAGTCGATGAAAAGATTGCCGCCCGAAGCGCTGACCGCCCTGCTTGCCGCCGCCTTCGACCGCGCGGCGCTCGCCATCGAGGCCGGTGCGTCGGGCGAGGATTACCGCGCCGTGCTGACGGCGCTGATAGACGGACTGTCCCCTACATAGTTGGCGAGCCAGGCCCTGTCGCATCCGCGAGCGGTGACCATAAAAACCGCCGCAGGACGCAACCCGAACCCGTGCGATGTCGTTATGGCTGGCTCACCCACCTTGCGGGCTCACATTTGGGATGGACACATGAAAAGGACCTATGAAAAACCGACACTGCGCAAATGCGGAAAATTGACCGCCCATACGGCGCAGCTCGTGGTTTCCGGGGTGACGCAGATCGAATGATTTTCGGCTGAGTTCCAGGATTCAGCCGCCGGCGTTCGCATCACCGTCGGTGTCCGGCTCCTCTTCGGGCACTTCGCCCGGCTCGAACTCGTTGAAGCAGCCGAGCCCGCGCTTGAACCGGTCGATCAACCAGGCCGCCGCCGGCTTTGGACTGCGATCGTTGCGGTGCATGGCAAACAGGGGCGAACTCACTTCCTTGTAGGGTTCGAGGTCGAGTTCCACCAGGCGGCCGCTGGCCAGGTCGTCGGCGATCAGCCAGCGCGGCAGCCCGCCCCAGCCGAGCCCCTCGCGCATCAGTATGTGCTTGGTGCGCATGTCGGTCAGTCGCCACGTGCGGTAGGCGAAGACGCCGTAATCGCGTCCCTTGGTGCGCTCGGACTGGTCGATCACGACAAGCTGCGTATGCTCGCGCACATCCTCGAGCGCCACCGGCTTCGGCAGCAGGGCCAGCGGATGATTGGGCGCTGCCGCCGGCACCAGCGACATGAAGCCGATGCGCACGAGATGCACGTCGACATCGCCTAGCAGGCCGCCAATGCCGAGATCGGCCTGTCCGCTGACGACAAGATCGGGGATGAGACCGAGCGTGCCGATATACAGGCGCAGCATCACGGTCGGAAACCGCGCCTCGAATGCCTTGAGCACCCGCACCAGCACGGGGGAAGGCAATGATACGTCCACCGCCAGCGCCACCTCGGCCTCCAGCCCGTGATGGTGCCCGTCGACGCGCGAGCGCATGCGCTGCAGCACGCCAATCATGCGCCGCGCGTCTTCCAGCATCGCCCGGCCGATCTCGGTCAGTTGCGGCTCGCGCGTGCCCTCGCGCTCGAAAAGCTTCAGCCCGAGCTGCGCCTCGAGATTGGCGATACCGTAGCTGATGACGGATTGCGCGCGGTTGAGCTTGCGGCCGGCTGCCGAGAAACTGCCGGTATCGGCAACGGCGACAAGGATTTGGAGCTGGTCGAGGGTCGGGTTGGGCTGCATCGTTGTATCTACTTTATGGATGGATCGTATCGAAAATATACCAGTTTATCTGATTGGTCGATGCCCCATATATGGCGGGACAATTCATTCCACTGGAGAGACCCGCTATGTCCATTCTTCTCGTCACCTCGAGCCCGCGCGGCGCTGCCTCGCACTCGACCCGCATCGCCACCGAGTTCGCCCAGAAGCTTCTCGCCGCTGACCCGTCGAACACGCTGGTCGTGCGCGACCTCGTCGCCAACCCGCTGCCGCATATCGATGCCGACTATGCGACAGGCATCTACACGCCGGCCGATGCCCGCACCTCGCGGCAGGCCGAAGTGGTCGGCGTTTCCGATGTCGTGCTTGACGAGCTGTTCGCCGCCGACACGGTGATCCTGGCCACCGGCTTCATCAACTTCAACATCTCCTCGACGTTGAAGTCCTGGGTCGATCACGTCGCCCGCTCCGGCAAGAGCTTTGCCTATGGCGAGAACGGCCCCAAGGGTCTCGTCACCGGCAAGAAGGTCTACATCGTGCTGGCCTCCGGCGGCATCTATTCCGAAGGTGCGGCCGTGCAGTTCGATCACGCCGTCCCCTACCTGCGCAGCGTGCTCGGTTTTATCGGCATGACCGATGTCGACGTCATCCGCATCGAGGGCGTCTCCAAGGGACCTGACGCGGTGGATGCCGCGCTCGCCAAGGCTACGGCCACGGTCGATGCATTGGTTGCCGCCAGCCGTGATGTCGCGGCTGCAGCGTAAGACTCTCGGTCCATGGTTTGTCAAAGGCAGGCGTTCGCGCCTGCTTTTTTCGTTCTAGCCGATCAGATGCCTCAACAGGCTGGCCGAAGCGACCCCGATCAGCACGGTTGGCAGCATGGAAAGCCGTGTCGCGGCGAGCAAGGTGATGGCCAATGCCGCGAGATCGGCGGGATTGCGCGACACGAAGGCCGGCGCGATGACAGAGATCAGCACGCAGCCGGGTGCTGCCTCCATCACCGCCGTGGCGCGGGGACTGAGCACGCGGTTGCGCAGCACGACATAGCCGCCGATCCGCGTCAGATAGGTGACGCCGGCCATCAGCACGATGGTGAGAAGGGTCGCTGCGTCGATCATGCATCACCCGCCATCAGCCAGGCCGCGGCCAGCCCCGACACCGCGCCCGCCGCGACATACCAGGCGCCGGGAACGAAGAGATAGACCAGCGCCGCGACGGCCAGGCTGACAAGCCAGGGCCGCGCCGCCGCGACGCTCTTCCACATGCCGCGCATCAGCACCAGGAAGACGGCCGGAAACGCCATGTCGAAACCGTAGGTCTCGACATGGCCCAGCATCGGGCCGAGCAAGGCGCCCAGCGTGGTGAAGGCTACCCAGGTCAGATACATCGCCAGCGCGGCACCCATGTAATAGCGCGGGCTGAAGGCCGGTGCGACACCGGCGGCGGCGCGCTGTTTGGCGTCGGCCAGGCCCAGCGCCCAGCTTTCGTCGCATAGGAAGAACAGCGCCGGAAACACCTTGCGCCGCGGCAGGTCGCGCAGGAACGGCGCGAGCGCCGCTCCCATCAACAGATGGCGGCTGTTGACCAGGAAGGTGATGGCGACGATGAGCAGGATGTGCGGCGGCGACGTCCACAGCTGGACCGCCGCGAATTCCGAGCCGCCGGCGAAGTTCAGCCCCGTCATCATGGACAACTCGACCGTGCTCAGCCCTTTCTGCACGGCCTGGGCGCCAAGCACCAGCGCATAGGGGATGGTGCCGAGCAGCACCGGCGCGCAGGATGCCACGCCACGGCGAAACTCCGATCCCGAACCATTGCCGACCGTCTCGACTGCCTGTGAAATGCTCATACCCTGCCATTGGGCGGCCCCACAGCCGCCCTGCCCTGCGTTTGAAAATCCCGTGATGTCAGGGGCAAAACATACCTACAGCTCTCCGCAATTTGGTTGCGAAGATTGTTGTCTTTCGTCAGATTTTGGCATTCACTGTTACGAAGCCGCAGGAAAATGGAATTCAACGCCATGAAGCTCGACGACATCGACAAACGCATCCTTCGGGCGTTGCAGCGAGACGGCCGCATGGCCAACAATGATCTGGCCAATGAGGTCGGCCTGTCGCCCTCGCCTTGCCTGCGGCGCGTCAAGCTCCTGGAGGAAGCCGGTATTATCGACCGCTATGTCGCCGTGATCAATCCGGCCAGCATCGGCAAGGGCCTCACCTTCTTCACCCGCATCTGGCTGAAGGCACAGGACGAGGACACGATCGAACATTTCGCCACCGAGGTCGCCAAGCTGCCGCAAGTGATGGAGTGCTATCTCATGCTCGGCGACTGCGACGCCATGGTGCGTGTCGTGGCCACCGGCATCGATGACTACCGGCGCTTCCAGTCGGAGCATCTCAGCCGCATCAAGGGCGTGCAGAACGTCAAGACCGACGTGCCGAGCCAGACGATCAAATACACATCGGAACTGCCGATCTAGGACAAGCCAGCGCAAATCCAAGGGTCTGTATCCGTCAAAGCCCTACGTCCAGACTGGATAAAAAATGCAACCGGATTGTAGGATGGGCGCTGGTGCCGGCGTCCTTCGGACGCAAGGGCACGGCGAAGCTGGACCGTGCCACCACAAGACCGCGTTCCGGCATGGGAGAAAACCATGAACCATTCCTACCGTTGGGTCATCGTCGCGGCTGGCGCGCTGATGTCCTGTGTCGCCATCGGCACGATGTTTTCGCTGGCGATCTTTCTCGAACCCATGGCGCTCGATACCAACTGGTCGCGCGCGGGCATTTCGAGCGCCATGACACTCAATTTCCTGGTGATGGGCCTTGGCGGTTTCGCCTGGGGTGCCCTGTCCGACCGGTTCGGCGCCCGTATCGTCGTCACGATCGGCGCCGTGCTGCTCGGGCTGGCGTTGGTGCTGGCAAGCCGCGCCGGTTCGCTTCTCACCTTCCAGATCACCTATGGCGTGCTCGTCGGGCTCGCGGCCAGCGCCTTCTTCGCGCCGATGATCGCGCTGACGTCAGGCTGGTTCGACACCAATCGCGGACTGGCCGTATCGCTGGTCTCGGCCGGCATGGGCGTGGCGCCGATGACGATCTCGCCGCTCGCCCGCTGGCTGATCTCCGCCTACGAATGGCGTAGCGCCATGTTCGACATCGGCATCCTGGCCTGGGTGCTTCTGCTGCCCGCCGTGCTTCTGGTGCGCCAGCCGCCGAAGCCTGTCGCCTCGGGTGCCGCCGCATCACAAGCCGCCGAAGGCGCCGGCCTCACCGTCGGCCAGGCGCTGCGCTCGCCGCAATTCATCGTGCTGGGGCTGACCTTCTTCGCCTGCTGCGCGGCTCATTCCGGCCCGATCTTCCACATGGTCAGCTACGCCATGCTGTGCGGCGTCGCCCCGATGGCCGCTGTCTCGATCTACAGTGTCGAGGGTCTGGCAGGCCTCGGCGGCAGGCTGCTCTACGGCGTGCTGGCCGACCGGCTCGGGGTGAAGCCGGTGCTGATCGCCGGGCTGGCGATCCAGGCGATCGTCATTGCCGCCTATCTCTCGATCAGCCAGCTCGACCAGTTCTATATGCTGGCCGTCGTCTTTGGCGCCACCTATGGCGGCGTCATGCCGCTCTACGCGGTGCTGGCGCGCGAATATTTCGGCCAGCGCATCCTCGGCACCGTATTCGGCGCTGCCACCATGCTCTCCAGCCTCGGCATGGCGCTGGGGCCGCTTGCCGGCGGCATGATCTTCGACGCCTATGCCAGCTACCATTGGCTGTTCATCGGCTCGGCGCTTATCGGCCTGGGTGCCGCGGGCATAGCGATCGCCTTCCCGCCGCTGCCACGCAGGGCGTTGCAGACGGCATAGGCTTCTCCGCGCTGCAATCGTCGCCAGAGGGCAGACGGGCTTGACGGGCGATGGCCGGTCAAGCCACGCCTATCTCGCGGTCACGCCGACTTGAGAACCGTGAACGGCCGCTTTTGAATGGCCCGCTTGGTCTGGAAATTCGCGGCCGGAGCGGGACGGCCGACGTGAAAGCCCTGGACCTTGTCTATGCCGAATTGGCGCATGAGGACCATCTGCTCTTCGGTCTCCACCCCTTCGACCAGGATCTTGTGGCCGCGATTTCGGACCAGCGCGATGATGTCCTGCAGCATCGCCATGCCCTTGGGGGTGCCGCAGTCGTGAAGGAACGAGCGGTCGATCTTGACCGTATCGAAGTCGATGAGACGAAGCCATGAAAGGCCGGCGAATCCCGTCCCGAAATCATCGAGCCAGATCCTGATCCCGAGCAGCTTCAGGTCGCTGATGCAGCGCAGGATGTCGGAATGCATCTCCATCTCCAGCCCCTCGGTGATCTCGAAGGCCAGCCTGTTTCCGGTCACGCCGGTCTCGCCCAGAATGGTGGCGACCGACGTCGCGAAGCCAGGCGTCTTGAGCTGGATCGGCGAGACGTTGACGCTGACGACGCGCACGTGATCCTGCGCCAGGAGTTCGGCGCACACCGTCCTTATTGCCCAGCGCCCGAGCTCGAGGATGGCGCCGGTCCGTTCCGCGACGGGAATGAACAGGCTCGGCGGAACCAGGGTGCCGTCGAGCATCTTGAGGCGCATCAGCGCCTCCACGGCCTCGAACCCGCCCGACGCGACGTCCTGGATGGGTTGGTAGACGAGCGAAACGAGGTCCTGGCCAATGGCGATCTTCAGCAATGCCGCCAGGTTCTCGCTCTCGTCGCTGCTCTGGGGATCGGTCGGATCGAACAGCCGGGCACAGTTTCGGCCGCTGGCCTTTGCAAGATAGAGCGCTCGATCGGCCTCGTGGATGATCTTCTCCAGCTTGGCGGCGGTCTGCTTCCTGGTGAACGCCGCGCCCACGCTCGCCGTCACGATCGAGATGCCATCCCGGCGCAACTCGTGCGCGATCGCCAGGTTCTCTATCGTGCGGCAAATGGCTTCCGCCAGATCCGCGACCTCGCCCTTCTTGTCCATGCGGGCCAGGACGATGAATTCCTCGCCGCCATAACGGCCGATGGAGCCATCATGTTGCTTGATCAGGTCGCTGAGCGCATCGGCGACCTGGATCAGGCAACGGTCGCCTTCCTGATGGCCATAGCAATCGTTGAACTTCTTGAAGAAGTCGACATCGATGAGGATCGCCGCGAAACCGTGGCCAAGCTTTTGCCAGTCGTTCCAATAGTCGCGCAGTTTTTCGTCGATCGCGCGCCGGTTCTCCAGCCCGGTCAGCGGATCCGTCCGCGACAGCCTGAGCAGGGCCTTGCCGCGCTCGGTCGCCTCCTTGTGCTGGATCTTGGCTTCCAGCGCGTTCAGGAAGACGTTGTAGCGTTCTTCGTTCAGCTTCCAGTTCACATAGGACGTGAATGTGAAGCACGAAACGTAGAAGGTGCCGAAGACCATCTTGTATATCAGCGTAGCGGGTAAAAAGTAGTTCACCACATACAAGATGCACAAAATTATCGTCGACGTTATGATCGAGACCTTGAAGCGGAATGTGAAGAAGAGATTGGCACTCATCATGAAAATGGTGCCGAAGACCATATAATAGGCGACGCTTTCCTTGTTCGCGCCCATGGACGCGGGGCAAAGCCAGCCGATATAGCCAAAGATGATGGCCGCGGCGCAGGTTACGTCAAGCCAGTCGGTGGCGGCTCCCCTGCGAAGCTGTGCTTCCAGGACCAACAGTGCAGTCAGTCCGACAGCGAAGCGGGCCGTGATCGTAAGGGCGGCCACGTCGGGTATCAGCAGCAGATCCGATACCGAAAACAAGACGTAGATGACGACGGCGATCCAGAGGCCTGGCCTGGCTTCCTTCCTTCGCTTCGCCTGGGCTTCCGTGCGGTAAAGGGTTCGAAGTTCGGCCGCCCCCAGCTCCTGACGCGGCGGTTCCGTATCCACCGCATCGGCCACTGCGGATGACGCGCGTTCGTTCACGACAAATCCCGACTGAAGGACATTTCGCGTTCCGAACTCTTTTCCAGCTTCTGCCCCCAACGCAGACCGACTCCTTGGCGCGACACGACTTGCCGCGCGATCAAATGCAATGACGCAGGACAAGTTTCCGTTAACTCGAACCCGGAATCCCGCCCTCAAAAACCCCAAAGATTGATATGGTTAGCGGGAAATTAATCATATCGATAGAATGCAACGGAGCCGCCGTTGGCAAATCGAGTATTCTACGCAATAAGTTAACTGACTGTTAACTATGGAGCCTTGGTGTGCAAACTGTCTTTGACGGCCAGAGTCTGATTACTGCTGAAGCAATCGCCGGTGGTCTCCGTCGAGGAAAGCCCGAGCATCATGGCGAAGCGTTCGAAACCGCTCGCGCGGAGCTGGCGCTCATCCTCCACGCCACACAGCAACAGGTCGAGCAGCAAAAATTTCCCGCCGAGATCGTCCGCCGCCTGCTGTCGCTTCTCAACGCGCTGCGCGCCAAGGTCCATCCCGACGTTTGGCAGGCCTTGATACCGGTGGCGCAGAACCACCCGATCCAGAAGTACTTTCTGGAGGATCCGCTGACACATTGGTCCTTCACCAAGCCCAGGGGTTATTCCGGCGACGCGCAGTTGCTCGACTACATCTATTGCGACCCGCATGTTGCCGAGAGCGTCGCAAGCGCCTCGGAGGTCGGCAAGGCGCTTTACAGCCACACCCAGAACGTTCCGTCATGCGTCGCCGCACGCGAGCGCCGCGATCTGCTGACCCGCTATGTCGATGAAACCGCGGCCAGGAACGGGCCCGAAACGGAAGTCCTGGCGATCGCTGCCGGCCATCTGCGCGAGGCGAACCGTTCGGCCGCATTGGCCGAGGGCGGCCTCAAGCGCTGGGTCGCGCTCGACCAGGATCCCCAGAGCGTCGGACTGATCGCGCGCGACTTCCAGGGCACCGCGGTCGAGGCCATCGACGGCTCGGTGCGCACTGTGCTCACCAGAGGCCACAAGCTCGGCAAGTTCGACCTCATCTATGCCTCCGGCCTTTACGACTACCTCCAGCACAACGTCGCCGTGAAACTCACCAAGACCTGCCTGCAGATGCTGAAGCCGAACGGGACCTTCCTGTTCGCCAACTACGCCGAGGGCACTCCTGACGCCGGCTACCGGGAAACATTCATGGACTGGGTGCTGCTGCTGCGGTCGGAGGTCGACATGTGGAACATCATCAACGCCAGCGTCGACCGCAACGCAGTCGACGCGCAGGTCTACTTCGGCGAGAACCGCAACGTGCTTTACGGCGTCATCCACAAGCGTGGATAATATCCGTCTGGATGCAAACCGGCTGACGTAAGACCTCAAGCGCTTCGACCGCGGTGATCGAGGGTTTCGGTCCTCTTACGCGCACCCCAGGCTCGCTTCGGGAACGGCATGCCCTAGCCGAAAATCCGCTCGCCCTGTTCGTCGACGAGCTGGATGCCTTTCTTGATCGAGATGTCGACGGCGTCGTCCAGCCCGGCGAAACGGTCGGCGCGGATGAATTTGTGCTCCTTCACCACGCCGTCGACTTCCTTGGAGACGACGCCGCAGGTCTGGTACTGGCCATCAGCCTTGTAGGGCGTGGCGCTGATCGTGAAGCCCTTGTGCTCGACCTGCTTGGCCGGTGCGGCACTGCCGGGCTCGGCCGCTTCGCCGCCACCGCCGAAAAGACGCTTCAGAAAAGACATCGCTCAAATCTCCCTGTCGCCGGCGATCGCGGTTCGCGTGCGATTCACGACGTTGTTCCTCCAGCATGCGCGAATGTGCCGCCGCGTTCCAGTCCCCTGATGAAGACGGAGACCAGGAGCTCGATCTGCTGGCCGATCTCATCGGCCTGGCGGCGGTCGGACCTGGCCGTATAACCGCTGGTGACGATGCCATGTACGCTTGACCAGAGGGTTCGCGCGGCGATCCGGCGCGTGTCCTCGTCGAGATCGAAGCCGCCATCGGCAAGCACGCTGGCGATGATCTCGAACAGCCGGTCGAGCCGCGCCTCGTAGACGTCGGGCTCGGTCAGCACCGGACGCCGCCTGTTGAAGGCAAGCAGCGCCGGCCAGCTGCCGGGATGCGCCTCGACGAAGCGAACATAGGCGCCTGCCAGTGCCATCAGCCGTTGGCGCACGTCGGTGATACCACGCCTGGCAAGCTCGGCCATCGCCGCGGCGCCCGCGATCCCCAGCCGGTCGAGCAAGCGCATGTTGACGGCGCGGTGCACCCCGTCCAGATCGGAAAACAAGTTGTAGACCGAGCCGACCGAGATGCCCGCCTGTTCGGCAATGGTCCTGGCCTTCAGATTGTCCCTGCCGCCTTCGTTGAGCAGCGCTTCGGCAATAGCCAGCACCCGCTCGCCCGTCTCTTCCTTGTCGAGTGCCATGCTTTTCCTTCTGAATGAGCGCCTTGCAAATGACCTGCTGTTTTCGACCCGACGCCGCTTCGTTTACCACATCCAGGGTATCGTGAACAGTGTTCAAAAGGTCTTGAACGAGGTTCATTCCTGCTATCGGCTACTGGGCCATGGGCATCCTGCTGCTCACCGGCAGCCTCGTGAACCTGGTCAAGTACCGCACCGACAAGCGCATCTCCGCCGAGACCACCGCCAAGATCGAGAAGGCGCGCAACGAGAAGCTGATCAGCGAGTATGTCGGCAAGGAATGATGCCGACCTGCCCTGACGAGAAAAGCCCGGATCTCCCCGGGCTTTTTGTTGAGCTTTCGCGCTTCAGGAGACGCGCCGCATCGTGGGTTCAGCGATGTGTCAGCGCTTCCAGCGCTTCGGCGGCGGCTTCCAGAATGGCGATCGCCTCGGCCTGCTTTTCTGCCGGGGCATCGACGATCTCGCCGAGTGCCGCGCGCAGCCGATGGCGGATGGCGCGGAATTCGTCGCGCGTTTCGGAGCGCTCGCCACGGCCACCGCGGCCGCCGCGACGGTCCTCGCCGTCGTCGTTCCAGCCGAACCAGTCGCGCGCCTTGGCCATCTTGCGGCCGAAGCGCTCGAGATGATCGAGCACGCCGTCGATCATCTCGCGATTGTCGGCCAGATGCGCCTGCCCGGCCTCGGTGATCGAGAACACCTTCTTGTTGCCTTCGCTCGAGGACACGGCATAGCCGGCCTCTTCTAGGAAGGTCAGCGTCGGGTAGACCACGCCCGGGCTCGGGGTGTAGATGCCGCTGGTGCGCTCTTCCAGCGCCTTGATGATGTCGTAGCCGTGACGCGGCGCCTCGGCCAGCAGCGACAGCGTGATCAGCTTGAGGTCGCCGTCGGCCAGCATGCGCCCGGCGCGAAAGAAGTCCCCCGGGCCGCCGCGACCGCCGCCGCCCCTGCCCCCGAACGGGCCGAAGCCGCCGCCCCCCCTGCCACCGAACTTGCCGGCCATATGCATGAACATGCGCTCGCCGAAATGATGACGGTCGGAATGATTGTGCCCAAAATTGTGCTTGTGCATTGATTGCTCCTTGAGTTCTATCTCACGATATATCTTAATTAGGCACACCCCATCGATGAGTCAAGATATATCTTACGATGCATCTTATCCAGCGGTGGCGTCCACGCGTCAGGCGCGGCAGGAATGGATGGTGTGTGAGTGGGCTACCAGCGGCCCTTGCGCCGATTCCAGCCGTAGAGCAGATCGGCGAAGCGATCGTAGGCAATGCGGGTCGGCGGCAGCATGAGCCGATTGCCGAACAGGCGCGCCAGCCATCCCTCGCCAGGCGTTGTCAGCCAGACCGCGATGGCCACGTCTGCACCGACCAGCAGCCTGCCCTGGGCGTCGGTCGCATGCAGCCGGCGGCGGATGTCCTCCAGCGAGACGCCATGCGACGACAGCGCATCCGGCTCCAGGTTGATGTCGCGGAATTCGATCCGACCGGCCTTGACCGCCTCGACCAGCCGCCGCTTCTGCCGGCCGATGCCGGCATCGCAGACGGGACAGCGCGTGTTGTACCAGACGGTCAGCACGGGCCTGGACATGTGTCAGCCGTGATCGTGCCGGTGGTGCAGATCGGGATAATGCGGATGCTTGTGGCGCAGCGGCGCATGCCGGTGCAAGTGCGAATGCGGCTCCGTCACCGGCCCGTCATGATGATGCTGGTGGTGCTCGTCATGCACATGGCTGTGCTCATGCTCCAGCGCCTCGTGCTCATGCTCGTGATCGTGGCGTTCCGACAGATGCAACCAGAGCCCGACGCCCATCAGCAACCCTGCAATCGCCAGCTTCAGCGTCACGGCATCGCCGAGCATGACGATGGCCAGCAAGGCACCGATGAAGGGCGCCAGCGAATAATAGGCTCCGGTGCGCGCCGTTCCGAGATGGCGCAGCGCCAGGATGAACATCACCAGGCTGACGCCGATGCCGAAGAAACCGACAGCCGCCGCCGAGGCGACAATCGGCGCGGCGGGAAGCGAGGCGCCGCCGATCAATGCTAGGCCGACATTGACGGTACCGGCCACGAGCCCCTTCAGCATGGCGATCACCACCGGGTCTGTGGCCGATATCCGGCGCGTGAAATTGTTGTCGAGTCCCCATGCCAGGCACGCCCCCGCGACCAGCAACGCGCCAAGGTTGAAAGTGACGCCATTACCTTGCCACGAAAGCAAAACAGCGCCAGTGAGAATGGCGAAGGCACCGAAAAGCAGGTGCCGGTCGACATTTTCGCGATAGACGAGCCAGGCGATCGCCATCGTTGCCAGCCCTTCGAGGTTGAGCAGCAATGCAGAACTGGATGCCGTGTTGAGGATGAGGCCGAACATCAGCAGGACCGGTCCAACAATGCCGCCCATGCCGATGGCCAGTGCAAGCCATGGAATATCCTCGGCGGCCAGTCGCGCCTCGCCGGCATTGGCTTGCCGGTCGCGCAACAGGCGATAGAGGGCAAGGCCAAGGCCCGCGCCGAGATATAGCAGGCCCGCAAGCATGAACGGATTGACGCTGTCGAGCAGCAGCTTGGACAGGGGCGGCGTCGCGCCGAACAAGACGGCTGAGCCGAGGGCAAGCGGTACGCCGGGCCAAAGATGCGAATGGGAATGGGTCATGGCTCACCCTATCATGGTGGCACGCCATGTCATCGACCACACCGCCAGGCACGGTTTGCGAGATCGCCCAAGGGAAGTCCGCGCCTCAGTTCCGATGCATGACGGCCCGACGCGTCTGTTGTCGCGAAACAGCGCCCACTCTTCACAGAGGCGCCCGTTGGGCAGGTGGCAAAACCCGTTGCCGGGCCTTGTCCTTCTTGATTGTCAGGCGTCCGCCAATCGCTGCGCAATGGACCGATGCGGGATTGACCGTGCCGACCTGTTTGCGCAAGGCGGATACCGTCATCCAAGCGACGAGATGATCTCGCGGTAAGCGAGCTCCGGGAAAGCCTTCATCGTCTGCGACCTGATATTGCCGCCCGCGGCCAGCATCAGCGCGAAACGCGCCAGCACCGCATCGTCGGGCGCCTCGACCACCGCCACCATGTCGAATTCGCCCATGGTCAGGTAGAACGACTTGAACGATCCTCCCATCTCGCCCAGTTGCTTCCTGGCGGCGTCGAGGCGCTTGGGCGAGTCGCGCACGTTCTTGGCGCCGTGCTCGGTCCAGTTCATCAGCATGATGTAGGTCGTCATGGTAGGCCTCTCTCCGGGGCCACGGAGCACGGCACTCAGGCCATGGGCTTGTCGACACGGCCTCGGCCGGGGCTGGCTTCCGGGGTTGTCGCCCGAAAATGCATCCGACGCCGGAGTATCCTCCCACTGCCGACATCCTGCAAGCGCTACCGCGCGGGAACCCAATGCCGTGTGAGTGCGACCTCACGCCAGCCGACGCAACAAAGGCGCTGGCAGGCATCAACCGCAAATCAGCCGGCGGCGGTCAGGTAAAGCCGGTTTAAAAACCCGCCTGATTGCGGCAATCTCCGTCGTGGCCCCCAGGCCGGCAATACCCCATCCGGGCCAACCCAGCCGCAGGAGAGCTTCATGCGCGAGACATCAGAGCTGCCGCCGGAACAGATCGAAATTCCCGCCGCCTGGGTCGGCGAGGACATGGCGAAGCATCCTGAAAAATGGCTGGTCGACCTGGAGCCGGAGGACGTCGCGGAGTTGGAAGCTGCCGCAACCGGCTTTCTCGCCGGCTCGCACGATATCGGCAGTCTGACCAAGGCTGATTTCCCCTTGCCCCGGCTTGCCGGCCACCTTGCCGCGCTTCGCGAAAAACTGATTGCCGGAATTGGCTTCGAGGTGCTGCGCGGTCTCCCGGTCGAGAGATATTCCGCCGAGATGACGGCAACGATCTTCCGCGGGGTTGGCGCCCATCTGGGAAGCGCTCGGTCCCAGAATGCCCAGGGCCATATACTCGGCCATGCCCGCGACATCGGCGCCGACGCCAAGGACCCCAGGACACGCATCTACCAGACGTCGGAACGCCAGACATTTCACACCGATTCCGCCGATGTCGTCGGCCTGCTCTGCCTGCGCGATGCCATGCAGGGCGGCGAGTCCCTGCTGGTGAGCACGGTGACGATCTACAACGAGATGCGCAAGAGACGGCCCGATCTGGTCCGCCTGCTGTTCGATCCGATTGCCACCGACCGGCGTGGCGAGATCCCGGAAGGCGAAAAGCCCTACTTCGAAATCCCGGTGCTCAACTGGCATGCCGGACTGCTGACCGGCATCTATCAGCGTCAGTACATCGACAGCGCGCAGCGCTTCCCCGATGCCATGCGCCTCACTCCAGCCCATGTCGAGGCGCTGGATCTTTTCGACAGCCTTGCCAATGATGTCAGGCTGAACCTGTCGATGCGGCTCCGGCCTGGCGACATGCAGTTCGTCTACAATCATTCGCTGCTTCACGACCGCATGGGCTTTCGCGATTGGCCGGATCCCGACAAGCGGCGCCATATGCTGCGCCTGTGGCTGTCGGTCCCCGGCGACCGTCCGCTGCCGGACTGCTTCCGGCAGCGCTATGGCTCGATAGAGATCGGCAACCGGGGCGGCATCACCGTCAAGGGCGCGCGGCTGAACGTGCCGTTGCTTTGACGCCCGAAACGAAAAAGGGCGCCGATCGGCGCCCTTAACTGTTCGCGACAAAAATGAACTCAGCTATCGAGGAAGCTGCGCAGCTTGCGCGAGCGGCTCGGGTGCTTGAGCTTGCGCAGCGCCTTGGCTTCGATCTGGCGGATACGCTCGCGGGTGACCGAGAACTGCTGGCCGACCTCTTCCAGCGTGTGGTCGGTGTTCATGCCGATGCCGAAGCGCATGCGCAACACGCGCTCCTCGCGCGGGGTGAGCGAAGCCAGAACGCGCGTGGTGGTCTCGCGCAGATTGGCCTGGATCGCCGCGTCGATCGGCAGGATCGCCATCTTGTCCTCGATGAAATCGCCCAGATGCGAATCCTCCTCGTCGCCCACAGGCGTTTCGAGCGAGATCGGCTCCTTGGCGATCTTCAAGACCTTGCGCACTTTTTCGAGCGGCATGGCGAGCTTCTCGGCCAGTTCCTCCGGCGTCGGCTCGCGGCCGATCTCGTGCAACATCTGGCGCGAGGTGCGCACGATCTTGTTGATCGTCTCGATCATGTGCACCGGAATGCGGATGGTGCGCGCCTGGTCGGCGATCGAACGCGTGATCGCCTGCCTGATCCACCATGTCGCGTAGGTCGAGAACTTGTAGCCGCGGCGGTACTCGAATTTGTCGACGGCCTTCATCAGGCCGATATTGCCTTCCTGGATCAGGTCGAGGAACTGCAGGCCACGATTGGTGTATTTCTTGGCGATGGAGATGACGAGGCGCAGATTGGCCTCGACCATTTCCTTCTTGGCGATCGCGGCTTCGCGCTCGCCCTTCTGCACCTGGTTGACGATCTTTCGGAATTCCAGGATCGAAATGGCCGTTTCCGTGGCCAGATTCTGGATCTCGGCGCGCAAATCCTTGATCGCGTCCTTCTCGTTCTTGGTGAATTCCTTCCAGCCGCGCGAGGTCAGGTTGGCGATCGAACGCGTCCAGTTGGGGTCGAGTTCCGAGCCCTGATATTCCTTCAGGAATTCCTCGCGGCGCACGCCATAGCTTTCGGCCAGGCGCAACAGCTTGCCCTCGTTCTGCACCAGCCGCTTGTTGATGTCGTAGAGCTGCTCGACCAGCGCCTCGATGCGCGCCGTGTTGAGCGACAGCGACTTCACCGCCTTGATCAGCTGGTCCTTCAGCTCCTTCAGCCGGCGGTCCTGGCTGGGCGACAGCGTGCCGGCGGCGGCCAGACGGTTCTCGACCTGCTGGTCCTGCAG
The DNA here is from genome assembly GCF_020164695.1 of Mesorhizobium sp. ESP6-5. Taxonomy (NCBI): domain Bacteria; kingdom Pseudomonadati; phylum Pseudomonadota; class Alphaproteobacteria; order Hyphomicrobiales; family Phyllobacteriaceae; genus Mesorhizobium; species Mesorhizobium sp. ESP6-5. The sequence continues at coordinate 22,859 of NZ_JAIUGR010000011.1, forward strand.
CTTCCTGAGCTTCTTGTAGGTGTCGGCGATGACGTCGAGCGTCTCCATCACCTGCGGGCGGAGTTCCGCTTCCATCGCCGCCAGCGACAGGCTCGCCTCGTCCTCGTCTTCCTCGTCGTCATCGCCGATGCCGCGCGTGTCGGCGCCGACATTGGTGATGTCGTCTTCGTCGTCGCGTCCGCGACGCGACTTTTCCTCGACCTTGGGTGCTTCCTCGATGCGTTCGACCACCGGCGCCTGCTTGGCTTCGGGGCCGGCATAGGTGGCTTCGAGGTCGATGATCTCGCGCAGCAGGATCTTGGATTCGTTGAGCTCGTCGCGCCAGATGATGATGGCCTGGAAGGTCAGCGGGCTTTCGCACAGGCCCGCAATCATCGTCTCACGGCCGGCCTCGATGCGCTTGGCAATGGCGATTTCGCCTTCGCGCGACAGAAGCTCGACCGAGCCCATCTCGCGCAAATACATGCGCACCGGATCGTCGGTGCGGTCGGTCGGCTCTTTCTTGGTGGTGGTGGCGGCGACCGCGGTGCCGGTCTGCTCGGCCAGCTCGTTGGCGTCTTCCTCGGCATCGGCGGCGGTGTCGCCGGCCTCGGCCTCTTCGCCCTGTTCGTCATCCTCGACGACGTTGATGCCCATGTCGGACAGCATCGCCATCGTGTCCTCGATCTGCTCGGAGGTCACTTCCTCGGAAGGCAGCACCGAATTCAGCTCGTCCATGGTGACATAGCCGCGCTTCTTGGCGGCCTTGATCATCTTCTTGACAGCATCATCGGAAAGGTCGAGCAGAGGCCCATCGGTGGCGCCTTCGCGTTCGGTCTCGACCTCTTCCTTTTCCTTTGTCGCCATAGTCTTTATCTTCTCCTAGCGGCCGGCCATCGGGGCCGCGTAAGCTGTCGGACCAGTCAAATCGGATACGCCCGTTTTTCTAAACGCGCCTTACCCGGCCCACAAACTGCATCCACTCTTTTGTTTGGTGCATGCCGTTGCCCCAAAACCGGGTTTCACTCTTGGGCGGCATACATTAAGTCCAGATTAACCCTGATATCTGTGGCAGGCGGGCCGCCTGTCCAGTGACCAAGTACCTTGCATCGCTTGTTTCCCGTCGACGCGGGTGCGGGTTAACGTTTCGAATCGTCCTGATTCCGTCATTCTGTCCGAAGGTCAAGCGCCTCTGGCATGATTCGCATGAAAAAAGCGAATCAATTACCCGACTTAGCGCACCGCGCCCCCAAGGGAAGCGCGGCCGCGCCTTCATTCCTGCACTCAGCTGCACTTAGGCTCGCCCAGCCCTGCCCGACGAAACGCCAAATCCTTCGATCAGCGCTTCCGTCGCTTGTACATCCTGAAACTGCGCCTGAATTTCGATCAGATGGCGGAAATTTTCGTCCGAAGGATCCGCCTCGAGCGCCGCTTCCGCCTGTTTCAGTTCCTTATGTAAGGTGCGCGCGCTGCGCTGCAAGTGCAACGCCTGGTTCAGGGCGTCGCGGGCGTCCTCGAGCGCCGCCGTCTCCAGCGCCGGCCATTGCCGCGCCCGCTTGATCAGGCCGACGGCGCGCTCCCAGATCTCGGCGCAGCCGGCGCGCTCGATCGTCGCCACCACGGCGTGGCGGTCGTTGGCCATGTCATGCGCCATCGCGTCGAGGATGGCGGCATGCAGCCGGGTCAGATCGGAATTGGCGAGATCGAGGAACTCGACATGAGCGAAGTTCTCGTCGATCAGCGCCGGATGGTTGATCAAGGCGACGATGATCGTCGCCTCGCGCACCGACATCCCTTCGCTGCCGCGCTTGACCAGCGCCGACTGGCCGAGGCTTTCGGTGATCGCCATGCGGCCGCCGCCAGGCTTGGCGAATTGGCCACCGGGTGCGGCTGCCTTGCCCTGCCCCGGTTTCCAGTCCTGGCGGCCTTGGCGCGCATTGCGCTGGGAGCCGAAGAAGCTCTGCACCCGTTCGCGCATTTCCTGCTGGTAGTGGTAGCGCGTGCTTTCGTCGCGGATGCGGCTGCTGAGTTCCCGCAGCGTCTGTCCCAATTCCGCCCGCCGCTCCGGTGTGTCGAAGACACCGCCCGCAGTCTCCCGCATCCACAGGAGGTCGACCAGCGGCCGCGCATCGGCCAGCACGGCGCGGAAGGCATCCGGCCCCTCGGCCTTGACCAGGTCGTCGGGATCCTTGCCTTCCGGCAGCAGCGCGAAGCGCGCCGAGCGTCCGGCCTGTACCGACGGAAGCGCCATGTCGGCGGCCCGCCACGCCGCCTTCAGCCCGGCCTTGTCGCCGTCGAAGCACAGCATCGGCTCCGGCGCCATGCGCCACAACAATTCGAGCTGGTTTTCGGTAAGCGCGGTGCCGAGCGGCGCCACGACATTGTCGAAGCCGGCCTGCGCCAACGCGATCACGTCCATGTAGCCCTCGACGGCGATGACCGTACCGCCTTTCGCCAATGCCTTGCGGGCGCGGGCGAAATTGTAGAGGACATTGCCCTTGTGGAAGAGCTCGGTGTCGGGCGAGTTCATGTATTTGGCGAGCGCGTCGGGCGCCAGCGCGCGGCCACCGAAGGCGATGATCTTGCCGCGCGAATCCGGGATCGGAAACATGATGCGGTCGCGGAACCAGTCATAGGAGACCGGGATGTCGTCGCCATGGCGCACCAGCCCGCAGGCCTCGATATCGGCCTTCGGCACGCCCTTGGCCGCCAGATGTTCCTTCAGCGCATTGCGGCTGTCGGGCGCGAAGCCGAGCCGGAACGACTGCTGCGTCGCCGGCGTCAGCCCACGGTCGCGCAGATAGGCGCGGGCTTTGGCGCCTTCAGGCCCTTGCAGGCGCTCCTGGAAGAAGACGGTCGCCATTTCCATGACGTCGGTCAGGCTGGCGCGTTCCTTCTCGCGCCGTTCTTCCTGCGCATCGCGAACCGGCATCGGCACGCCGGCCATGTCGGCGATCTTCTCGACGGCCTCGGGAAAGCTCAATCCCTCGAGTTCGGTGAGGAACTTGAAATGGTCGCCCGAGACCGAGCAGCCGAAACAGTGGTAACGCCCCTTCTTGTCCTCGCAGTGGAAAGACGGGCTCTTTTCGCCATGAAACGGGCAGCACGCCCAATAATCGCCACGCGAGGCATTGGTCTTCTTGCGATCCCACGCGACGCGCAGGCCGATAACCGATGAAATCGGCACGCGGTCGCGGATCTCGTCGAGAAAGGCGGGTGGAAAGCGCATTAGGGAACTCGTTTCCCCACCATATAATCATGCCCGCGATTTCAGACGACCCCTAATGCGGACGATGCCCGGTTTCCACAGGCCAGATAGAAAGGCGGCCATTGCGGACCGCCTTTCTTTTTCAGTCCGGCACCAGTCGGAACTTACTGCGCGGCAAGCGCGCCGAAGATGACGCCGGAGAGGATGCCGACCAGCACATAGTCGTTGCCGACGCGGATCCATTCCTGGCCGCGGCCGGGACGGTGCAGGCCGTAGCGGCCATAGTCGCGGATCGGCCGGTGCTGCCTCCAGCCGGAATATTTCTGGCCATTGCGCCAGTTGTTCCGCTTCACCACGACCTTCTTCTTGAACACACGCTTTTTCATATCCCGGTGGTCGCCGGGCCTCTGCCAGTCGACCTTGGTGTAGTTCGACTGTGGCGCGACCGGAGCATTCATCGGCGCTGCCTGGCCGGTGAGTAAGGTGGCGGCCAGCATCGAGAAAGCCAGAGCGGAAAGAACAATGCGTTTCATCGGAAGTCTCCTTGGTTGTCAATGCCAGAGGAATAGCGGCCAGGGGATGAACCAAAACTGAACGCCAGCATTACAATTGTGTAATGAATCTCGCTGTTTATCCCGAAGATTTGAACATAAGCGCAAGCAGCGGCGCCAACACCCTCGCAGGTCCGGCCGACCCACGGCTCAAGCCCGTGCAACCATTTGCGGACCCGTCCATTTTCCGACACCGGCCGTCGCCTCGCGGCGAGCCCTTGAAATCGACAAATTTTTATTATCCGGCTAAAATATTCCGGCTATATTCCAAGGCTGCCATGACCATGATTCGTACCTTCGCTTTAACCACCGGTCGCCATGCTGCCCACCGCGCGCGCCATGCCGGCATGCGGGCGCCGCGATGAGCGGCTCGGTCGTCCTCCTGCATCTGGCCGGCGCGGTGGCGCTGATGCTGTTTGCCACCCGCATGGTCAAGACCGGCGTCGAGCGGGCCTATGGTGACGTGCTGCGTCATCGCCTGCGCGCCACCATGCGCAATCCGATCATGGCAGTGCTGGCCGGCACCGGCCTTGCGATCGCGCTGCAAAGCTCCACCGCCGTCACCTTGCTGGTCGGCTCCTTCGCCGGTTCAGGCATCGTCTCGGGCGCCGCCGGTCAGTTGGCCGTGCGTGGCGCCGAGATCGGCTCGGCTCTGGTGGTCAAGCTTCTGACCTTCGACCTCACGCTGTTGGTGCCGCTCTGCCTGATTGCCGGCACGGTGATGTTCATGGCCACGGAGCGGCGCGACTGGCGCCAGACCGGCCGCATCCTGGTCGGCATCGGCCTCCTGATCCTGTCCCTCGAAATGATCGGCCAAGCGTCCGAGCCGCTGCGCAACAGCCAGCTGCTGCCGGTCATCCTCAATTACTTCTCCACCGATTCCATCACCGCGTACCTGCTGGCGGCAATGATCACCTGGCTGTTCCAGTCGAGCATCGCGGCGGTGCTGTTGATGGCGACGCTGGCCGGCCGTGGGCTGATCAGCCCTGAACTCGGCCTTGTCCTCATCCTCGGCGTCAATCTCGGTTCGTCGCTGATCGCGCCGATGCTGACACGCTCGGCCAGTCCCGAAGTGCGTGTCGTGCCGGTCGGCAACCTCTTGATGCGCGGGCTGGGTTCGCTGGTCATGCTGATCCTGTTCATGATCTTCCGGCCGCATGTTGCCTTCCTCGGCCCGACGGCGGCCGATCAGATCGTCAACGCCCATATCCTGTTCAACGTGGTCATCCTGCTCGCCGGCCTGCCGCTGGCCGGTCTGGTCTACCGAGCCTCCGAAAGGATCGTGGCGCTCGGCGCCAAACCGGCGCCGGCCGCTGCGCTCGACGTCGTCGAACTGTCGGCGCTCAACGAAAGCGCGATCGATGTGCCGAGCCAGGCCCTGGCCAACGCCACACGCGAGGTGGTGCGTGTCTGCGAGACGGTCGAGATCATGCTCAAGCGCATCATCGAACTCTACGAGGACGCAGACTCGGACAAGATCAAGGCGCTGGCGGCCCTCGACGACCGTGTCGACCGCAGGCACGCGGCCATAAAGCTCTACCTCGCCAAGGTCACCAGGAATCCGATGACCGAAGACGAGGCGCTGCGCTGCCAGGAGCTGATCGGCGCCTGCGTCAAGCTCGAGCAGGTCGGCGACATCATCGTGCGCAACATGCTGGTGCATGTGAAGAAGAAATTCGACCGCGGGCTGGAATTCACCGACGAAGGCTGGAGCGAATTGTGCGCCTTCCATGGCTCGGTGTTGGCCAATGCCCGGCTCGCCTTCAACGTCCTTGTCTCGCGCGATCCCGAAACCGCGCGCCAGCTCGTGCTGGAAAAGGACCGGCTGCGCGACCGCGAGAAGGAAACCAGCGCCAGCCATTTTATGCGCCTGCGCGAAGGCACCGCCAAAAGCGTCGAAACCAGCTCGATCCACCTCGACACCATCCGCGACCTGAAGCAGATCAACTCGCTGCTGGCCTCGATGGCCTACCCGGTTCTGGAAGAGCGCGGCCTGCTCACGGGATCGCGGCTGAAGGCGAGCTGACCGGCGGAAGCTTCCTGCAATCGCACCGATTTGGAACCCGCTTCCATCATTCGGGAAAGAGCGCCAAATTTAGCCTTTGCTTATCCAGCCATCCGTCGGCTAAGCATCCGTTTCCACCGGGAGGAAATCGATGGATACCCATTCGCGCAGTTTCGCCAAGGCGCTTTCCTGGCGCGTGACCGGCACCATCGATACGATGATCATCTCGCTGGTGGTGACCGGAAGCATCAAGCTTGCGGCCGCCATCGGGGTGACGGAGGTCTTCACCAAGTCGCTGCTCTATTATTTTCATGAGCGGGCATGGCTGAAGATTCCTTACGGACGCAAGTCCGTCACCTGATGGGCTTGCGATCGATGGGTCCCGTCAAGAAAACCTAAACCGGCGACAAAAATTTCTGGATTGCCTGCCAAGGCCATCCATGGTTTGAGCCCTGCATTCGGGGGTTCCTTTTCATGTCGCTGCCGCTCATCGCCCTGTTCATCGCCGCCTTCGCTTTCGGCACCACCGAATTCGTCATCGCCGGCGTGCTGCCGCAGGTGGCGCAGGGGCTAGGCGTTTCGGTTCCTTCCGCCGGCTACCTTGTCTCCGGCTATGCCTGCGGCATCGCCATCGGCGGGCCGCTGCTGGCGCTCGCCACCAAGAGCCTGCCGCGCAAGACCTTGCTGCTTGGCCTCGCCGTCGTCTTCACCCTCGGCCAGGCGGCCTGCGCGCTGGCACCCGACTTCGCCTCGATGCTGTTGCTGCGCATTGCCGTGGCTGTCGCGCATGGCGCCTATTTCGGCGTCGCCATGGTGGTCGCCGTCGGCCTTGTGCGCGAGGATCAGCGCGGCATGGCGGTCGCCGTCATCCTGTCGGGTCTCACCGTCTCCAACGTCATCGGCGTGCCGGCCGGCACCGCCATCGGCAACATCTGGGGCTGGCGCGCGACCTTCTGGGTGATGTGCGCGCTGGGCGTGGCGGCAACGCTCGCCATAGCCGCCTTGCTGCCGCGCACCACCGGATATCAGGCCAAGGCGGCGAGCCTTGCCAGCGAAGTCCGCGTCCTGGCGCGCCAGCAGGTCTGGACTTCGCTGATCCTGATGCTGATGCTGATGCTCGGCCAGTTCTGCCTGTTCACCTACATCACCCCGACGCTGCTGGAGGTCACCGGGCTCGACGAAAACCTGGTGCCCTGGGTGCTGCTGCTCAACGGCGTCGGCGCCACGCTTGGCGTCTTCCTGGGCGGCAAACTGTCCGACTGGAAACTGATGCCGTCGCTGATCACCATGCTTGCCCTGCAGGCAGTGACGCTGGCCATTATCTATGCCGTCAGCCCCTATCCCGTGCCGATGGTCGTCGCGATCATCGTCTGGGGCGGCCTCAACTTCGCCATCGGCACGCCGATCCAGACCCGGATCCTGGCTTGGACGGCGGACGCCTCGAACCTCGCCGCCTCGCTCATCCCGTCCGGCTTCAATATCGGCATCGCGCTGGCCGCATCGCTGGGCGCCGCCATGCTCAATGCCGGCTACGGCTATCGCAGCCTGTCGCTTGTTGGCGCCTCTGCGATGCTGGTCGCCGTCATCGTGGCTGTCATCTCCCATCTCTGGGAACGGCGCAGCGACATCGGCCCGCCAGTACCGGCGGCCGCCGAATAACATGGCAAGGACTGTCGCCGATTTCGGCCTGACCTGCGGCAACTTGCCGGCGGGCCCGCACAACGCGATCACCGACGTGCCTGGCGTGCGCGTCGGTCACTGCACGCTGCGCGACGGCGACATCAACACCGGCGTGACCGCGATCCTGCCGCATGGCGGAAACCTGTTCCGCACCAAGGTGATGGCGGCAAGCCATGTCATCAACGGCTTCGGCAAGACCGTCGGGCTGATGCAGGTCAAGGAACTCGGCACCATCGAGACGCCTATTCTCTTGACCAACACGCTTTCGGTCGGCACCTGCGCCACGGCGCTGATCCGCGACGCCATCCGCCAGAACCCCGATATCGGCCGCACCACCGGAACGGTCAATCCGGTGGTCGGTGAATGCAATGACGGTCCCTTGAACGACATCCAGGCCATGGCGATATCAGAGCAGCATGCCCTTGCCGCGCTGGCGGATGCCCGAGAAGGCGCGTTCGAACAGGGCAATGTCGGCGCCGGAACGGGAATGAGCTGCTTCGGCTTCAAGGGCGGCGTCGGCTCGGCCTCCAGGAAAATCGCGCTCGCCGGCGGACATCATCTTGGCGTTCTCGTCCTGTCGAATTTCGGCAGGGCCGGCGACCTCGTCCTGCCCGATGGGCGCCGGCCCGACCCCAGGCGGCAGGCCGAGGCCGAACGCGGCTCGATCATGATCGTTCTGGCGACCGATGTGCCGCTCGAACACCGCCAGCTCGAGCGCCTGGCGCGCCGTGCGGGCGCCGGCATCGCCAGGCTCGGCTCCTTCTGGGGCAATGGCAGCGGGGACATCGCCATCGCCTTCAGCACCGGCAACCCGGTCGACCACGATGAAAACCGCGATCTGGTGCCGCTGCTCGCGCTCAACGAAGCACGCATCGACATCCTGTTCCGGGCGGCGGCGGAAGCGACGCAGGAGGCGGTGCTGAACTCCATGCTGTCCGCCGAGGCATTCACCGGCAGGGCCGGCACCCATCGCGCATCGCTCGCCGACTGGCTGCGCGACCAGGCCGAAAGGCGATAGATAGGCGCAGAAAACGCCATCAGATGGCCGCCGGCGTGGAGTTTCCAAACGGTCTCTTACAAATCGATCCGAAACCGCAGGCTCTCCACGTCTTTGGCGGAGCGCCAGAACCTTACAATGCGGATGCACATGCGCCGCTTCACGCGCCTGACCAACGGCTTCTCAAAGAAGGTTGAAGCTCACGCCAACGCGGTTGCACTTCACTTTATGTACTACAATTTTGTTCGCATCCATGCTTCTCTGCGCATGGCCCCTGCGATGCTGGCGTCACTGACAAGCTTTGGGAGATCGTGGACATCGTTGCGCTGATCGAGGCGAAGGAAGCCGAGGAGCCAGTGGTGCGCGGTCCTATAAAAAGCGGGCTTAGGCCTGTACCGGACCAGCGCATTGGGGAGCAGCATTATGCAACAGGTGGTGGGCCCAAATGGGTTTTTCACAAACCTGTTTGGATTCAGTACCATCATACCTATAATCCTATTTCTTATCTTTATTGGTCGAATAGTTCTCAAAGACTGGCCTCTCATAGATCGGCAAGGAGGGTATCTTAGTTACTTCTTCATTCACCGAAAAAGAGATGCAAAAATCTTGATCGCCCTGTGGGTTGTTGGCTTATGTAGCCTTCTCACAACTGCGTTCCTCTCACGCTTTAGCCCGAGAGGCACGCGACGCCGACCAACTCGGCAAATTCAAACTGACCCACTACCGTTCGTAGATATGGAGGCTCCCGCCGCAAGCCTTGACCCAGCATGTCCGTTTATGGATGGTTGCGCGTCGGCCTGGTCTTTTCGCGCCTACTTGCCGGTGCGCTAAACAAGATGTGTTTCGCCTGACGGCGCGCCGCGTTTTATGATCGCCTCGGGTGATTCCGCGGGGATCACAAACGGCTTCGACAGGAGAATGGGTCCGGTGCGGTTGAGATCTGTCCCGTTGGGTGTCGTTACGTTCCTCGGTCTCCTCGTCGTCGTCATGGCCTTGATGGCATCGGCCCGGTCCTTTGCCGCGCCATCGGCCATTCCGGCCTGGCTGCAGGCCCATGTCGGCGATGGCGATGGCCAGATTTCACAAGTGGTGCTGGAGCGGGCGCGCGCGCTTTACCTGAAAAAAGTCGCCCAGGGCGTCGTCCGGAACCCCTGCTACTTCGCCATGGACGCCACCCGTCCCGGCGATTTGGGCAATGGCGTGCTCGGGCGCCGCTACTATGTCGTATGCGAAGCCAGCCAGTCGTTTCGCGCGATTTCGTCGGGGCACGGCGGCGGCCGCAACCTGAAAGGCACGGTGGATTTCTCCAATGGCAGGCGCTGCGCCAGGAATTTCGGCAATGCCATGGATTCGGAGCTGACCGCCGGCGGTCCGTACATGACCCGCGAGGCGAAAACCTCGTTCAAGGGCTATTATCGCATCGGCGCCAAACAGGACGTGGCTTTCCAGCGCACCTTCATCCAGTTCGACGGCGAAGGCGAAGCCGCCAACGCAAGGCAGCGCGTGATCGGCGGCCACGCGGCGCAGGTGCTGCGCGGCATGTGCCTGCGCAAGAGCCCGAGCAGTTCCTATGCCGACCATGACGGCTTCGTGCCGTTCGGCAAGCTGGTGGATTATGCCGGCGGCCGCAGCAATGGCTGCACCAGCTGGTCGCCGGCCGATGCCAGGCAGCTCATCTCGATGGTGAAGGACAACCCCACCACGCTCTATATCTATCCGGAATCGCGCGACATCGCCGCCGTGGCAAACGGCCATTCCGCTTCCGGCACCTACTGGAACGCATCCTGCCTGAAGGAGATCGGTACGCCGAAATTCTGGCCGCGAAAAACCCTCGAGCCGGTCATTGCCCAGTACAAGAAGGACCATCCGGCGGCGCCGCCGCAGCCACTGCCGATGTGCAAGGAGCCGTGACATGGACCCACGGCCCCCTGCTCCGGCTCAGTGCAGGAAATCGAGCACGGCCTGCATGAACTCGGTGGGGTATTCCACGTTCGACAGGTGAACCGCGGGCAGCACGACAAGCTTCGCCCCGGGCACGGCTGCCGCGATCAGTTCGCTGTGGCTGGCCGCTGTCACCGTGTCACGCTGGCCGGCGATTACCAATGTCGGCCGGTCGATCAGGGCCACCGTGCGGCGAAGGTCGGCGTCGCGAACCGCGGCGAACAGACCCGCCAGGCCCAGACGGTCGATCTCAAGCAACATGGCGCGGAATTTCTCGATGACGGGCTCGTTGGCCGCCACCATGCCGGCCGGGAACCAGTTGTTGAGGAACACTTCGGCGGTTTCCGACATGTCCGGCGCCTGCCGCACGACGGCGATCCGCTCGTCGAAATAACTTGCCGGCGAGAGGTGAGATGAAGTGTTGCTCAGGATCAGCCGGTCGACCCGCTCGGGCGCGTGGATGCCGAGCCACTGCCCAACGAAGCCGCCCAGCGACAGGCCGAGGAAATGCACCCGGCCAAGGCCGAGCGCATCGATGAGTTCGATCACGTCGCGGCCAAGCCGGTCGAGCGAATAGGCGCCGATCGGCACGCTCGATCCGCCATGGCCGCGAAAATCGTAGCGCAGAACGCGGAAATGCCTGGACAGTTCGCCGATCTGGCCATCCCACATGTGCAGCGTCGTGGCGGTGGAGTTGGACAGCACCAGCACCGGTTGCCCAGCGTCACCGTCGAGCTGGTAGGCAATGCGCGTGCCGTCACCGACAGTCACGAAATTCAACTCACTCATGATTAAATCCTTTTGGAACGTTGAATGAGGCAAAGCGTAGCTGTGGCTGGGATTTGGTGATATTACAAAGATAGGACAATCTCTGTAATCAAAGCTGACATGGCCGAATTCACCTTGCACGACCTCCAGTGCTTCGACGCGGTGATCCGCAGCGGCGGCTTTCAGCCGGCCGCGGCCCTGCTCCATCGCTCGCATCCGGCGGTGTTCGCCGCCGTCGCCAGGCTCGAACGACAGCTCGACCTCGTCCTCCTGGATCGCGGCGGCTATCGCGTGCGGGCGACGGAAGCTGGGCTGTCGTTCCATCGACGGGCGCAATCGCTGCTGCGCGAACTGGAAGGCCTGAGCATCCACGCCGCCCAGCTCTCGATGGGCGAGGAAAGCGATATCCACGTCGTGATCGGCGACCTCTGCCCGCGCCCGCAGGTGCTGGGCATGCTTGGGCGGTTCTTCGCCCAGTGCCCCGGCACGCGGCTGCATCTCCATTTCGAAGCCGTCGGCGGCCCGTGGGAACGCCTTTTTGACGACAAAGCCGATCTCATCCTGCACTGGATCGACAAGGGCGACGTACGGGTGGAATGGATCGATCTCAGCAAGGTGTCGTTCATTCCCGTCGTGGCGCCGGGCTTTCTGCCGAAGCGCGTCGAACAACCGGTCACACTGGAGAAGATGCAGGCATTCACCCAGTGCGTGATGCGCGACACCGCCCTGCATTCGCCACGACAGGACTATTTCGTGGCCGAGGGCGCGCCGCGATGCCTGGTCCCCGATCAGGCCGTGAAGAAGGAACTCATCCTGCAAGGGCTCGGCTGGGGCCACCTGCCTCACTTCCTGATCGCGGAAGAGCTGCGCGACGCCCAGCTGTTATCCATAGCCGGCAGTCATCTGCCGGGCCGCACCGACGAATTGGTGGTGGCGCGCCGCCGCGACCGGCCGCACGGCCCGATCGCCAATCGCTTGTGGGACCATATCCAGCGGGAAGCACCTGCATTGCGCCGCGCATTGGAGCCTCGGGTCTAACAGCGCAGCTTGGCGTCGAGTGGCCGTTTTGGAAGCCGACGATGCGAGAGTAGAAAGCCCTACTGCAGCAGCGCCTTGACGATGCCGCTCGCCTTGCCGAAATCCATCTGGCCGGCATATTTCTGCTTCAGCGCCGCGATCACCTTGCCCATGTCCTTCTGGCTGGCCGCACCGGTCGCCGCTATCGCCTCGCGCGCCGCCGCCGTGACCGCGGCATCGTCAAGCTGCGTCGGCAGGAAGCCGCGGATGATCTCCATCTCGCCGCGTTCCTGCGCGGCCAGTTCCGGGCGCTTGCCGTCCTCGAACGCCTTGGCCGATTCCTCGCGCTGCTTCACCATCTTGGCCAGGATCTGCAGGATTTCCTCATCGCTGGCGGGTTCCTTGCCGGCACCGCGATTGGCGATGTCGCGGTCGTGGATGGCGGCCTGGATCAGCCGCAATGTCGGCAGCCGGTGCTTGTCCTGCGCCTTCATCGCGGTCTTCAGGGATTCGGCGATTTTCGCGCGCATTGCTCTCTCTCCTTCGGTCGGCGCGGACCATAGCGCCGGGGACAGGCCAACGCAAACCCTGATATGCCAGGGCAAGCCTATGATATTCCTCAATGAAATAAATCGCGGCCCTCCTTCGCATGATCATTGACCGCCCTGCCCCCTTCCCCTATGTACTGGGCCTTGCATGAACTGAAGCTTGGGTGCGTGGAGACCGCGAATTCGCCGCTTCGCGCCGTTTGCCGCGCCAACGCCCGCCGGGCTATGGAAGCGCGCGGCTTGATAGGAGTGCCGCCATGGCCGAGATGACGCCCGCCTGGGCCACTGAAAAGCCGACCGCCCTTCTGGTGCTGGCCGACGGCACCGTCATCGAGGGTCGCGGCCTCGGCGCCACCGGCTCGGCGGTTGCCGAGGTCTGCTTCAACACGGCACTTACCGGCTACCAGGAAATCCTCACCGACCCGTCCTATGCCGGCCAGATCGTCACCTTCACCTTCCCGCATGTCGGCAATATCGGCACCAATGGCGAGGACATCGAAGACCTCAATCCGGCCGCTCGTGCCGGCGCCGTCGGTGCCGTGTTCAAGGCCGATGTCACCAACCCGTCCAATTACCGCGCCGCCGGCCATCTCGACCAGTGGCTGAAGAAGCGCGGCATCGTCGCGCTCTCGGGCATCGACACCCGCGCGCTCACCGCGCTGATCCGCGAAAAGGGCATGCCCAATGCCGTCATCGCGCACGCGCCCGACGGCGTCTTCGACCTCGACGACCTGAAGCGGCGTGCCGCCGCATGGTCGGGCCTGATCGGGCTCGATCTCGCCAAGGAGGTCACGTCGGGCCAGTCTTCTGTCTGGCGCGAGACGCCTTGGGCGTGGAACGAAGGCTTTGGCGAACAGGCCGAGCCTTCGCTGCACGTCGTCGCCATCGACTACGGCGTCAAGCGCAACATATTGCGGCTGCTCGCCGGTCTGGGCGCCAAGGTGACCGTGGTTCCGGCCAGCACCGGTTCGGAAGAAATCCTCGCCATGCGGCCCGACGGCATCTTCCTCTCCAACGGCCCCGGCGACCCGGAAGCCACCGGCGACTATGCCGTGCCGGTCATCCAGGACCTGCTCAAGACCGACATTCCGGTGTTCGGCATCTGCCTCGGCCACCAGATGCTGGCGCTGGCGCTGGGCGGCAGAACCGCCAAGATGCATCAGGGCCATCACGGCGCCAACCATCCGGTCAAGGATCACACCACCGGCAAGGTCGAAATCGTTTCGATGAACCACGGCTTTGCCGTCGATGCCGACTCGCTGCCCGCGGGTGTCGAGGAAACCCATGTCTCGCTGTTCGACGGCTCGAATTGCGGCATCGCGTTGACCGGCCGCCCGGTATTCTCGGTCCAGCACCACCCCGAGGCCTCCCCCGGCCCGCAGGACTCGCACTACCTGTTCCGCCGCTTCGTCAACCTCATTCGCGAAAAGCGCGGCGAGGAATTGCTGGCGGAAAGGGCCTGAGACGCGTCGCGCCACCCCTCACTTGCCTCCGGCTCACAGCTGGGCTCCATCTTCCACGACATCGTTCGTGACAGTCATGACCGTCGCCGGCCTGGCCACCTTGGTGACGAAGACGATGACCGCCAGCACCAGGAAGCATGCACCGACCAGATAGGGCGCGCCGCCGAAGGTGACGGGCGCGCTGGGGCCGGTGAACCAGGAAAAGATCGCGGTATAGAGCAGCGGCGTGACGATCGAGGTGATCGAGAAGATCGAGGTCATCGCGCCTTGCAATTCGCCTTGTGCCGAAGGGGGAACCTTGGCTGCGGCGAGGCTTCTCAGCGGCGGATCGGCCAGCGCTTCCAGGCAGCCGACGACGATCACCGCGTAGACCATCCAGCCTTGCGAGGCGAAGGCATAGCCGAAGGCGCTGGCCGCGGTGAACGTCAGGCCGATGACCGCCGTCCTCCACTCGCCGAGCCTGGGGATGACGCGCGGCAGCACCGTGCCCATGACGATGGCGCCGCACAGGCCGAAAGCGCCGAGCGAGAAGCCGATCTGCTGCTCGCTCCAGCCGTAGCGGTAGTTGGAGACGAACGACCACACCGCCGGATACATCATGTGGCCGAGCGTCATCAGGAAGAAGACCAGCCCAATCCAGCCGATGCCCTGATATTGGCGCATCTGCAGAAGCGTGCCGACCGGGTTGGCGCGTTTCCACTCGAAGCGGCGGCGGTGCTTTTCATCGAGCGTTTCGGGCAGGAAGAACATTGCGATGAGGAAGTTCACGAAGGCGAGCCCGGCGGCGAAAAAGAACGGCACGCGCGGCCCGAACGTACCGAGCAATCCGCCCAGCACCGGCCCGATGACGAAGCCGACGCCGAAGGCGATGCCGAGCAGGCCGAAATTCTTCGCCCGGTTCTCGTCGTTCGAAATATCGGCGATGAAGGCCGACGTCGTCGAATAGCTGGCGCCCGAAATGCCGGCCAGGACGCGGCCGATGAAAAGCATCGGATAGGACCAGGCGATGGCACAGATCAAATTGTCGATGGAGAAGGTCAACACCGAGGCGAGCAGGATCGGCCGCCGCCCGAATCGGTCGCTCAGGCCGCCCATGATGGGCGCGAAGAAGAACTGCATGGCCGCATAGACGAAGAACAGCCAGCCGCCCTCGATCGCCGCTTCGCTGATGCCGACGCCGGTCAATTCCCTGAGAAAGGCCGGCAGCACCGGCATGATCATGCCGAAGCCGATGATATCGAGCAGCAGCGTGGTGAAAACCAGCGCAAGGCCCCGCTTGGCGGTTTTGGGATCGATCATGATGGGTCAAGCTCCTCTGGCCGCCTAGGGGGCGCGGGCGGACGCACCTTATAGGCGAGCCCGCGGAAAGGAACAGTGCGGGAACAGGCAGGAAGCTTTGATCCTGACACTCCCTGACGGCGCGTTGGCCGCCAGGTCCATGTCCGAAAACGGCTGCTTAGAGCGGGCCGCTCATCGTGTTGCAGTCCGAAAGCTTGCCGCTCTTGTATCCGCGTGTCAGCCAGGTCTGCCGCTGCTGCGAGGTGCCGTGGTTGAAGCTTTCCGGCACGACATAGCCCTGCATCTTCTTCTGCAGCGTATCGTCGCCAATCTGCTTGGCCGCGTTCAGCGCGCTTTCGAAGTCGCCCTGCTCCAATATGCCCTTCTGCCCGGTGTAATGCGCCCACACGCCGGCGAAGCAGTCGGCCTGCAACTCGATGCGCACCGACAGCTGGTTGGCATCGGCTTCGCTCATGCCTTGCCGCATCTGGTTGAACTTCCCCATGATGCCGGTGAGGTTCTGCACGTGGTGGCCGACCTCATGCGCGATGACATAGGCGCGGGCGAACTCGCCGGAAGCGCCGAACTGCTGGTCGAGCTGCTGGAAGAAGGTCATGTCGAGATAGACCTTGTGGTCGCCCGGACAATAGAACGGTCCCGCCGCCGCCGAGGCAAAGCCGCAGGCGGAGCGGACCTGGCCGGAAAACAGCACCAGCTTCGGGTCCTCGTAGGTCAGGCCTTGCGACTTGAAGATGCCGGTCCAGGTGTCTTCCGTCTCGGCGAGCACGGTCGCCACGAACTGCTTCATCTCGTCATTGGCTGGCGTTGCGGCGCTGTCCTGGCCGCCGCTGTTGTCCGATATCTGGCCACCGCCGCCCGGCAGCAGGCCGCCGTCGCCACCGCCCAGGATCGTTGAGGGATCAAAGCCGAAATACCATCCTGCCAGCACCACCAGGATGACGAGGAATATGCTACCGCCGCCACCGGCGCGGCCACCGATCGGAATGCGGAACTGGCCGCCACCACCACCGATCCCGCCGCCGCCGCCATCGCTGCGGTCGTCCTCGATATTGTCACTCTGACGACGGCCTCTCCAGAGCATGGCAACTCCTCGTGCTGCAAACTTCCCCATTGCTCCGGCAGGGCCGGCTCAATCCAACAAACAAGTATCGCAATGGTTGCTCCAAGTCACAGCATTTTTGTGGCCAGGCAGCGCCGCATGGCCGCTCCACCACACTGGCCGGGAGCGCCGCAAGGCCTGTCGCATCGCCGGCATTGGAAGGGGTTCCAGGCTTGAGGACGATCAGGTGTTTCCTGTCGATGCCGGTGGCGTTGCCGTGCCTCGGGCTTGCGAATGCCGGCGCGGTGACGCTCGATCCCAGCGTCGCCGTCACCGATCCGCTCACCCTGCAGGCGCTGGAGCGCGGCGGCCTGTCGATCAGCCGTTTGCTCGGCCCCGCGCTCGGCGTCACCCGCGACGTCGACAATCGCGGCCCTTACAAAAAGCGGGTAGCTTGATATAAACAGGTTGGCGGCCCGTAGCTCAGGGGAAGAGCGCCAGTCATGTGCTGGAGGCCCCGGTCGAGACGGGCGGGTCCGCCACCAAATTTCATACTGAGACACTGCCAGCGCCCCAGCCGGCTTCCAGGCTCCGCCAAAACTGGAGGACCGTTGCGGCGATCGCCTCCGGCGCGTCTTCCTGGACGAGATGCTTGGCGCCGGGGACTGTCTGAAACGTCGCGCCGGGAATGCGCCGCGCCAGCTCCCGGCCGTCCTTTACCGGGATCCAATCGTCATTTTCGCCCCACAGGATGGTGACCGGACAGCGAATCTCGCCATATCGCCACTCCACTTCCTCCGTGTACTTGTCGTCCATCTGCGCGACTTGCCTCCAGAACGCCTTCTGGCCCTCGTCGCCAAGCCATGGACGCAGATAGGCCTGCATCTCGTCTGTGCGCAACGAATTGTCCGTCGCGCCATCGATGTAGGCCCCCAAGATCGCTTCGTGGACATATGCGGGCAGCCCGGCAAAAACCTTCTCGTTCTGCCTGGCTGCCTGGACCAGCGGCGAACCTTGCGGGCTGATCGCCACTGGATCGATCAG
This sequence comes from Mesorhizobium sp. ESP6-5, assembly GCF_020164695.1. Taxonomy (NCBI): domain Bacteria; kingdom Pseudomonadati; phylum Pseudomonadota; class Alphaproteobacteria; order Hyphomicrobiales; family Phyllobacteriaceae; genus Mesorhizobium; species Mesorhizobium sp. ESP6-5. The sequence continues at coordinate 40,398 of NZ_JAIUGR010000011.1, forward strand.
CACCAGCGAGCGGAACTCCAAACCGTTGAGCAGATGACCGCGCAGAGCGGTCGATCCGCCGAAATCATGCGCGACCACGTCGGGCCGTTCCAGCTTCCAGTGGGCATAGAGCGCCGCGAACAGCTCGTTCTGCATGCCACGCGACACATCGCCGTCCGGCTTGTCCGACCAGCCATAGCCAAGCATGTCGAAATAGTGGACGCGTCGCTGCTTCGTCAGCCATGGCGCGATGCGGCGCCACTCGACCGAGGAGAATGGCGTGCCGTGGAGAACGACGGCGGGCGGTCCTTCCCCCATGACGCCCCAGGCGATCGAATGTCCCTGAAAGACAAAGCGTTCAGGCGGGCGCCACTCGATGGTCATCCGCATCGGTCCAGAACTGCTGCCGCTTACTCTTTCTGCTTGGCGCCGGCGCTCTTGCCGTCGGAGCTTTTCGAGCGTTCCTCGAAACGATCGGCGCCTTTCTTCAGCGGATGTCCCGTTTCGGCCTCGGTCTTGCGCTCGTCCCTGGCGGCCGCCTGTTCCAATCCTGTGGCTGCCTGCTTGCCTTTTGCGGTCGGTGCCTGCTCGATGCCCATTGCTTCCTCCCTGGCGCGCAATAGGCGCGCAACGAGAGGGCAACGCGTATAAGCGCCGGCGGTTCCAGCGGCTAACATGGTCGAAAACGCGGCAATGAAGCGCTTCAGCGCGCCGTCATCGCCTTGCGGAACGCTTCCAGGGTCTCGGCGCTGACATGGTGTTCGATGCCCTCGGCATCGATGCGCGCCGTCTCGGCGCTGACGCCGAGCGAGCGCAGAAAGGCCTCGACGGTCTGGTGGCGGATACGGCTTTCCTCGGCGACCTTGCGGCCGGCATCGGTCAGGAACACGCCGCGATAGGGCTTTCGCGACACCAGCCCGTCGGCGCATAGCCGCGTCAGCATCTTGGCCACCGTCGGTTGGGCGACGCCGAGGCGCGCGGCGATGTCGACCTGGCGCGCCTCGTTGCCGTCCTCGATCAGGTCGGCGATCAGTTCGACATAATCCTCGACCAGCGCGCTGCGGCGCGCTTCGCGCGTCTGCCGGAACCCTTCCGAATGGACATCGGCATCGAGCAACGGCTCACGCGGGACCGGTCTGTTCTTCAGCGCCAATGCGCGCTCCTCCTCGGGAGTTTGCCGTCCCTGCTTTTATAGCACGGGCTCTGATTCTTCAGGCCGTTTATTTGCATTCCGAGAGAGGCGCAACCGGCGTCTCCGGGGGCGTCATCCTCGCACGCACAGCGCGACATGCTAAAAAGCACCGACAATGAAATATAGCCTATTGCATAATGTTGAGCCATGGCGTACCTTGAGGGCATCCTCCGGAAGTCGCGGAAAGCCTTTTCATGTCAGAAGCAGACGTCACAACCTCCCGGTCCGCATGGCGGTTCGCCAGACGGGATGAAGACGATCAGCCCAGCCTGCGCGAGGTCAACTCCTCCATCGCGGTGCCGACATCAGGCGTCTGGTTCCGCCGCTTGTTCGCCTTCATGGGTCCCGGCTACATGGTCTCGGTCGGCTACATGGACCCGGGCAACTGGGCGACCGACCTCGCCGGCGGCGCGCAGTTCGGCTACACGCTTTTGTTCATCATCATGCTGTCCAACCTGATGGCGATCCTGCTGCAGGCGCTGGCCGCGCGCCTTGGCATCGCCACCGGCCGCGACCTCGCCCAGGCCTGCCGCGCCTACTATCCGCGCCCCGTCAATCTCGTGCTGTGGATCGCCTGCGAACTCGCCATCATCGCCTGCGACCTCGCCGAGGTGATCGGCACCGCGATCGCGCTGCAGCTTTTGTTCGGCATCCCGCTGATCGGCGGCGCCATGCTCACCGCGCTCGACGCTTTCCTGGTTCTGCTCCTGATGAACAAGGGGTTCCGCTATCTCGAAGCCTTCGTCGTCGCGCTTTTGGTCATCATCTTCAGCTGCTTTGCCATCCAGATCTTCGTTGCCGCCCCGCCGGCCGGCACGATCCTGCATTCAATGTTCGTGCCGTCCTCCGAAATCGTCACCAATCCGGCGATGCTCTACATCGCCATCGGCATCATCGGCGCAACGGTGATGCCGCACAATCTCTACCTGCATTCCTCGATCGTGCAGACCCGCGCCTATGAGCGCACGGAGGCCGGAAAACGCGATGCCATCAAATGGGCGACGACGGACTCCACCATCGCCCTGATGCTGGCGCTGTTCGTCAACGCCGCCATCCTGATCGTCGCGGCCGTCGCCTTCCACGAAACCGGCCACCAGGATGTCGCCGAGATCGACCAGGCTTTCAAGCTGCTGTCGCCGCTGCTTGGCCTCGGCATCGCCTCGATCCTGTTCGCCGTGGCACTGCTGGCGTCGGGCCTGAATTCGACGGTGACGGCGACGCTCGCCGGCCAGATCATCATGGAAGGTTTTCTGCGCCTGCGCATCCCCAACTGGGCGCGGCGCCTGCTGACCCGCGGCCTCGCCATCATACCGGTGGTGGTCGTCACCGCGCTCTATGGCGAGAAGGGCACTGGCCAGTTGCTGGTCTTCAGCCAGGTGGTGTTGTCCATGCAGCTGCCTTTCGCGGTCGTCCCGCTGGTGCAGTTCGTGTCCAACAAGAAGAAGATGGGCAATCTCGCCATCCCGCGCGGCGTCGCCGCACTGGCCTGGGTGGTCGCGGCAATCATCCTGGTGCTCAATTTCAAGCTGCTCTACGACACCATGTTCGGGGTTGGCTGAAGTTCCGTTTAATCACGGGACAAACCGCCGGATCGCGCTATCTTCCCGATGCCATGAGCGACCTCGAGGACATCCGGACATTCTACGCGCGGCTGATGGCGGTCAACGCCGCCTCATCGGACCCGCCTGGAAGAGGTGTTCGCCAGCGTACCGCGCGAGGCCTTCCTCGGCCCCGGCCCATGGACGGTCATCACCGGCAACGGCACGGTCACCACGCCAAGCGCCGATCCGGCCCACATCTGCCAGAACGTTCTGGTGGCGCTCGATACCGACAAGGGCATCAACAATGGCGAGCCCTTTCTGCACGCCATGTGGATCGGAAAACTCGCACCAAAGCCTGGTGAGGCCATCACGCATATCGGCGCCGGCAGCGGTTACTACACGGCTTTGCTGGCCAAACTGGTTTCGCCAGGCGGCACCGTCACCGCCTTTGAGATCGACGAAAACCTGGCCGGGTTGGCGCGCAAGAATCTCGAAACCTACGGCAATGCGACCATTGTCCATGGCGATGCCGTGACGTCGCCGCTGCCGCCGTCCGACATCATTTATGTCAATGCCGGTGTCGTCGCCCCTCCCGCCGGATGGCTGAAAGCGTTGCGCCCCGGCGGCCGCATGATCTTCCCCTGGCGTCCCGCCGAGCGCGTCCCGCTGGCGATGCTGGTGACCCGCACCGAAAAGGGCTTTGCCTGCGATCCGTTCATGCGTGCCTGGTTCATCCCATGCTTCGGCGCCTCGCTCGCGGATCTTGCGGCGAAGATCCCGACACGCGAGCAGGCCACGCGCAGCCGCTCGATCTGGCTGGTCGAGGACAGGCAGCCGGACCGCACCGCCACGGCGATCTTCGAGCATGTCTGGTTCTCGTCGAAAGCCGTGAGCGTCCGCGGCTGACCTATCGAGGGCGGACCAAATCTCGCGGCCTTTGTCGGGACGGGCGCGGTTGCTCCGTCCTTGGGTTGAAGTCCGGCCGCGATGGCGTGGCCGCAAGCAAGGGAGAGCACAATGAGAAAGATCATCGCCGCGACCTTCGTCAGCCTCGATGGCGTCATGCAGGCGCCGGGAGGGCCGGAAGAGGATCCGGTCGGTGGCTTCGAATTCGGCGGCTGGACGTTCCACTATTTTGACGAGGTGGGAGGCGCGGCAATGGAGGAATTGTTCTCCAAACCCTTCGCCCTGCTGCTCGGCCGCAGAACCTACGACATCTTCGCCGCGTACTGGCCCTACCAGAAAGATCCGATCGCGGATGCGTTCAACCCCGCGACCAAGTATGTGGCGACCCATCGGCCGGATACTTTGACCTGGCAGAACACGCACGCGCTTGGGCCCGATATCATCACGGCTTTGCGTCGCCTCAAGCAGGAAGATGGACCTGACCTGCTCATCCAGGGATCTGGCGATCTCATTCAGACCCTGCTCGCCAACGGGCTGATCGACGAGATCCGGCTGATGATCTTCCCGCTGTTGCTGGGCAAGGGCAAGCGGCTGTTCGGCGAGGCCGCGATGCCGGCCGCTTTCAAGCTTGTCAAATCGCAGACTTCGACCACCGGCGTCATCATCGCGACCTATGAGCGCGCGGGCGAAATCAAGGTGGGCTCCTTTGTCACGGGCGAGCCATCCCCGGCCGAACTCGAGCGGCGCAAGAACTGGAAGTAAATTCGGGCATCAGGCAGCCTGCGATCGCCGCGCCAGCCCATCGCGTATATGGCGTGCGAATTCCTGCGCCGCCGTGCTCACGCCATGCCTCGGCAGGTGCAGGTTGATGGCAAAATTCGGCAGCGGCGGCAGGCCGCTGTCGAACGGCAATATGTCGAGATCGGCTGGCACGGTGGCAGCGAGCCATGTGGTGACGGCGAGGTCGGAACGCACCGTCGCCGTCGTCGCGTCGATGTTGCCGTTCTCGAACACGCTGCGCCATTCCAGCCCATGCTCGTTAAGTGCCGCCAGCACCACCGGCCGGAAGGCGCAGGTGTCGGCAACGATCGAGACGGGCAATGGCCGCTTGGCGCGAGCCACCCCACCCCTTGCGCCGACCCAGACCAACCGATCGATGGCCAGGCATTCGCCAGAGGTCGGGCCGACCCGCTCCTCGATTACCGCGAGGTCGATGGTTCCGGCCGCCAGTGCCGCCGCCAGTTCCGGCGAGGAGGCGCAGACCAGCGATATCTCGACCTTCGGATAGGCCTCGGCATAGGCCTTCAGGACGGGAGCCAGCAAGGTGCCGACAAGGTCGTAGGGAACGCCGAGCCGCACCTGTCCGGCGACAGCGCTCCCCACCATCTCGGTCCATATCTCGTCATTGAGGCTGAGCAGGCGCCTTGCCTTGTCGAACAGTCGCTCGCCGGAATGGGTCAGCCGCAGACCGCGCCGGTCGCGCTCGAACAGCCCGCAGCCGAGCGTGTCTTCCAGCCGCTTGACCTGCTGGCTGACCGCGCCCTGAGTCAGGTGCAGCGCGTTGGCCGCCGCCGTCATGCTGGCCTTGTCGGCGACGGTGACGAAGGTGCGCATGAGACTGGTATCGAGATTGCGGATCATCATCAGCATTATAAATGCTAATGATCATCATCGCAAACATTGCATTTACTGATGTCACGCTCAGTCTACCATGAAGCCTTTGACAAAGGATGCTACATGCTCCAGCCGATCCTGCCGCTCATCCTGTTTGCCTTCGTGGCTACCGCCACGCCCGGCATCGCCACGACCTTGTCGACCGCTTCCGGAGCGCAGTTCGGTTTTCGCCGTTCGGTACCGCTGATGATCGGCAGCGCCGCCGGCCTCGCTACCGTGACGGGGGCGGCCGCCGCCGGCCTCGCCAGCCTGCTGCTTGCGGTGCCTTCGCTGCAACTGGCGATGAAGGTGATCGGCTCGCTTTATCTTCTGTGGCTGGCGATCAAGATCGGTCGCGCAGGGCCACCCAACCTTGACGTCACCATGGCCAAACCGAACAGCTTCCTGGGCGGCGCCGGCATCCAGTGGATGAATCCCAAAGGCTGGGCGATGGGCCTGGGCGCGGCGGCTTCGTTCGCCGCCCTCGCCGACGGACCCGGACAACTCGCACTGCTGCTCGGCTCGACCTTTGGCCTCACCGCTGCCATCTCGCTGTCCGTCTGGTGCATCGCCGGCATGGTGCTGGCCAGGCTGCTCAAAACCGAGTGGCAATGGCGCGCGCTCAACATCGTGCTGGCGCTGGTGCTCGCCGCCTCGATCATCCCGATGTGGCGGACGGCCTGACGGCCGGCCGCCACGTCAGCCTAAGCCGCGTAGCGCGGGGCCGGCTTGTCGGCGTGCAGGCTGCCATAGAAGGCCTGGCGGGCGCCTAGGAATGTGTCCAGCTTTCCCGTGTCGGCAAGCGCCGGCACGGTGACGGCCTCGCCCCTGGCCAGGCCGACAAGGGCGGCGTCGACCATATCGTCGGCGGTCATGACGATCTCCTTCGGCAGCTGGTCGATATCACCGCCGGAAAGCTCCCAGAAATCGGTCCGGGTCGCGCCCGCCAGCACCACCTGCACCGTCACTCCGGTGCCCGCGACCTCGCGATGCAGGGCTTCGGTGAAGTTGACGACATAGGCCTTGGTGCCGCTGTAGATGCCGCCGAACGAGGTGTCGAAGGCCAGGACCGAGGCGATGTTGACGATCCCGCCCCGGTTGCGCGCCAGGAGCCCAGGCAGCACGGCACGCGTCAGCCGGGTCAGAGCCACGACATTGACCTTGATCATGCGCTCGGCCGCGTCGGCATCGGCGGTTGCCACCACTGCCTGACCGCCAAGGCCGGCATTGTTGACCAGCAGCGTCACGGTTTCGTCGGCTGATATCGACTGCTCGACACGGCGCACATCGCCGTCGTCGGACAGATCGGCGCTGATCACGCTCACGTTGCGGCCGTGGTCATGGCGCAACTTCTCGGCCAGCGCCTGCAGCCGGTCGGCACGGCGCGCCACCAGCACCAGGTCGTAGCCCTGCCCCGCCAGACGGTCGGCATAGACGGCGCCGATCCCCGATGAAGCGCCGGTGACGACCGCCGTGCCCTTGTTGTCATTCTTGCTCATTGTCACGTTCCTTGTGTTCGCTGTCTTCGGCCCCGGTGGATAAATCGGCCGGCCAGGCTGTTATTCGAATTAGTGGTATACGCCACTTTCCGCGAAATAGGTATATGCCACCATCTTGTCAACGGCGGCGGCGAAAACTATTTCTGCGGCAGGCTGGCGCACCTGCCAGACAATTCCAGCAAGTGCCCAGCGGTTTTGCGTCCGGAATTGCGTACAAGACAGAGCATTGGAGGCGATGCGTTTCGCCGGAGATGCTCCACAAGGAGCGACCATGAGTGAAGCTGACGGATTTAGCCGTTGCAACAATGCCACCTTGCGGCGCACCGCACGCAGGCTCGGCCGGTTCTACGACGACGCGCTGGCGCCTTCCGGCCTGAAGGGCACGCAGTTCGGCTTGCTGTTCCAGATCAGTGTCGGCAGCGAGCCGGCGATGGGAGCAATTGCCGAGGCGCTGATCATGGATCTGTCGGCGCTCGGCCACACGCTGAAGCCCCTGGTCCGCGACGGCTATGTCGAAACCTTCCCCGACAAGGACGATCGCCGCGTCAAGCGCGTACGGCTGACGTCATCAGGACAGGCCAAGCTCGACGAGGCGATCAAGCTATGGAGCGTCGCCCAGCGGCAATTCGAGGCCATGATTGGCGCGGAGCAGGCCGCGAAACTGCGGGCCACACTCGATGAAGTGGCTGCGTTGAAGCTGGAATTGCCCGCGGCCACTCCTTCCAGCTGAAGAAGCGGCCGCGAAAAAACAAGGATGCAAGCCTCGGAGCCGGCCTTATTCCGCCGGCATGGTGACGGCCCGGGCAAACACCCGCCCCGCCAGCACGATGCCGAGCCCGACGATCGGAAATACCGCCGCGACCAGGCCGAGATCGGCGGGCGCGCCGTAGCGCAGCACGCCACCACCGACCACCGCGCCCACCGCCACGCCGAGATAGAGCGCCGAACCATTGAGCGACAGCACGATTGGAGCGGCGTCCGGCGCCAGCTTGATGATGCGGCTGGCCTGCGCCGGCGGGAACGCCCAGCCGACGATGCCCCACGGCACCATCATCGCCATCAGCGCCGGTCCGGCAATGTGCTGCGGCAGGAAGGTCGGGATGACCGACAGCATGATCAGCATGGCCGCACTCAACGCCAGCGACCAGCCGACGGTGCGCGTGGCGCCGAAACGGTCGGCCGCCTGGCCGCCTGCAATGTTGCCGACGACGGCGCCGACGCCGAAGGCGAGCAGCATGCCGGGCAGCGCGATCTCGCTCAGCCCGCCGCCTTCGATGGCAAGCGGCGCGACATAGGCAAAGACGGTGAAGGCACCGACCAGCGCCAACAATGTCGTCACCAGGATCGGCATCACGCCGGGACGCATGGCGGCCGCCAGCCGGCGCTTCAGCGGCAGCCTGGTGCCGATGATGCCGCGCGGCAGGCGGTACCACAGGATGGCGCCGGACAGCGCGCCAAGGCCGGCAATGGCATAGAAGGTGCCACGCCAGCCGGCGATGGCCGCGACAAGCGCGCCAAGCGGTGCACCGACAGCGACGGCCACCGTGGTGCCGCCGACGACGACGGCGATGGCACGGGCGCGGTGATGATCGTCCACCAGCGCCACCGCCGTGCCTTGCGCGGTCGCCGCGAACAGGCCCGACGACAGCGCCATGATGATGCGTGCGACAAGCAGCACTTCGAAGGAGGAGCTCAAGGCGGCGACGACATTGCCGACGACGAAGAACACCAGCGTCCACAGGATCACGCGGCGCCGGTCCCATTCGCCGGTCAGCGTCGCCAGGATCGGCGTGCCCACGGCATAGGCGAGCGCGAAAGCGGTGATCAGCGAGCCGGCGAGCGGCACCGAGATGCCGGCATCCCTGGCGATATCGGGAAGGAGGCTGGAGATGACGAAGCCTTCGGTCGAGATCGCAAACGATCCGAGCGCGAGCCAGAAAATTCTCTTGTCCATGGGAAAGCGTCCTTAGTTCAAAAGTTATTGAACAATTGGACATAAAAGGGCATCATGTCAATGAAGCCAGGCAAAAATAGCATAACCATGCTGACAGCCCTGTGTCAGGACGGCCATGAAGTGGAGAAACAGTGTGTATGGACCGGGCAGGATCGACGCGTTGAAATCGGCCCGAACTGTGCTTAGGTTCCAGCCATGACCTTGCCACACCCTAACACGGACCAGATCAGCCTGCCCATTGTGCTCGGCGTGCTCGGCGACCCGACGCGGCTTGCGATCGTGCGCTATCTCGCCAGCAAGGAAGGCGTGCCGCTGAACTGCAGCCGCTTCCTCGATCTCGGTTCCAAGACCAATCTGAGCTACCACCTCGCCAAACTGCGTGAGGCCGGTGTGACCCGCGCCGAAGTGGTCGGCACCAACCGCATGATCACGCTGCGCCGCGCCGATCTCGACGCCCGCTTCCCCGGCCTACTCGACAGCGTCATCGCCGCGGCCGCGGACGACGCCGCCCTGCCGGCCGTCGGCGGCCACGACATCGAAGTGTCGGCCTGACGCATTTCCTTTCCCTCGCGAAGCGGGAGGAACTCATGTCCCTGTCAGGGTCGCCCTTTCGACCAGTCCTTCGCCAGCCTGTGGAGCCCCCTCGAAAATGCGCTTAGCCCGCTACGACATCGTTACCTTGGGCGGCGCCGGCCAGCCGGATCGCTTCGAGACGATCGCCGTCGAGTACGACCACGAGGCGGCGGCACGGCAGGCTGAACAGGCGGGACGCCCGGAACGGGCGCACGCGCTCAGGACGGGATTCATGCCGTAAGCATCCTGCCTGCACAAGTGCTGTAGGCATTCTCCTTCGGCTGGGCAGCACCTGTCAGGATGCCGCCACTCATTCGATGGAACTAGACAGGGCCGGTAAGTCTTCTCAGCGCCTTCGCGGCTTCCGGTAGAGAGACCAGATCGGAAACGCCACGAAACCAGCTAAAATCACCGCTAGTCCGCTCCAATAGAGATAGGGGCTTTCGGTCCGGTCTATGAGGAAAACACCGCGTCCATAAATTAGTGCGACGCCTTTTCCTGTCCAGAGGAAGGCGATCAGCGCTATGCTTCCAACAATCGCTTCCGCAATGAAAATGCCTTTGATGATTGGCGAATATCCGTCCCCGGCCATGTAGGTCCCCGCACACGCTCGAAGCGTATCCGATGGACGGCGGGCGTCAATACCGCCCAAGCCAGCACCGCCTATACCAAGGCTTCGCAACAATTTTCGGGCTTACATGGCGGCCCATCGTCCCCTATAAAACCGGCCGAACATGCGGCAAGATGGCCGCGGCATGGAATTTCGAGTATCGGCGCACGGCCAGATAATGAGGCGCACAGTTACGCTCCGAACAGGTTTGCATGCGCTGGTTGCGGTTCCGCTGCTGATGGCGGCGTGGCCGGCTGTTGTCCCGGCCCATGCGGAAGAAGGTCCCTTTATCTCCGTTGTCACCGGGCTCGCCCCCGACGACCTGCTCAATGTGCGCGCCAAGCCGTCGGCGATCGGCAAGACCGAGGCCCGCCTGGCGGCCGGTGCGAGCGTACGGAATCTCGGCTGCAACGACATTGACGGTCATCCCTGGTGCAAGATCGAGTCTGACAATCCCAAAGCCACCGGCTGGGCTCCCGCGCGCTACCTCGTTCCCGTCAATCCGGCGACCGTGCCTGACGAGGCCGCGGATACGCCCGCCATGGCCACCGACGCCGCCGCGACGCCCGATGCACCCGACCTGACCGCTCGGCTGGGTGATGCGAACCAACCAGCCAGCCCCGAAGCCCCGCCGAAATCCGCGGCGGAGATCGCCATGCAGGATGCCTATGGCCTGGCGCTGGCTGCGGCTGGAAACGGACCCGCGGCCGAAGAGCCAACCGGGGCCACGGCCGGCGATGCCGGCCTGCAAATTCCCTGCGCCCGCTACGTTGGACAGCCCATGGCGCCTTGCGCGGCGAGCGTGACGCGCAAGGGCACGGACAAGGCCGACGTCACCGTGACCTGGCCCGATGGCGGCAGCCGCGTCATCTCCTTCGCTGCCGGCCTGCCGGCAAGCTCGGACGCCGGCAGCGACTTCCGCTTCACCCGGGAAGGCAAACTTAACATGATCCGCATCGGCGTGTCGGAGCGGTTCGAGATCACGGACACGGTGGTGCTGGGGGATTAGAGTTCGGCGACTTTTGCCGTGGCTGCCTGATTGCTGGGGTTTGCGCCGCCCTCATTGCCCTGCCGGGCATTTCTCTCCGTATAATGACGGGGAGAAAGATGCTGGCCGCAACCTTGCGCTCTTCTTGCAACAGCGGTGATTGGCGACACCGGCGACGGCAGCACCCCTCTCCCCGTCGCTATACGGGGAGAGGATGCCGGCAGGCAGGTGAGGGGCAGCGCCAACGCACTGCAAGATACCCATTCAAACCCAACGCGCGCGCCCAGCCTGTGCAGCCCCGCCCAATCCCGCATTTTCGGGGTTACATCGGGCAAAACTCTTCCCTATAAGGCCCTCCTAGCCTGATACCAGAATCGCGAGCACAACCGGCCGGGTCTTCCCGTCCCGGTTTTTTGTGCAAGCCCGCTGCCGAACGGAATTCATAGACATGCCCAGACGCACCGACATCAAGTCGATCCTGATCATCGGGGCCGGCCCCATCGTCATCGGCCAGGCCTGCGAATTCGACTATTCCGGCACCCAGGCCTGCAAGGCGCTGAAGGAAGAGGGATTTCGCGTCATCCTGGTCAATTCCAACCCGGCCACCATCATGACCGACCCGGAACTGGCCGACGCCACCTATATCGAGCCGATCACCCCAGAAGTGGTCGCCAAGATCATCGCCAAGGAGCGGCCCGACGCGCTGCTGCCGACCATGGGCGGCCAGACCGCGCTCAACACCGCTTTGTCGCTTCGCCGCATGGGCGTGCTCGAGCGCTATAATGTCGAGATGATCGGCGCCGACGCGCATGCCATCGACAAGGCAGAGGACCGCGCGCTGTTTCGCGAGGCGATGAAGACGATCGGATTGGAGACGCCGAAGTCGATGCTGGCCAACGCCACCGACGTCAAGAACGCCGACCGCAAGACGCATGAGGCCGAGCGGGCCGCGCTGAAGGCCGAGAAGCCGGACAATCTGGACGCCGAACTCGATGCGCTGGAAACCCGCTGGAACCTCGGCGAAGGCGACCGCAAGCAGCGCTACATCAGCCATGGCATGGCGATCGCCGCCCAGGCCCTCGACCATGTCGGTCTGCCGGCCATCATCCGCCCGTCCTTCACCATGGGCGGCACCGGCGGTGGCATCGCCTACAACAGGGCCGAATTCTACGACATCGTCCAGTCCGGCCTCGACGCCTCGCCGACCACCGAAGTGCTGATCGAGGAGAGCGTGCTGGGCTGGAAGGAGTATGAGATGGAGGTCGTCCGCGACAGAGCGGACAATTGCATCATCGTCTGCTCGATCGAGAACATCGACCCGATGGGCGTGCACACGGGCGACAGCATTACCGTCGCCCCGGCGCTGACCTTGACCGACAAGGAATACCAGATGATGCGCAACGCCTCGATCGCGGTGCTGCGCGAGATCGGCGTCGAGACCGGCGGCTCCAACGTACAGTTCGCCGTCAATCCGGCCGATGGCCGTCTCGTCGTCATCGAGATGAACCCGCGGGTCTCGCGCTCGTCCGCGCTCGCCTCCAAGGCGACCGGCTTCCCGATCGCCAAGATCGCCGCCAAACTTGCCGTCGGCTACACGCTGGACGAGTTGGAGAACGACATCACCGGCGGCGCCACGCCCGCCTCGTTCGAGCCGAGCATCGACTATGTCGTGACCAAGATCCCGCGCTTTGCGTTTGAAAAATTCCCCGGCGCCGAGCCGGTGCTGACCACGGCCATGAAGTCGGTCGGCGAAGTCATGGCCATCGGCCGCACTTTTCAGGAATCGCTGCAGAAAGCGCTGCGCGGTCTCGAGACCGGCCTCACCGGCCTCGACGAGATCGAAATTCCCGGCCTCGGCGCAACCAACAGCGCTGACGACCGCAACGCCATCCGCGCCGCTCTGGGCACGCCGACGCCCGACCGGCTGCGCATGGTGGCGCAGGCGATCCGCATGGGCACGTCGCTGGAAGACGTGCACGCCATGTGCAAGATCGACCCGTGGTTTCTCGAACAGATCGCCGGTATCGTCGCCATGGAAGCCCGCATCCGCGAGCACGGCATTCCAGGCGACGCCGTCAATCTGCGCATGCTGAAGGCGATGGGCTTCTCCGACGCCCGCCTCGCGTCACTGACGAAGACCGACGCCGAAGTGATTCAGAAGACTCGCGAAAAGCTCGACGTTCATCCGGTTTATAAGCGCATCGACACCTGCGCCGCCGAATTCGCCTCGCCCACCGCCTACATGTACTCGACCTATGAAGTGCCCTTCGCCGGCGCGCTCGCCGATGAGGCGCAGGTCTCGGCGCGCAAGAAGGTCGTCATCCTTGGCGGCGGGCCGAACCGCATCGGCCAGGGCATCGAGTTCGACTATTGCTGCTGCCACGCCGCGTTCGCGCTGCGCGACGCCGGCTATGAAGCGATCATGATCAACTGCAACCCCGAAACCGTGTCGACCGACTACGACACCTCGGACCGGCTCTATTTCGAGCCGCTGACGGCGGAGGACGTGCTGGAGATCCTGCGCGCCGAGCAGGCCTCGGGCGAGCTGGTCGGCGTCATCGTCCAGTTCGGCGGCCAGACGCCGCTGAAGCTGGCCGACGCGCTGGAGAAGGCCGGCATTCCGATCCTCGGCACCTCGCCCGACATGATCGATCTCGCCGAAGACCGCGATCGCTTCCAGAAACTCCTGCACAAGCTGAACCTCAGCCAGCCGAAGAACGGCATCGCCTATTCGGTCGAGCAGGCCCGCCTCGTCGCCGGCGAGCTCGGCTTCCCCTTAGTGGTGCGCCCCTCCTATGTGCTGGGCGGCCGCGCCATGCAGATCATCCATGACGAGGGCATGCTGCAGTCCTATTTACTCGACACCGTGCCCGGCCTGGTCCCGGAGGACATCAAGCAGAAATACCCCAACGACAAGACCGGCCAGATCAACACGCTGCTGGGCAAGAACCCGCTGCTGTTCGACACCTATCTCTCCGGCGCCATCGAGGTCGATGTCGACTGCCTCTGCGACGGCAAGGCGACCTTCGTGTCGGGCATTCTCGAACACATCGAGGAAGCCGGCATCCATTCGGGCGACAGCGCCTGCTCGCTGCCGGTTCACTCGCTGCCCTCGGACCTCGTCGACGAGCTGGAGCGGCAGACGGCGGCGCTCGCCCGCGCGCTCAATGTCGGCGGACTGATGAACGTGCAGTACGCGATCAAGGACGGCACGGTCTATGTGCTGGAGGTCAACCCGCGGGCGTCGCGCACCGTGCCCTTCGTCGCCAAGACCATCGGCCGGCCTATAGCGAAAATCGCCGCCCGCATCATGGCCGGCGAGACGCTGGAAGACGCCTTCGCCCATTACGGCGCCATGCCCGACCCCAGGAACCCCGGCCACATCGCGGTCAAGGAAGCCGTCTTCCCCTTCGCCCGCTTCCCTGGCGTCGATATTCTGCTTGGGCCCGAAATGCGCTCGACCGGCGAGGTCATGGGCCTCGACCGCGATTTCGCGCTCGCCTTCGCCAAGAGCCAGCTCGGAGCCGGCGTCGACCTGCCCCGCTCCGGCACGCTGTTCGTCTCGGTCCGCGACGAGGACAAGAAAGGTATCCTGCCGGCGGTCAAGCGCCTCGCCGGCCTCGGCTTCAAGGTGCTGGCCACCTCGGGCACGCAACGCTTCCTCGCCGAAAACGGCGTCGACGCCCAGAAGATCAACAAAGTCCTGGAAGGCCGCCCCCACATCGAAGACGCCATCCGCAACCGCCAGGTCCAGATCGTCTTCAACACGACCGACGGTCAGAAGGCGGTGTCGGACTCGAAGTCGCTGCGGCGGGCGACGCTGATGCAGAAGGTGCCGTATTACACGACGCTGTCGGGGGCGGCTGCGGTGGCGGAGGCGATCGCAGCGCTGAAGGCGGGGAGCCTGGAGGTCAGGCCGCTGCAGGAGTATTTTGCTTGAGGTGATTGGCTCTCTTCTCCCCGTTCAACGGGGAGAAGGTGCCGGCAGGCGGATGAGGGGCAGCGCTTACATCTCAAATTAGACTGCCAAGCGGCCCTATTTTATCGACTCCAGCGACAGGCCACCGTTCGCCTGTTTCGTCCAGACGTACATCGCGACGTCAGGCTCGCGCCGATCGCCTTTCGCGAAGTACCCAGCCGCATTTCGTCGCCCATGAGTGCCCAATCCCCGGTCATAGGACCGGCCACAGCCATGGGAATATCCGGGCATTCGGCGGCTGCCAGTCGGGGCAACGCGGCAAAGACGGCGAACATCGCCACTCCACCCATGCGGGCAACCCACAGAGGTCTCAGGTGCTTTTTGGAGCCTAGCTCGCGACATCGGCGACAACAACTTTCGTAGCCTTGGCCTTCGCTCTTTCCAGCTTATTCATAGCCTTTCGCATCCTAGCGACAGCTTCCTTAGCCTTGTCGCCTTCGATCGTGTCCCGCTTGATCACTTCATTTTCAACCATCAGCGATAGATTCTCGTTGCCGACCCTAATATCGGGAAAGAGCCTCCGGATTTCCCTACGCACTACCGAAATCACTGGGTCCGACCGGATGATCGCCGAAACTGTAAACTTGTTAAACAACTGGGCCTGCTGATGAAAAGCATCCATCGCATCGGTCGTCAGTCCTTCCTTGGCGAACAGGAAGAGGCACTGTAGGTGATCCTCATTTTTGGGATTCATATCCGCGACTACTATGCGGCAAACTTCTTCGTGGCTGATCTGGTTTGCCACATAGATACGGACCAGCCGCCATTCGACCGCATTGGTCAGGATCACCCAGTGAATGCCTTGGTGAGCCCCATAATCGATAACCTGCCTTAGGTGATTATCCGCCAAGCTGCTGCCTGCCGATTTCACTTCGACAAGCAATCGCAGCTTTCCTGCGATCTTGATCGCGAGATCACAGTACGTCGCCTTGATCTGATGTTCCGATGTCAGTTCGTCATATTTGTCATAGCCAAAAACATCGGCGAGGATGTCCTTGACCAAGGTAACCGTATCAGCCTCGGCTACATCGGATTTTTGCTGAGCCAACGCAATCCGCTGGTACTTCTTCAGGTTCGACGCAACGCGTTCGACAAATTTCTTCGGTAATTTATTCAATGACTCACCCTCCCTATCCCCGACAGGAATTGAGGACGAGTTTACTTGAAAGACAAGTGAAAATTTACGCTATGCGCTCCAACCCTGCTCAGGCTCAGGGCATTCGAGGCGCGAAAGGCCAAGCAATTAGCTTTTCGTCCGCTGCGCTCCCTCACCCCACCGCCACGCACTCAATCTCGATATCAAACTCCATCGGCCACGACGCCACCGGCACGAAACTCCTTGCCGGTGGGTTCACGTTGAAATACCGGGCATACACCCTGTTTATCGCATTGTAGAAGCCGGAATTGACGGCGTAGATGCGCACCATCACGACGTTTTCCAGCGAGGTGCCGGCCGCTTCCAGGCAGTGTTTCAGCGCCTTCAGCGAGGCCTCGGTCTGGACCTCGATGTCGCCGCGCACCATCTCGCCGGTCACCATGTCCACCGGCGGCGTCGCCGAGATGAACACGAAACCGTTGGCCCTCACCGCCGTCGAACAGGGCAGGCCGAGCGTCCGCACCTTGTCCGACATGACGGGCACTTCGATGACTTCTTTCTTCATGGGTGTCCTCCCTGGGTTGGCAGGGAGCTTAGCGGGCTGCCGGGCGAACGCCAGCGGCGGGATGTGGTCCAGGCGTCACCCCTGCCCAAGCTAATCGCATAAGGTGCTCCCCTCTCCGTCCGCTACGCGGCCACCTCTCCCCCGCTTTGCGGGGGCGAGGAACCCAGGCTTTTCAAGGATCGCGACATCAGCGGCTGGCGCTTCCTCGCCCCCATGAAATGGGGGAGAGGTGGCCGCGTAGCGGACGGAGAGGGGGCTAGCGCCGCCCTATGCGATTGCCCTCACCCCTGCCCCGGATACGGCGTGCCATCCTTGTGCAAAAACCGCCCGTCCGAACTCGGGCTCATCATGTCGATGTCGGAGCAAGTGATGACATCGTCCGGAGAGCGCGAGCCGACTTCCAGGTAGCGTGCCGTAACCGGCGAGCAATTGATCATGTGATGGCCGTTGCCGCTGTTCTTGGCGAAGGCAGCACTGTCGCCGGCCTTCAGCAGCGTCTCGCCGCCATCCTCGACCAGCACCAGTTCGCCTTCCAAGACATAGACGAGCTCGTCCTCGTGGCTGTGCCAGTGACGCTGGCTCGACCAGCCGCCGGGTGGCAATGTCATCAGGTTGACGCCGAAATCGGTAAGCCCGCCGGCATCGCCGAGGCGCCGGCGCGTGCGGTCGGCGCACGGGGCGTCGAAGGGTGCGGGGTAGCCCGAGCCCTTGCGCACGGGCACGAATGCGAGATCGATCTTGGGCATGGGGTGCTCCCGAGGGTGATGGCGGGCAGTGTAGCGCATGGCCGGTGGAGGCACAGGGCCAAGTTGCGCGTTTTGCCTGGGCGTATCCGACGTAGCGCCCTACGGCGCCCCCCTCTGTCCTGCCGGACATCTCCCCCTCTTTGGGGGGAGATTGGCTGTTGTCGCTGCTTTCGCCAATTTTCAACAGCGCCAGGAAGAGAGCCGGCGCCGAAGCCGCCAATCTCCCCACTTGAGGGGGAGATGTCCGGCAGGACAGAGGGGGGCGCCGTAGAGCGCGGATCTCGAACCGTTCTCGCCCTGGCCACCGCCCCCTAATGCGCCGCGCCGAGTTCCTTCACGTGCTTCTCGTGCATCTTCAGCGTTGGCAGCGTCTTCTTGGCGAATTCCTTCAGCGCGGGGTCGTCGCCCGATTTCGCATAGGTGCTGAACAGGGCGACCGCCTGCTTGTGCGCCTCGGTCTGCATCATGACGTATTTCTCATCGAGCGCCTTGCCGCTGGCGGCTTTCAGCTGGTCCAGCATCTGCTGGTCCTTGGGCTGCAGCGCGGGTCCGGCGGGCTTGATCGAGGCGGTGGTCTGCCCCTTGCTCAGCGCCTGCTTGAAGTCCTCGCCGGCCTTGGTGTGGTCCTTGATCATCTGGCCGGCGAAGGCCTTGACGTCGGCCGAGGCGGATTTCTGTTCGGCCAGCTTGCTCGACTGGATCTCGAATTCATTGGCACTGGGCACTGTGCCGACAAAGGTCGGGGTGTCGACCTTGCTGTCGGGCAACATGGGCGCGACCGCGTTCGAATTGGTGCCGTTCGTCTGGGCAAGGGCGGCGGGCGCGACGGCGGTCAGCGCGACGGCGACCATGGTCAGGAGCATTTTCATCTGGCGTCTCCGATCGGAATGGTTCCCTCGAGGAGTCCAACGCCGCAGATGCGGCGAGGTTGCCAGCCGTGTCCCTTCCCGTCGCGCCGTAGAAGGAAAGCAGCCTTGCGACCGCGGCAGGATCTACGGACGACGAGGCCCCAGCAGAAAGGCTGTCATCGTCGCGCTCACGCACGCCACCGCCAACAAGGGGACGAAGCCCGAAGAGCCGGGGCTTCGGTGCATTGGAACAAGGCTTTCCGGAGCCGGAGCATTTTGAACCAACCCGACCAGGTCGGACCTGCTCCCCCGTCGAACGGAATAGGCGCGCGTCAACTCCGCCCCGAGCAGAAAGATTTCCGATGAATAATAGACCCAGAGCAGTATGACGAGCAGCCCTCCGGCCGCACCATAGGACGATGCGATCGCACTCGTGCCGATATACCAGCCGATAAGCGACTTTCCCAACGTGAACAGAGCGGCGGTCACCACGGCACCGATCCCGACATCCCGCCATTGCAAGGCACGGTCCGGCAGCACCTTGTAGATCGCGGCAAACATCACGGAGATCAGGGAAAAGGAAATCAGGGTGTTGATGGCGCTCAGAACAAATTGGCCGAACGGCAGATAAGCGCTGATCACGCTGCCCAGAGCCGAGATCGCCGCGCTCGCCGCCAGGGATACCAGCAACATGAAGCCGAGGGCGGCGACCAGGCCCAGACTTGCCGCACGCGCGCGCAACAGACGCGACAGCGAACCCCCTTTCGCTTCAACCTTCCATATTGCATTCAGGGCCTGCTGCATCTCGCCAAACACCGCGGAGGCGGTGACGAGCAGCGTGGCCACGCCGATGAGGGCCGCCAGGGTCCCCGATGATTTGCTGGATGCCCCTTCGAGCGCCGTCTGAAGCAGCGCCGCGCTTTCCCGGCCCATCAGCCCCGATATCTGAGCAGACAAGGCCAACTGTGCCGCGTCATGACCAAAAGCGATGCCAGCTATCGCGACGACGATTATCAGAACCGGGGCCAGCGACGTGGCGGCATAAAACGCCATCGCCGCGCCATGGCTAAGGGCATTGTCGTTGACAAAGCCAACCACGCTTTCTCGCACCAAGTCCCATACGTCTTTAACTGCAGGGCGCACGTCTAATCCGTGAAGCGGGTCGCAAACCGTCTCCTATCAATGCAGCGGATCTTCCGATGTTCCGGGCGACTTGAGCGAGAGTTTCAGCAGCCACGTGAAGCGCGGATCAAGGACACTGGTCAAACGCAAGGCATCGCCCGACGAGCCCGCCTACCTCATCGAACAGGCCGACGGCGACCATGTGCTGAAGAGCCACTCCGAACTGAAGCGTGCGGACTGAGCGTCCTCAGTGGCAGCACGCCTCGCCATATTGCAGCTGCTCGCCGAAATTCGGCCGGCCCTCCGGCGTGAAATCCATCAGGTTCCACAGGATCTCGCAGGTGCCGATGGCGCGCGGGTCCTGGCCGGGCTCGGTCGGCGCGAAGCCGAGTTCCGACGACCAGAAATGCCTGATGCCGTCAGCATCGCGGTGGAACACCGACAGCAGCGGGATCTGCGCACCGTCCGCATCCTCGGCATTGTAGTCGCGCTTGAAGCTGTTGTTGGCCGACGAGACCAGCCGCATGTTGCGCCAACCGCGATCGCGGCCGAGCGTGACGAGGTTTTCCAGCGCCGTCTTGGCCACCACGACGAAATTGAAGCCGGCCGCTTCGAGATGGCCGACCGCGCCGTCGAACTGGTCGAGCAGGGCGGTGCAGGACGGGCATGGCTGGTCGGGCCGGGCGAGCTTCGCCGTGCCGCCGCTGGTCGCGACGTCGCGCGTCTCCCGCGGATGGCGCGGGAACATCATGTTGTAGAGGATCAGCGTGTTCTTGCCGGGCGCGAACAGCTCCGACAGTTTTATCCTGGCGGGCTTGCCGGCTTCATCGAGGCCGTCGAATACATAATCCTGCGGCACCAGCCCGCCCGGCGGCAACGCGCGGCGCGCCTCGGCCACGGCTTCCATGGCGCGGCGCAGCTCGATTTCCTTCTTCAGCAGCTTTTCGCGTGCGGTGCGGTATCTGGCGGATTCGTTGGGAAAGGTGATCATGATCGGCTCCTTGGTTCCGCGCGCCGGCGTCCCGGCGCGGTTGCTCTGCGACCAAGGACGTTTGGCCGGAACCAGTCCCGACATTTCGCATCGGGACAGGCCCGGCCTTGCCACATCCCCGTTATCGGCTACAGCTGCGAGTGGAGAGAAGAATGCACGAAGCCGACGAGATCGACCTGCGCTGCCCGCAAGTGGTGGCCGACAATGCCGCCAAGGGCCTGCGGCTGCGCAAGCAGTTCGGCCGTGGCGGCACCGAGATCGGCGTGGCGCGGGCGACGGAGCTGAAGAACCGCGAGAAGCTGGCGCCTTCCACCATCCGCCGCATGGTCAGCTACTTCGCCCGCCACGAGGTCGACAAGCGCGGCAAGAATTACGGCAATGAGGAAAACCCTTCGGCCGGCACCATCGCCTGGCTCTTATGGGGTGGCGACGAGGGCCGCGCCTGGGCGCTGGAGATCAAGCAGAAGATCGGCAACGCGCCCGATATCTGAGGATGCCCTGCCCTCCGCTATGGCTTCGGGCGTTCGTCGCTTCAATCGACAAATCGTTGTCGATTGATCGGCTCCGCCGACCGCTCCTCACCCCTTGACCCCGCCGGCGGTGAGGCCGGAGACGATCTTGCGCTGGAAGATCAGCACCAGCACCACCAGCGGCACCGTGACGATCACCGAGGCGGCCATGATATTGCCCCAGGGTATCTCGAACTGCGAATTGCCCGAAAGCAGCGCGATCGCCACCGGCACGGTCCGCCGCGCGTCGTTTGAGGTGAAGGTCAGCGCAAACAGGAACTCGTTCCAGGCGCCGATGAAGGCCAGCAGCCCGGTGGTCGCCAGCGCCGGCCACATCAGCGGCAGGAAGATGCGCGTGATGATGATCCACGGCGTCGCGCCATCGAGGATCGCCGCCTCCTCGACCTCCACCGGCAGGTCGCGCACGAAAGCGGTGAGCACCCAGACGGTGAACGGCAGCGTGAAGATCATGTAGGAGAAGATCAGCGCGAGGAGCGAATTGTAGAGGCCGAACAGCCGCACCAGCTCGAACAGCCCGGCCAGCACCGCCACCTGCGGGAACATCGAGACCGACAGGATGGCGAACAGCAATGCCGGGCGGCCGCGAAAACGGATACGCGCCAGCGCGTAGGCCGCGGTGACGCCGAGGAACAGCGATAGCGCCACCACCGCGCCTGAAACCACCAGCGAGTTCAGCAGGTTGCGCAGGAAGGCGCCTTCGGACAGCACGTTGCGATAATTGCCGAGGTTGGGCACCTTCGGCCACAGGTCGGCCTGGAACAGCTCGGTCCCCGATTTCAGGCTGGTGACGATGGCGTAATAGAACGGGAACAAGGCGATCAGCACGATTGCTCCGACCAGCAGATAAAAACCCATGCGCTTCAGCAGCCACATCTCAGCGGCCTCCGTCCAGGCTTAGCCTGCCGATGCGGATGGTGAGCATGGTAAGCAGAGCGAGAATGAGGAAGAGCAAGGTCGAGGCGGCCGAGCCATAGGCGAACTTGTCGAACTCGAACAGGTTCTCGCGGGCGAACACCGACATCGACTTGGTGTGCGCATTGTTGGGCGTCAGCACATAGATCAGGTCGAAGATGCGCAGCGCATCGAGCGCCCGGAAGATCACCGCCACCATCACCGCCGGGCGGATCAGCGGCAAGGTCACGCGCCAGAAGATCTGCCAGGGATTGGCGCCGTCCAGCCTGGCGACCTCGATGATCTCGCGCGGCAGCATCTGCAGCGCGGCAAGGATCAGCAGCGCCATGAAGGGCGTCGTCTTCCAGATGTCGACGATCAGCACCGCCGCCATCGCCGTGTCGGCGCTGGCGGTCCAGGCAATCTTGTGGTCGATCAGACCGAGATTGACGAGCACGACATTGATGATGCCGAACTGGTCGTTCAGCATCCACTGCCACATCTTCGCCGAGACGATGGTCGGGATCGCCCAGGGGATGAGGATCGCCGCCCTGACGATGCCGCGGCCGGGGAATTCGGCGTTGAGCACCAGGGCGACGACCATGCCGAGGATCGTCTCGCAGGTCACCGAAACCACCGCGAACCGCACGGTGTTCCAAACGGCGCCCCACCAGACCGGGTCGAGAAGCAGCCCGTCGTAGATGACCCGCCCGCTCGGCATGCGCAGCACCGAGACGTAATTGGCCAAGCCGACCCATTGCCGGGCGTCGAGGTCTGACAGCGAGGCGTCGGTGAAGCTGAAATAGACCGTGCGCGCCAGCGGCCAGCCGGCAGCGGCGGCGAGCACCACAAGCATCGGCGCCAGAAACAGCCATGCCGAGCGCACACGCTGGCGCGTCAGGCTCGAACCAGAGCGCGCATCGGCCGGGTGCGCGCTCACCAGCCCTTGCCTTTCAGCCGGGTCAGCGTCGCTTCGAGGTCGGCCAGATTGTCGGCGGCGCTGCCCTCGCCGGACAAGGTCTTGTGGACGGCGTTCCAGAACTGGCTCGACGCCTCGTTGTACTTGTTCCTGGTCACCGCCGAGGGCCGTGGCCCGGCATTGAGGAAGACCTCTTTCCAGTGTGGAATGATCGGCTGTTGCCGGGCGATGTCGGCATCGTCATAGAGCGCCTGGATGGTCGGCAGGTTGGCGGTCTTGAGCGTGCGGTATTTCTGCATTGCCGGCGAGGCGATGAACTTGACCAGCTCGATCGCCGCATCCCGGTGCTTGGAATATTTCGAGACCGCGAGGTTCCAGCCGCCGAGCGTCGCCGCCGGCCGGGCGCCCTCGCCCGTGCCCGCCGGCAGCGGTGCGACATCGAACTTGCCCTTGATCGGCGACCCCTGGCTGTTGCCCAGCGCATAGGCATAGGGCCAGTTGCGCATGAAGACCGCATTGCCGGTCTGCCACACGCCGCGCGCCTCCTCTTCTTGGTAGGCGAGCACGCCGGGCGGGGCGATGGTGCCGATCCAGGCCTTCGCCATATCGAGCGCGGCCGCCGCTTGGGGGTTGTTGATTGAAATCGCGCCATCCGGCTCGACGATATGGCCGCCGCCATTCGACACCACCCATTCGAACGCGTCGCAGGTCAGCCCCTCATAGGCGTTGCCCTGGAAGACGAAACCCCAGATATTCCTGTTGCCCGACGCCCGCTCCTTGTCCATCACCAGCCTGGCGGTGTCGCCCAGCTCCTTCCAGGTGGCCGGCACCTTGGCGCCGTATTTGTCGAGCAGGTCCTTGCGGTAGTAGAGCGCCGGCGCATCGGTGAAGATCGGCAGCGCCACCAGCCTGCCGTCGACGGTCTGCGACTGGATGATCGACGGGAAATGCTTGGCCACGACATCCCTGGTCGCCTGGGTCAGGTCGACGAACTGGCTGGCGAGCTGCGGCGCCCAGATGACATCGGTCTGGTAGACGTCGACGTCGCTGTTGCCGGCGGCGAGCCACAGCCTGTACTGGCCGAACTGGTCGGTCCCGGACGACGGCATGGCGACGATGGTGACCGTGTCGCCGCTCTCCTTCTCATAGCGGTCGAGGATCTCGCGCAGCACCTTGAGGCCGTTGCCGGTGTCGCCCGACACGATCGACAGCTCGACCGCGCGCGCCGGACCCGCCGCGAGCACGACGACGACGCTCAACGCCAGCCATGCGTGGAAAAGCTTCATCGCGGTGGATCTCCCTTGGCAGCCGGCGGCGCACGGCACCGGCAGCCGGTCAGGACCCCACCGTTCATTGAATGCGGAGCAGCGCCTTGGGTTCCCGAACAGCCATCGCCGCCAGTCAGCCTTCCCAGGCGACGGGCCTCATGCCCAGCCGCTCGTAAAGCCGCACGGCGGCGGGGTTCTCGAGCGTATTGGTCTTGAGGTCGACATGGGCGGCGCCCCGGTCGCGAAAAATGGCGAAGGCGTGCCACATCAGCGCTTCACCGACACCCTTGCCGCGCGCCTCGGGATGAACGGCCAGATCCTTGACGAACGCCGAGCTCCAGCACAGTGCAGCCGCCGCCAGCCTGCCCTTGGCGTCGATGACGAGGAAACACAGCGCCGGGTCGAATGCGGGGTCTTCGGATATGCGCGGCCACCATTCGTCGAAGGGGCCGTCCGTGCCGTCGTCGAACACTTCGCCCAGCAACGCATGCAGGGCCAGCGCGTCGCCGCGCTCGAACGAGCGCATGACGAAGCCGTCCGGCCAATGCGGTGGAACGAGTGTCTCGTCGAGGATCTTGCGCAGCCGGATGTCGTTCGGAGCCGGCGGGCGCGGTTCGGGCATCGCGCTCAGGCGTCGGGCTGAAGGCGCCCGCGCTTGCGGTCGACGCCGAGGCCGGTCGCCTCGAGCAGGCCCTTGCGCTTGGCGTCGAAATAATAGCCGGTCTGGTAGAGCCAGTCGGCCTTCTTGGCGTTGCCGTTGGACACCAGCCAGGCGCCGCGCAGATATTTGACCGCGTATTTGAGGTTGGTCTCGGCGTCGAACAGCCCCTTGGCGGGCCCATCATAGCCCATGCCGCGCGCCGTCGCATGCTTGATCTGCATCAGCCCCCAATGGCCGTTATTGTAGGCCTTGGGATTGTAGGTGCTTTCGCGGTTGACGACATGGCGCACCAGATCGACCGGCACCTGGTAGAAGGCGGCGTATTTGACGATCAGCCGGTCGACGTCGCCGCGCATGCCGGTCGCATGCTGCTCCGGCTCGACCGGCGCCGACGGGAACTGCACCAGGGCAGCCGGGTTCTGCGGCACGACATAGGCCACCTGCTGCACGCCAGGCAGTTTCTGGCCGCCCTTGGCAACCGCCGGCACGATGAGCCCAGCGGTCGTATAGGTCTCCGCCGACTGGATCGGCCGGCCGGCTTTCGCCGGGGCCGGCGCCTGCCAGGCATTGGCGGCCATCACGGCGGGCACGGCAGGCGCGGTTGGGGTCGCCCCGGCAAAGGCCGCGGCCGGCTGGGCGACGGCATCGAGGGCCGGTGCACCCGCGCTTGGAGTCGACTCGGTGGTCTGGACGGGGCTGATTCCGGAGGATTGCGGCAGCACCGAAACCGTTTCCGGCAAGGGGATGGTGAAGCCGGCATCGCTGCCGGCAACGGTCGCGGTTTCAGTCAGCGACGGCGCGGCCTTCATTTGCGAGGTCGAGGTGCAGCCGCTGATGCCGGCAGCCGCCACGATCATGCCGATGGCGATAAGGGTTTGTTTTGCTGGCAAGCCGCGTTCGGTGTCCGGTTTGTCGGGTGTTAAGATTTTCCTTACACCAGCGATTCCTGGGTAGCAATCGGGGCCATCTGGTGGTTTTCGGGTGGCGGGATGCAGGCAGCGATGCCATATTGTTCCTGATATGTACCGGCAGGAATCCCGGATTTCGCCGCTTTGCGGAAAGGAGCGCAGCATGGAAACGACATCTTCGATCACGGCCGGCCACGCAGTGTTAGAAACAGTGATCGGTTTCATGGGCATCGCCTGGAGCGAAAAGGGCCTGATCCGGCTTTGCCTGCCCGAACGCAGCCGCGAAGCGGTGGAGCGGCGGCTGATGCGCCATGCGGGCATTTCCGCCTCCACGGCCCAGCCGTCATGGGTGGTCGAACTGATCGCCTCGATCAAGGCTTACGCCGCGGGCGAGGACGTCGATTTCACCGGCTTTCCCGTCGACCTCGACGGCATCGACGATTTCCGCCTCGCCATCTACGACGCGGCACGAAAACTCGGCTACGGCGAAACCACCACCTATGGCGAACTCGCCAAGCGCGCCGGCCATGCCGGCCTGCCGCGCGAAACAGGGGCGGCCCTTGGCGCCAATCCGGTGCCGCTGGTCATCCCGTGCCACCGCATCCTTGCCGCCGGCGGCAAGATCGGCGGCTTCTCGGCGCCCGGCGGCTCGACCACCAAGGAAAAGATGCTGGCCATGGAAGGCGTGCATGTCGGCCCGCCGCCGCCGGCGCAGGTGTCCTTCGGCTTTTGAGAGCAGTGAGCCGCTCCCGGGTGCTAATGGCGCCGGATGAATCGATGCCTGAAATGCTCATTGTCCCGCCGCTTGCAGTTGTACACCGGACAGGACTTGGTATCGGCGCTCGGCACATAGGCGCGTGTCCGCACCTCGCCGATGGTGCAGAACCGCTGGCTCTGCACATAGCGGTCATAGAGCGGCAGCCCCGGCACCCGGTTCGACTGATAGCGAAGGATAACCGCACCTTGGCGCGCGATCGTCGACTGGACCTTGCCGCAGCTCAGACGTGTGGGGTCGTAGCGCGAGATGGCCTGCGCCTGGGCGGCCACCAGCGTGAGGCAGGCGGCAAGCAGGATGGTTTTCATGGTCCTCTCCCCTCGATCCGCCGCCCGGGACGGCACGATCTTGCGCCACGGTTTCACCAGATTGGGGCGGCCGTTGGGCGGCCCCGGATCACGACGTTTTCACGCAGTCTTGTTTTTTGTGCGAAAGCAGCCTATATCAGCCCCATTGATATTTCGGCCGATCGATCCGGGCCTCGCGATCTTCGCGTTTGCTGACGTCTATCTCCAAAATCTCGATGCACACCGGCTGGACTTCGGTCCGGTCATACCAAAGCAAATGTGAAGGACTATTTTTATGGCAACTGGAACGGTCAAGTGGTTCAACGCCACCAAGGGTTTCGGCTTCATCCAGCCTGACAGCGGCGGCGCGGACGTTTTCGTCCACATCTCGGCTGTCGAGCGCGCTGGACTGTCGACCCTGGTCGAAGGCCAGAAGATCAACTTCGAGATCGAGCAGGACCGCCGCACCGGCAAGTCGTCCGCTGGTTCTCTGAGCAAGGCAGCCTGATTTTGAAAATGGCGCGCGCCGGACGAGAGTTCGGGGCGCGCGGCAAGTCACGGATGTACTGACGGTCGCGCGAGAAGCGCGCCGGAGCGGAAAGAGCCGACAAGCTGGAACAGCAGATAGCTGCCAGCCCGGACCGGACGCTCCCAATCAGGCTACCGAAATGGGAAGGCGGGATTTATCCCGCCTTTTTATTTGTCTGGGGTTTGGCGAAGCTGCTGTCCTTTTCCCCGTCTCTATACGGGGAGAAGGACGCTGCGGCACCGCTTTCGCCAACTACCGGCCGCCCTACCCCACCCATTCGATCGGCACATGCCCCGGGTCCGCCTCCACGCGGCCGAGCCAGGCGACCACCGCCGGATAGGCGTCGAGTTGGAACCCGCCCTGCTCCGCCGTGTGGGTATAAGCATAGAGCGCGATGTCGGCGATGCTGAATGTGCGGCCGGCGAAGAAGGCGTTGTTTTCGAGATATGTGTTCATGACGCCAAGCGCCTTGTTGCCGCGCTCCAGCGTCACAGCCAGCCGCTCCGGCGTGGCATCCGCTGCGCGTTCCGGAAAGGTCAGCAGCGCCTTGCGCACGGCGATATAGGGCTCGTGGCTGTATTGTTCGAAGAACAGCCACTGATAAGCGAGCCCGCGCTCATATTTGTCCGCGGGCAGCAAGCGTGTGCCTTCGGCGAGATAGAGCAGGATGGCGTTGGATTCTGCCAGCCGCCGGCCGTCGTCCAGTTCCAGCAGTGGCACCATGGCGTTGGGGTTCTTGGCGACGAAATCGGCCTTGCGCGTATCGCCGGTATGCGAACTCACCTCGACGGTGGTGAAGGCCAGGCCGAGCTTGGCCATCAGTAAGCGCGGCTTGTAGCAATTGCCGCTATCGATCATGCTGTAAAGTATCATCATGGTTCCCCGGAGCGCTGCTTCTGCGAGCGGATTATCGCAGCGGCGCCATCCTCAACCAATGATTTGTTTTGGCGCGACCATCAGCGCCGCTTATGCAATGGCACGACCTTGTTGTCGAAGCCCAGCAGCGCATCGACGGCAAGCGGCTCTTCGTTGAAGATGGTGCCGGCCAGCGCCGGACGCCCAAGCAGAAAGCCCTGCAGCAAATCGACCCCGCCTTCGAGCGCGACACGCAGATGGGTGGGCTGCTCGATGCCCTCGACCAGCACCTTGGCACCGCGATCGTGGAGGCTGGACACCAGCGGGCGGAAGAAGCGTTCCGCGGCGGCGTGGCGGCAGAATTCCGCGAACCAGCCGCCATCGATCTTCACGATGTCGGGCTGAAGCAGGCTCACTCGCTCCACGGTCGAATGGCCGGTGCCGAAATCGTCAATGGCGATGCGGATGCCGTCGCGCCGCATTTCACGCACCAGCCTGGCCAGCAGCGCATCGTCCGCCGCCTGCTCGGTGATTTCACACACCAGCATGGCCGGCGCCAGGCCGAGTTCATCGAGGTGCCGGCTCATCAGCCGGATCTCGGCCAGCGCCCGTCCAGCATGGTCGTTGACCAGGGGATTGTAATTGAAGAACAGGTCGAGCCCGTCGACCCCGATATTGTGGAAATTCCTCAGATGCAGCACCCGGCACATTGTTTCGACGTACAGCCGCTCCGGAGCCGCGACGCTGTCGAAGAACACCCGCGGCGACACTGGCCGGCCGGCGCGGTGCGGTTCGATCAGGCCCTCGACGGCCACCGGATGCAAGCTGCCGCCGCGCGGGGCGTAGATCGGCTGGTAGGCGCTGCGCAGGCGGAAGTCGCCATGGATGCCACATTCGATGCCGATCTCGTCGACGAAGATCGCATCGCCGACGGTGCGCCGCCGCTCGACGCTCATGGCGCCACCTTGCGCCCGAAGGCTTTTGCGGGCCGCCCGGTGCGCGGCGCGACGGCGGGGGGAGCGGGCGCATGGCTTGGGGGAGGAACCGGCTCGGGACTGCCCTGGCCGAAAGCGCGGAAACTCGTCGGCGCCAGTTCTGGGCGGGCCAGCACATAGCCCTGGACCATCGAGGCGCCCGATCGTTCCGCCAGCTCCAGTTGCCAGCCTTCCTCGATACCTTCGAACACGGTGCGGATGCCCTGGTCCTCGAAGCTCCTCACCATGGATGTCAGCAGCGCGAAACCGGCGCCCGATTCCATCAGTTGCGTGATCCAGTGCGCATCGAACTTGACGATGTCGGGGCGCAATTCCTTGACGCGGGTGATGTCGGAATCGTCGGCGCCATAGTCGTCGACGGCAATCCGGAAGCCGTTGGCCCTGAGCGCGGCGACGAAGCCGTGCAGGGTTTCCTGCGATGCCGATCTCTGCTCCGTCACCTCGCAAACGACGCGGCCCGGATCGATGCCGGCTTCCTGCAGCACCAGCCGCATGTCACGCAAGGCATTGTCGGCGACAGCGCGCTCGGTGAACACCGACGGGTCGAAATTGATGAAGATCGACGCCTCTTGCGGCAGGCAGGCGCCGGCATTGAGCAGATGCAGCGTCCTGGTCAGCGCCTCGACATGCAGACGGTCGGCCGCCGGACAGGTCGAAAAAAAGCTCATCGGCGATTGCGGCTCGCCGTCGCGAAACGGGCGGATCAGCCCTTCGAAGGCGGCAACCGAAAGCTTGCCCTCGTTGAAGGCAAAGATCGGCTGAAAAGCGCTTTGCAGCGTATAAATGCCCCAGACACCACTCGAGGTGCCGTCATCATGACGGGTGATATGGGCAAGTCCGATGCTGCGCGACAAAGGTTCCTCGCTCCGCGACCTGGCGGAATTGAACCGCGATCCTGCCATGCAAGCCTCTACCGCCCGTTAATGAACTTTCTTTTGCCGATCACGCCTCATTGACCGCGCTGCCCCACCTGGCCCAGCCGACAAGGCTTGCGCTGACGGGAATGTTGCGACATGAGAAGCGCCGCGGCCGCTCCTGGCCGCGCCGATCCTTTGGAGAGACAAAAGGTCATGGCCTTTCTTGCCGACACCCTTTCCCGCGTTAAGCCTTCCGCCACCATCGCGGTGACGCAGAAAGCGCGCGAGCTGAAAAATGCCGGCCGGGACATCATTGGCCTTGGCGCCGGCGAGCCCGATTTCGACACGCCCGACAACATCAAGAATGCGGCGATCGAGGCCATTCGCCGTGGCGAGACCAAATACCCGCCGGTTTCGGGCATCGTGCCGCTGCGCGAGGCGATCGCGAAAAAATTCAAGCGCGAGAACAATCTCGACTACAAGCCCGAGCAGACCATCGTCGGCACCGGCGGCAAGCAGATCCTGTTCAACGCCTTCATGGCGACGCTGAACCCCGGCGACGAGGTCATCATCCCCCGCCCCTACTGGGTCAGCTATCCCGAAATGGTGGCGATCTGCGGCGGCACGTCGGTATTTGCCGACACCTCGATCGACAATGGCTTCAAGCTGACGCCGGCGGTGCTGGAAAAGGCAATCACGCCGAAGACCAAATGGCTGCTGATGAACTCGCCGTCGAACCCGTCGGGCGCGGCCTATAGCGAGGCCGAACTGCGGGCGCTCGCCGACGTGCTGCTGAAGCACCCGCAGGTCTGGACGCTGACCGACGACATGTACGAACACCTGACCTATGGCGACTTCGTCTTCAAGACCATCGCCGAGGTCGAGCCCAAGCTTTACGAGCGCACGCTGACCATGAACGGCGTCTCGAAAGCCTATGCCATGACCGGCTGGCGCATCGGCTACGCCGCCGGTCCCGTCCAGTTGATCAAGGCGATGGACATGATCCAGGGCCAGCAGACCTCCGGCGCCTGCACCATCGCGCAATGGGCTTCGGTCGAGGCGTTGAATGGCCCGCAGGATTTCATCGCCAAGAACAAGGCGATCTTTCAAGGCAGGCGGGACCTCGTCGTCTCGATGCTCAACCAGGCGCGCGGCATCACCTGCCCGTCGCCGGAAGGCGCCTTCTATGTCTATCCGTCCTGCGCCCAGCTGATCGGGAAGAAGACCAAGGCCGGCAAGATGATCGACAGCGACGAGGCCTTCTGCTCGGAACTGCTCGAGGCCGAGGGCGTCGCGGTGGTGTTCGGCTCGGCCTTCGGCCTTGGCCCCAACTTCCGCATCTCCTACGCCACCTCGGAGACGCTGCTGGAGGAAGCCTGCACGCGCATCCAGCGCTTCACGGCATCGCTGACCTGATCTGGTAGATCCGAAACAAACCCGGCGTCACCGCTGTCAGGCGTTACCGCCGGGTTTTGTGGATACAGCAATCAGCCGCCATATTGCGCCGCGGTCACCTCTTCCAGCCAGTCGGCATGGACGCCGTCGAGTGCCTCCTGCATGGCGATGTGCGTCATTGCCGATTTCGGCGCCGCGCCATGCCAATGCTTCTCGCCAGGCGCGAAGGAGATGACGTCACCGGCCCTGATTTCCTGGATCGGCCCGTCCCATGTCTGGACCAGGCCGGCGCCTGCGGTGACATAAAGCGTCTGGCCAAGCGGATGCGTGTGCCAGTGGGTGCGCGCGCCGGGCTCGAAACTGACCAGCGTGGCCCTGAGCCGCGCTGGCGGCTCCTTCTCGATGATTGGCGTCTGCAGAACCCGGCCGGTGAAAAATTTTTCCGGCGCTATAACGGTCGGCACGCTGCCGCAAGCAATGATCTTCATCGTCTGTTCCCTGGAACTGGTGGTTGCCGGTGAGATGCCGGCCCGCGAAGTGAGCCGCATTCTCGGTCTGGATCGGCTCTGATGCAACCGCCCTTGTCACCTCGCTTGGACGAAGGCCTGATTTCTTAACCATGACACTTGCCGGCACGGGACCGCCAAGCGAAATGCCCGGGAATTCAATGTCTTCTTAACGGCTGCGCACTAGCCGTTGGCCTGCATTGCGGGGGCTGGCGGATGAGCATACTGGCGACGATCAAGGACCATAGCGGCCGGATCTATCGCGGTATCCAGTCGCTGCTCGTGATCAGCACCGGCGCGGCGGTGCTTGGCGCTTTCGACGTCTCGCAAGACCTGTCAGCCGGCGGTGCCTTCGCCATCTCGATCCTGGCCACGAGCCTGGCCTTGCTGGCATTGATGTACATGCGCAGCAGCGTCGTCCATCGTCTCCAGTCGGCCGCCGCTGCGGAAGCCGAGAAACATCATTTCCTCACCAGGGATGCGATGACCGGCGCCACGACGAGACGCTATTTCCTCGAAGCGCTGCGCGAAGGCCTGGGCACCAGGCGCGACAGGCGCGAGGCAGCCTTGCTCTTGATCGACCTCGACCATTTCAAGCAGTTGAACGACACGTTCGGACACCAGTTCGGCGACCTCACCTTGGCGCATCTGGTCAAGACCGCGGAGCGCATCTTTGCCGGCGCCATGGTAGGACGCCTCGGCGGCGACGAATTCGGTGTTATCATTCCCCATGGCGACCTGGCGGCCATCAACAAGGATGTCAGACGATTGCTGGATGCCATGCGCGCCGGCAAATCGCATGAAGGCAAGACCATTCCGCTCTCCATTTCGATCGGCGTCGCCCTGGCGCCGGCCCATGCCTCGAACACGACGGAATTGATGCTGGTTGCCGATCTGGCGCTTTATGAAAGCAAGGCGGCGGGCCGTGGCCGCGTCACCGTCTTCGACGAGGAGATGCTGTCCGACAAGCGCTACCGGCGGCTGGTCGAACGGGAATTGCGCGCCGCGGTCTATCTGGGCGAACTCGAACTGCATTATCAGCCGATCGTCGGCCCGGACGGTTCCACCGAGGCGTTCGAGGGGCTGATCCGCTGGCGCCACCCGGTTCGCGGGCTGATCGCGCCGGCCGAGTTCATTGCGATCGCCGAGCGATCGACGTTGATCGACATGCTCGGCGAATGGGTGTTCAAGCGGGCTTGTGCCGACATCGGCCAGTTCGCCGGCCGCCGCATTTCCATCAACGTCTCCGGCGAGCAGCTCAAGCGTGACGAGATCGTGACCATGTGCGACCGCGTGCTGAAGGACACTGGCCGGTCGGCATCACAGTTCATCATCGAGATCACCGAGACGGTGGCGACCGCCGCCACGCCCGAGATCCTGCGGCGCCTCGAGGCATTGCGTGGCCTCGGCTTTCACATCGCCCTCGACGATTTCGGCACCGGCCATTGCGGCTTCAACTATCTGAAGACCTTGCCCGTCGACATCATCAAGATCGATCGCTCCTACATCCGCGCCCTCGCTCACGATCAGGTGGCACAGATATTCGTCTCGGCGCTGGCGCAGATCGCGCGCATCCAGGAGGTCACCATCGTGGCGGAAGGCGTGGAGACGGCAGAAGAATTCGCTCTCGCCAAGGCGGCCGGGTGCAATCGCTTCCAGGGTTATTTCTTCGGCAGGCCGGTGCCTCGCGGCAAGCTCGCGCTGCTTGACGGGCGCTCGGCCGAACCGCTCGCGCTCAGCGCCTGAGAGGGCCGGCCGTGCCTGCTCCCTATTTTTCTTGCCCTGCCGGCAAACAAGTGGGACGATAATCGCGGGCAGGTCGAAACAGACCGCCCGCGACGGTCGAACAGGCCGGCCGCCGCTCAGGACCGATTGACCCTGGCCTGAACCATGAATGCCAGTCGGTCCCCAGGAAACGCCTGAGTGGAGGTCAGTCATGGGTACTCGCGCCGGAGGACGACGCACGGGACCGAAATGCATTGCCATAGTCGGTCCCTTCGCAAGCGGTAAGACGACACTTCTCGAAGCCATATTGGCCCGTACCGGCGCCATTCCCCGCCAGAACCCGGTTTCCTCAGGCAATACTGTTTCAGATCATTCGCCCGAGGCCCGCGCCCACGCCATGAGCGTCGAGGCGTCGATCGCCACCACCGAGTTCATGGGCGAGCAGTTCACCTTCATCGACTGCCCCGGATCGATCGAATTCTCCTTCGAGGCCGAACCGGTGCTGGCCGCCTGCGACGTCGCGGTGGTCGTGGCCGAGGCCGACGAAAAGAAAATCCCCGCCTTGCAGCTCATCATGCGCAAGCTCGACGATCTCGGCGTGCCGCGCATCCTGTTCCTCAACAAGGTCGACAAGGCGATCGCGGGCGTGCGCGATACGCTGAAGATGCTGCAGCCGACAAGCGCGGCGCCGCTGCTTCTGCGCCAGATCCCGCTGCGCAAGGACGGCGTCGTGATCGGCTCGATCGATCTGGCGCTGGAGCGCGCCTACATCTACCGCGAATATGCCGAAAGCGAGGTGGCCGAGATACCGGGCGACGACAAGGCGCGCGAACTGGAGGCGCGCTTCTCCATGCTGGAGACGCTGGCCGATCACGACGATGAGTTGATGGAGCAGCTGCTGGAAGAGATAGAGCCGCCGAAGGACGCGATCTTCGACGATCTCGCCGCCGATCTGCGCGAAGGCGCGGTGACGCCGGTGCTGATCGGCACCGCCGAGAAAGGCAATGGCGTGCTGCGCCTCTTGAAGACGATCCGCCACGATGCGCCCGACATCGAGGCGACCCGCATGCGGCTCGGCGCCCCGGACGGCAATGCGACGGTGGTCCAGGTGATGAAGACCATCCACACGCCGCATGGCGGCAAGCTGTCGGTGTCGCGCATCCTGTCCGGCCAGGTCGCCGACGGCTCGGAACTGTGGCTGCCCGGCGGCGACACCGCCAAGGTTTCCGGAATCTACCGGATGCTGGGCAAGGAACAGGTCAAGCTGAGCGCCGCCAGGACCGGCGACACCGTGGCGCTCGGCAAACTAGACGCGGTCAAGACCGGCCAGACGCTCACCTCGGCCAAGGGCGGTGCCAAACAGCTCTTCGATGTCGAGCCGCCGCAGCCGGTCTTCGCCTTCGCGCTGCGCCCCAGGGAGCGCAAGGACGAGGTCAAGATGTCGGCCGCCATCCAGCGCCTGGCAGAGGAGGATCCCTCGCTCAGCCTGCGCCACAACCAGGATTCGGCCGAGACCGTGCTGTCAGGGCATGGCGAGATGCATCTG
This sequence comes from Mesorhizobium sp. ESP6-5, assembly GCF_020164695.1. Classification (NCBI taxonomy): domain Bacteria; kingdom Pseudomonadati; phylum Pseudomonadota; class Alphaproteobacteria; order Hyphomicrobiales; family Phyllobacteriaceae; genus Mesorhizobium; species Mesorhizobium sp. ESP6-5. Next base: position 75,287 of record NZ_JAIUGR010000011.1, read on the forward strand.
CGCGTCGTGCGCGAGCGGCTGGAGGGCAAGAACCAGATACCGGTGGAAGGCCATGCGCCGGCGGTGCCCTATCGCGAGACGATCCGAAAGCCGGTGCAGCAGCGCGGCCGCCACAAGAAACAGTCGGGCGGCCATGGCCAGTTCGGCGATGTCGTCATCGAGATCAAGCCGCTGCCGCGCGGCTCCGGCTTCCAGTTCACCGACACCATCACCGGCGGCGTCGTGCCCAAGACCTACATCCAGTCGGTCGAGACAGGCATACGTGACTACCTGAAATCCGGCCCGCTCGGCTTCCCCGTGGTCGATGTCGCGGTCAACCTGTCGGACGGCTCGTACCATGCGGTCGATTCCTCCGACATGGCCTTCCAGATGGCGGCCAAGCTCGCCATGAAGGAAGGCATGGCCGCCTGCTCGCCGGTGCTTCTGGAACCGGTGATGAAGGTAGAGATCGTCACGCCGTCGGACGCGACATCGAAGATCATCGCGCTGATCCCGCAGCGGCGCGGCCAGATCCTCGGCTATGACGCGCGGCCCGACTGGCCGGGATGGGACGTCGTCGAGGCGACCATGCCGCAGGCCGAGATCGGCGATCTGATTATCGAGCTGCGCTCGGCCACGTCAGGCGTTGCCAGCTACCGCGCCGTTTTCGATCACATGGCCGAGCTGACTGGTCGTCTCGCCGACGAAGCGATGAACGCCAACGGCAAGGCTGCCTGATTTCGCCCGGTGCCCGATTTCGAATCATGTGGAGCCCCCCTCGAACGATCGAGGGGGCGAAAACCAAAAACGACGCCCGGGGGGCCGGACGTCGTTTTGTTTGCGGACCGTTTTCTCGGGAGGAAAAACGGCAGGTCCGCCGCATGTCGAGGTCACCGCGCTTCGGCGCAAAAGGTTCGGACGCGGTAGCCGCCTGAGCCCGGGCCGTACGAGTGATGCCCCCATCTCCCGTCCGAACCACACCGCGTCCTATCATCCACTTAGCAGATGGAGGGTGTCCTTGTCATGTTACCAGAGGTTACATGACACTGTTACGCGGCAATTCTGGTGAATTTTTCAGCCATCCCAGTGGCATGCAGGCAACAAAAAAGCCGGATCAACGAAGATCCGGCTGAGTTTGATTGGAAGTGCCTGTTAAGGCTAACCTCCAGAGGGGAACACTCGAGGACGCTAATGGGAGGAGAACGCGTCCAGGAGATGATCTCTATATGTGCTCTTCATGCCCAAGAAACAAGCATCTATTTTGCAACACACACATGCAAAAAGGCACAGGCTGTGGTCCAACCCATTCCAGAAGCCAATAGGACCAGCAGAATCGTGAAAATGAGGCGCGATTTCGGGTCATTGTCGTCTCGAAAACGCCGATCCCGACCGATTTTGCTCCCGAATGCCGAAAAACACTGATGATGTGGAATGAGGCAGCGGCGGTTCATTTCCAAGGCAGTCAAGCGAGGATCGACCATTGCGCAGGTTTTCGGCGATCGCCGGCAGCGGCATTTTCCTGATTGCGGCTCCCGGCGTTGTCGCCGGGCTGGTTCCCTGGCTGCTTAGCGATCGCTGGGGCCTGCCATGGTCGCCCCTGCCCTCGTTTGCGCTCACCGGCGGCATGCTCGTCATTGCCGCGGCCGCGGTGCTGCTGCATGCCTTCGCCCGCTTCGCGCTGGAGGGGCTGGGCACGCCCGCCCCCGTCGCACCGACCGAAAGGCTGGTGATCGGCGGCATCTACCGCCATGTCCGCAATCCCATGTATGTCGCCGTGCTGTCGATCATTCTGGGTCAGGCGCTGCTGTTCTCGAGCTGGTCGATTGCTGCCTACGCGGCAATCGCGGCGGCTGCCATGGTCATCTTCGTCAAGCTCTACGAGGAGCCGACGCTCGCCGGCCGCTATGGCGCCGAATACGAGGCCTACCGCCGCAACGTACCGGGCTGGCTGCCGCGGATTACGCCTTGGAAAGGATAAGCTAGAACGACCAGCTTCTGGCCTTGGCGATGATGAAGTCGCGAAACACGTGCAGCTTGGCCTGGTTTTTCATCGCGTCGGGGTAGGCGAAATAGGTGTCGAAGGACGGCACCTCGGTCTCCGGCAGCAGCTGCACCAGGCCCGAATCCTTGCTGATCACATAGTCCGGCAGCATGGCGATGCCGGCGCCGCCCTGCACGGCGCGCTTGATCGACAGGATGTCGTTGATCTGCAGCGACGGCACGCGCTGGCCGCTCTCGAAATCGCCGACCGTCTCCAGCCAGTTCAACTCCGACAGATGCGACGGCACGGGCAGGCCGAAGGTGACGATGCGATGGGTTCTCAGCTCCGCGACCGAGCTCGGCTTGCCGTGCTTGGCGACATAGGAGGGGGCTGCGTAAAGGTGGAAATGCACGGTGAACAGGCGGCGCTGGATCAGGTCCGGCTGTTGCGGCTGGCGCAGCCGGATGGCGCAATCCGCCTGGCGCATGGTGAGGTCGAGTTCCTCGTTGGCGAGGATTAGCTGCAGGCTGATTTCGGGATAGAGTTCGATGAACTCCTGCACCCGCTCGGTCAGCCAGCCGGCGCCGAGGCCAACGGTCGTCGTTACCCTGAGCACGCCGGACGGCCGGTCCTTGGTCTCGGTCAGCCGCGACTTGATGGTCTCGAGCTTCATCAGCACGTCATGCGCCGTGCGGAACAGCATCTCGCCCTGTTCGGTCAGCACCAGGCCGCGCGCATGGCGGTTGAACAGCGGCACGCCGACATCATGTTCGAGCGCGCTGACCTGCCTCGAGATCGCCGATTGCGACAGATGCAGCGTCTCGGCCGCATGCGTGAACGATCCCGCTTCCGCCGCAGCGTGAAACACGCGTAGCTTGTCCCAGTCCAACGCCATGATTTCCCCTCGTTCCGGTTGGCGTCTGAATGAAAAATCAGGCTTTTACACGGCGTTTCTAAGCCGTTTTATACAGTCTGCGGCGGCCCCTATTCCGCTGCTTCGCGATGCACCTCGATGCCGGCCAGATACTTTTCCGCTTCGAGCGCGGCCATGCAGCCCAGCCCCGCCGCTGTCACGGCCTGCCGATAGATATCGTCGGTCACGTCGCCGGCGGCGAACACGCCGGGCACGTCGGTGCGCGTCGAATCAGGCGCTGTCCACAGATAGCCGTTCGGCTTCTGCTTCAGCTTGCCCGCGAACAGCTCGACCGCGGGCGCATGGCCGATGGCCACGAAGACACCGTCGATCTTGAGGTGGCTCTCGGCTCCGGTCACGGCATGCCTGAGCTTCAGCCCTTCGACCGAAGGCGGCAGCGGTGCCTTGCCGGGGCGGCCGGTGATCTCGTCGACGATCGTGTCCCAGATGACGCGGACATTGTCCTTTTTCAACAACCGTTCGCGCAGGATGCGTTCGGCACGGAAATCCGAGCGCCTGTGGATGACGGTAACGCTCTTGGCGAGGTTGGACAGATAGAGCGCCTCCTCCACCGCCGAATTGCCGCCGCCGACCACCGCGACATCCTTGCCGCGATAGAAGAAGCCGTCGCAGGTGGCGCAGGCGGAAACGCCGAAGCCCATGAAGTCCTGCTCGGTCGGAATGCCCAGCCACTTGGCTTGCGCGCCGGTGGCGATGATCAGCGCATCGGCCGTGTAGGTCGTGCCGGAATCGCCCTTGGCGCGGAACGGCCGCACGTTGAGGTCAACCTCGGTGATGATGTCGTTGATGATGTCGGTGCCGACATGCTCGGCCTGCTTGAGCATCTGCTCCATCAGCCACGGTCCCTGGATCGGATCGGCGAAGCCGGGGTAGTTCTCGACATCCGTGGTGATCATCAATTGGCCGCCCTGCTGCAGACCGGCGACCAGCATCGGCTTCAGCATGGCCCGCGCGGCATAGACCGCCGCCGTATAGCCGGCCGGACCGGAACCGATGATGAGAACGGGCGCGTGCTTGGTGGTCATTTGGAGCCTCTGCGGGGGCGGACAGCGAGTGTGCCTTGGAAAAAGACGTGGAATATCGCTCTTAATGTAAGGGCTGCAAACCACGCCAGCAAGACGAACGGACCGTCGTCCCCGGAAAGCTTCGGCCCCTATGGATATTCGCGCGATGGCCGCTTTCGTTACCTGTCCACAATCGCGTCGACGAGGGCTGGCTTCGACGCAAAAGTCGTTTAATTACAAAATAGCGAAAGATTCTTGCGCCACACTGATCATCGAGAACCCTGATGCCCCTCAAGGCCGATCTTGACGCCATCGACTGGAAGATCCTGCGCGAGCTTCAGTCGGACGGGCGCATGACCAATGTCGAGCTCTCGAACCGCGTCGGCATTTCGGCACCGCCCTGCCTGCGCCGGGTCAAGCGGCTGGAAGAAGCCGGCATCATTCGCGGCTACCGCGCGCTGCTCAACGCGCCGGCGCTGGGCCTCGATGTCGTTGCCTTCTGCCTGGTCGGGCTGCATCACCAGGCCGATGCCGAACTGCGCATCTTCGCCGAGCGTACGCGCGGCTGGCCGATCGTGCGCGATGCCTGGATGGTATCGGGCGAATCCGACTTTCTGCTGCATTGCGTGGCGAGCGACCTCGGCGCCTTCCAGACCTTCGTCATCGAGGAACTGACCTCGACGCCGAACGTCGACACGGTGCGCACCGCGCTCACCATCCGCCGCGTCAAGGATGAGGGCCTGGTGTCGTTCGAGCGCTCCTGAGCCAGGCGAACGCCTGCGCGATGGGCAAATTCCCGACATTCGCCATACCGGTGCCGCGTTGGTATTCGAAAGACGCTGATGTACAAGGCTGGACGGCTCTGCCGGATTCGCCGCTCGACTGACGCTTCATTGGTTTCCCGAGCATTCCAGCATGTGTAACGGTTTTCCGCCCGGAATTGCTTGAGAACAGATGGCACCAGCAGCGTATATTCCGGGAAGAATCCGCCATGGGAAGGGGACCATGACCCGTTTTGCAAGCCCGGTCTCGGCGCTGATCATCTGCGTGAACGAGGCCGATATGATCGGCCCGTGCCTGGAAAGCATCGATTTCTGTGCCGAGATCATCATCGTCGATTCCGGCTCGACGGACGGCACCGTCGAATGCGTTGAAAGTTATATCGCCAGGGGCTATCCGATAACGCTGCTGCACAATGACTGGCCGGGCTTCCCCCGCCAGCGGCAATTCGCGCTCGATCACGCCAACCAGCCTTGGTGTCTTTCGATCGACCCGGACGAGCGCGTCGACGACCGGTTGAGGCGGTCGATCGTGGCCATCACCGAGGCGGCCGGCGGCAAGGCCAGCGGATGGTACATGCGCCGCCGCGACTGGCTGAAGGGCTACGGTTATGCCCATCGCTGGGTGCTGCACAACAGGCTGCTCAGGCTTTTCCGCAGGGAAGGCGCCAGCATGGATCTAACGGCACGGGTGCATGAATCCGTTCACGTGCCGGGCGAGACCGACACGATCGAAGAGGGTCTCTTGCTGCATCGCCGTGAAATATCGGTCGAGGAGGATCTTGCCCGGGCCAACACCTATTCCAGCCTCAAGGCGGTGACGCTGGTCGAGAGAGGCAAGAAGCCCGGCCTGGTGCGGCTGGTGCTGTCGCCGTTCGGCAACTTCCTCAAATTCTACCTGGCCAAGCGCTACTTCCTGTGCGGCCGGCACGGCTTCGTCTACTCGATGTCGGTGATGATCTATTCCTTCGCCACCGAAGCCAAGCTCTACGAAGCCTCGCAGCAAAACGACCAGGCTTAGGCCCTACGATCCGAGCGCGTCGATAGCGGCGAGCAGGCCGCCGAGATCGTGGTCGTCATGCAAGCGCCTGATGGCGAAGCCAGGCTGAAGCGCCGCCTCACCGTCGACCAGCCAGCCCTGTGCCAGCCCTGCGCGTTGGGCCGCCTGCATGTCGGCCAGCTTGTCGCCGACCATCAGGGAGCGCTGGAGGTCAAGATCAAGGCGCCTGCCCGCCTCGATCAGCATGCCCGGATTGGGCTTGCGCATCGGATGGTCCGTTATGGCGAGCGGCCCGACGCCCGCCTCGTGATAGGCGCAGGCCAGCACCATGTCGACGAACGCGCCCTGCCTGTCCAGCAAATGGAGCACGCGGTCGTTTACCGCGGCAAAGACGCCCCAGTCGAAATAGCCGCGCGCGATGCCGGACTGATTGGTGACCACGACCACCGGAATGCCGATCCGGTTGGCGGCGGCGATCGCCGGCAGCATCTGCGGCCTGAGTTCTATCTCGGCCGGATCGCTGGGATAGTCGGTGTCGAGATTGATGGTGCCGTCACGGTCCAGGAACAGCGCCGGCGAGCGCGCGGGGAAAACCCGCCCGCCGATCCGCTGGACCCACAGGCCCGGCTCGGCCAGCGGAAACGGCGCTGTATCGTCAGCCATTCGACAGGCGCGCTTCGACCACCTCGCACAGATAGTGATAGAGGCACAGATGGCCCTGCTGGATGATCGGCGTCGAGGTCGAGGGGACGTTGAGCAGGATGTCGGTGAGCGGCTTGAGCTTGCCGCCGGTATCGCCGGTCAGGCTGACCACCGTCATGTCCATCATGCGCGCCTGTTCGGCCGCGGCGAGAATGCTCGGCGAATTGCCGCTGGTCGAGATCGCCAAAAGCACGCCGCCCGCGGCGCCATGCGCTTCGACCTGGCGCGAAAACACCGTGTCGAAGCCGTAATCATTGCCCCAGGCGGTCAGCATCCCGGCGTTGGCCGGCAGTGCGATCACATTGTAGGCCTTGCGCTCCTTCAGGAAGCGGCCGACCAGTTCGGTGGCGATATGGATGGCGTCGCTGGCCGAGCCGCCATTGCCGCAGACCAGCAGGGCCTTTCCCTGGGAAAGCGCCGCCACGACAGCATTCACCGCACGGTCCATCTCGCCGGTCAGATCTCGCTCGACCGTGGCAGTGATGGCGGCCGCCGAGCGGACCAGATAGTCGTTCAATTCGGACATGAATTCCCTCAGTTGGTGGCGCCGCCGGCGCGCAGTTTGCCGATGGTGCCAGTGGTGCTCTTGCCGGCGACGAGATCGACCAGCACGACGCGCCCGCCCGCCTTTTGCACCACATCGGCGCCGACCACGGTGTCGATCGTGTAGTCCGCGCCCTTGACCAGTATGTCGGGCAGAAGCGCCTCGATCAGAGCCAGCGGCGTATCCTCATCGAAGACAATGACGGCATCGACCGAAGCGAGCGCGGCAAGCACGCAGGCGCGGTCATGCTGGTCGTTGACCGGGCGGCCCGGCCCTTTCAGCCGCCGCACCGAGGCATCGCTGTTGAGCCCGAGCACCAGCCGGTCGCACTGGCTGCGCGCTGCGTGCAGCAGGCTGACATGGCCGGCATGCAGGATATCGAAGCAGCCATTGGTGAAGCCGACGCTCAGGCCCTCCGCCTTCCATCCCGCCACCATGCGCGCGGCAGAAGTCGCGTCCAGGATAGCGTCCTTGTGCGCGGTCGGTCCGTGCGAGCGGAACAGCGCGCCGGTGAGTTCCTCGACGCTCAGCCGGGCGGTGCCGCGTTTTCCGACCACGACGCCGCCGGCGGCGTTGGCGATGGAGGCAGCGGCGACAGGATCGGCACCGGCGGCAAGCGCCAGCGCGAAGGTCGCGATCACCGTATCGCCGGCGCCCGAGACATCGAACACCTCGCGCGCCTGAGTGGCGATGTGGCTCGCCTCGTCGGGACCGACCACGCTCATGCCCTTCTCGCTGCGCGTGGCGACGACGAAGTCAAAGCCGTGCGCCGCAATCAGTTCCCGTGCCGCCGCAACGATCTCGTCATCGGCGAACACCGCATGGCCGACGGCCTCGCCAAGCTCCTTGCGGTTGGGGGTGACGGCGGTCGCCCCGGCGTAGCGCGCGTAGTCGCGGCCCTTCGGGTCGACCAGCACCGGCTTGCCCGCCTCGCGGCAGATGGCGATCAATTCGGCGGCGACGCCGTCCAGCAATATGCCCTTGCCGTAGTCGGACAGGATAACGATGTCGGCCTGCTGCAATGCGTTCCGGAAACGGCGGATCAGCTCCGCCCGTTCCGCTTCGCCGAGCGGCTTGATCTCTTCCTCGTCGAAACGCAGCACCTGCTGGTTGAGCGCGCTGAAGCGGCTCTTTGACGAGGTCATGCGGCCGCGCTGCTGTGAAAGGCCCACTGTCTCGGCGCCAAGCTCGCCCAGCATCCGCACCAGACTGTCACCGGCGGGATCAGTGCCGATCACCGAGACCGGAATGGCGCGCGCGCCAAGCGAGACGATGTTGGCCACGACGTTGCCGGCGCCGCCCATGGCCGAGCTTTCGCCACGCCCATGCAGCACCGGGATCGGCGCTTCCGGCGAGATCCGCTCGATGACGCCATTGACGAAGCGGTCGAGGATGATATCGCCGACCACCAGCACGGCGACGTCGCCGAAGCGCGCAATGGCGCGGTGCAGGGGCTCGGGTGAAGGTGGATTGTGCTTGATCATGTCATCTGCCACGCGCGGGAAACGCCGATCTCGGATAAGTCGAAACACCAGATTTGCGAGGCCGGCCGGTCATGCCTGCCGATATACCGCAATTGGGCACCAGCGCAACGCCGGGGCGGAGGCAAACCCGGACAGGTCAGGCCTTCTGCAAAGCGACGTGGACGCCCAGCCCGACCAGCACCGCGCCGCCGGCCCTCTGCATCAGCCGCTGCGCACGGCTCGAACGCCGCAGCCGGCCGATCACGAGGCCGGCCAGGAACACGCACACGACATCTGCCGAGGAGAACATCAGGTTGACGATGGTGCCCAGCACCACGAATTGCATCCAGACCGGCAACCCCGCCGAGGCATCGATGAACTGCGGCAGGAACGCCATGAAGAAGATCGCGGTCTTGGGATTGAGCACCTCGACCGTGATGCTCTCGAAAAACGCCCGGCGGGCCGATTTGCGGGTGATTGCCGGCAGCGCCACGTCGCCCTCCACGCGCTTGCGAAACAGCGAGATACCCAACCAGATCAGGTACAGCGCGCCGACCAGCTTGACGGCCATGTAGAGCGGCGGCACGGCGTGGAACAGCACTGACAAGCCGGCCGCGGCGGCAAAGACATGGACATAGCCGCCGAGATGAATGCCGAGTGCCGCCGTCAGCCCCGACCAGCGCCCCCGCGCCATCGTCTGCGCGGCGGCATAAAGCATGGCGGGGCCCGGAATGTAGGCGAAGATCGCCGTGGTGGCGAAAAACGCGATCAGCAGTTCGGTCGGCGGCATTTCTTGTCCCTCATGATCCTGCCCTGCCCGATTGCAGGCCTTTCAGTCAGCCCGTGGGATGGCTTTGGATTGGCCTGCGCGAACAGTTGCCATGAAAGCCGACATGACTTTTTTGTGGAATGACGGACTGAATGCGCCGATACGCGCACCCGGTTCGAAATAAGCCGACGATTCCAGAATATCGTGGTTGTACTCGTCGACTATGATCCAAAGCGGGATAGGGTCAAGGCCGGCGCGGCGGCGTTCAATTTCAGGAACGCCAACCGCGACGCGATCACGGCCCGGCTGGGTGGAGGTGATTGCAAGGATGAAAAGGTTCGTCCCTCCGGCTTTTCCGGGAAGAACGGCGACGAAGGCGACAGGCCTCGCCTTGCGGCCTTCGGTCTCGCCGTCTCCATGTTGGCGATGCCACAGATATGGATATCGCCAGACGTCCGCGGCCACTGGTTTAATCACGGTCCAATTCCGCGGCGTACTCCTCCAGCATCTCGACATGTTGCAGCGGTGCATCCTCGGCCGCGTAGACGCGACGGCTATCGTTGCCGAAGCGCGCTTCGTAGGCCTCGATGCTCATCAGGACGTATCTCGGTTTGTTGTGGCGAGTGATGGAGACCGGCTGCTGGTTGGCAGCCGCGAGCACATCGCCGAGATTCTGTTTCAGATCAGTGGATGGATAGTGTTTCATTGGAAACTCCGTTTGCCCATAATAGACAAAATGGACAAAACAGACAAGCCTGAGCGGGCGAGCCCCGAGCGACCGCCTGCTTTGTCGACAGCCCGGCCAGCCTCCCTTATAAGGACCGGAATCGCACGCAACCAGAGGCCTTCATGATCATCGTCACGGGCGGCGCCGGCATGATCGGCTCCAACATCGTCGCCGCGCTCAATGCGGAAGGCCATGACGACATCCTGGTCGTCGACGACCTCACCGACGGCCACAAGATCGCCAACCTGGCCGATTTGACGATAGCCGACTATCTCGACAAGGATGATTTCCTGGCCGGCATGGAGGCCGGCTTGCTTGGCCGTGTCGAGGCCGTCTTCCATCAGGGGGCCTGCTCGACCACCACCGAGTGGAACGGCAAGTTCATGATGGAGGTGAATTACGCCTATTCGAAACGGCTGCTGCATGCCTGCCAGGCGCTGCGCGTGCCCTTCCTCTACGCCTCCTCCGCTTCGGTCTATGGCGGCGGCGCCGAATTTCGCGAGGAGCCGGCGCTGGAGCGGCCGCTCAACGTCTATGCGTATTCCAAGAAACTCTTCGACGATCATGTCAGGCGCACGGTCTTCGACAGCGATCATTCGCAGGTTACCGGCTTGCGCTACTTCAATGTCTATGGCCCGCGCGAGGCGCATAAGGGGGCCATGGCCTCGGTCGCCTTCCATCTGTTCAATCAGGTCGAGCGCGGCGAAAACCCGAAGCTGTTCGGCGCCTATGACGGTTTTGGTCCCGGCGAACAGAGCCGCGACTTCATCCATGTCGGCGATGTCGCCGACGTCAATTTGTGGCTGTGGAAGCGCGGCGCCAGCGGCATCTTCAACTGCGGCACCGGCCGCGCGCAGCCGTTCCGTGCGATCGCCGAAACGGTCATCGACACGTTGGGCAAGGGCGAGATCGAGTTCATCCCCTTCCCCGACCACCTCAAGGGCAGCTACCAGAGTTTTACCCAGGCTGATGTGTCCCGCTTGCGCGCGGCCGGCTATAACGGGCAATTCCGCACTGTAGAAACCGGCGTCAGAGACTATGTCGAATGGCTGAAAGCCCAACGATCCTCGTGATCGGCCCACGCTGGGTGGGCGATATGGTGATGGCGCAGTGCCTGTTCTCGGCGCTGAAGGAACTCCATCCCGATGCCGCGATCGATGTGCTGGCGCCCGCCTGGGCGGCACCTCTGGTCAAGCGCATGCCCGAAATCCGACAGCAGATCGACTTTCCGCTGAAGCCCGGCGCGCTGGAATTCAGCCATCGCCGCCGTTTCGGCCGTCTGCTGCGCGGCCGCTACGACATGGCCTATGTCCTGCCGGGCAGCTGGAAGTCGGCGCTGATCCCGTTCTTTGCCCGCATTCCGCGCCGTTTCGGCCATCTGCGCGAAATGCGCTACGGCCTCTTGACCGACATCGTGCCGCTGCCCGATGCCGTGAAACGACGCACCGCGCAGGCCTATTTCGGCCTCGCCCAGGGCGGCAACTTCCGCGCGCCCCGGCTGACCGTGGACGTAAAAAACCAGGCCGCCCTGCTCGATCGTTTCGGCCTGGCGCCGCGGACATTCGTGGCCCTCATGCCCGGGGCCGAGTTCGGCCCGGCCAAGCGCTGGCCAAGCGAGAGCTATGCCGGCCTTGCCCGCGAATTCATGGCCAAGGGCCTGGAGGTCGCCCTGTTTGGCTCGAAGAACGACCGCGACGTGACCGCGGAGATCGCAGCCCTTGCCCCCGGCGTCGTCGACCTCGCCGGCCAGACGCGGCTGGAGGACGCCATCGACCTGATCGCGGCGGCAAGGCTCGCGGTCTCCAACGACAGCGGGCTGATGCATGTCGCGGCCGCTGTCGGTACATCCATCGTGGCCGTCTATGGCTCGACCTCGCCTGAAAACACGCCGCCGCTGGCGGAGCATCGCGAACTGGTCTGGCTCGGCCTGTCCTGCTCGCCCTGCCACCGGAAAATCTGTCCGCTCGGTCATCTCAACTGTCTGAAGACATTGGAGATCGCGCAGGTCGCCGCGGCAGCGGACCGCCTGCTGGAAGTGTCGGCCGCGGCATGAAGGTACTGATCGTCAAGACTTCGTCGATGGGCGATGTCATCCACACTTTTCCGGCACTCCAGGATGCCTGCCGCGCACGGCCCGATATCGCTTTCGACTGGTGCGTGGAGGAGGCGTTTGCCGGCATCCTCGCGCTGCATCCGGCTATCGGCACCATCCACACTGTGGCGATAAGGCGCTGGCGAAAGAACCTCTTCGACGCGAACACCTGGCGCGAGGCGGCGACCTTGCGCCGAACCTTGCGCGAATGCCGCTACGACCTCGTCATCGATGCGCAAGGCCTGCTGAAGTCGGCCCTGGTGGCACGCCAGGCGCGCGCGCCGATCGCCGGCTTCGACCGGTCGAGCGTGCGCGAGCCCTCGGCGACGCTGTTCTATGATATCACCTATGCGGTGGCGCGCGACCTGCACGCCATCGAGCGGACACGGCGGCTGTTCGGGCTGGCGCTCGGCTATCGGCCGGACCTTTTGACGCTCGACTCCGGCATCGTGGCGCCGACGGGCATGATCGCCGGCATCGACGGCAGGACCGCGTTCCTGCTGCACGGCACCAGCCGCGAGGACAAGAAATGGCCGGTCGAGGACTGGATCGGAACCGCCCGCCTGCTGGTCGAGCGTGGCATGATTCCAGTCACAACCTGGTCGAATGAACGGGAGAAGGCGGTGGCCGAAGCGATCGCCAAGGCCGTGCCAGCCACGGTCGTGGTGCCAAAATCGCCGCTGGCCGACATTGCCGCCATCCTCGGCCGCTCGACCCTGGTCATCGGCGCCGATACCGGGCTGACCCATCTCGCCAGCGCCTTCGGCCTGCCGACGGTCGCCGTGTTCCTGGCGACGGAGCCGGGTTTGACCGGACCGCGCGGGCCGTATGCGTCGACGTTGCTGGCGCCTGGTGACAGGCGCGTGACGCCCTCGGAAGTGATGGCGGAAGCTGAACGACTTTTAGAGCTTAGGCGGACAACTACCGGGAAAGACTGAATTTTCGATCGAACGATTGGCAGGGTTGGCGCTGCCCCTCATCTGCCTGCGGGCAGGGGCGGCGCCAACCTCGCGCGAATAGCACCTGTCAGCGCGGAGCTGCGCCCAGCCGACGCCCTCAGATGAACTGCACCTGGACGATCTCGTAACCCCTGGCGCCGCCCGGCGCATTCACCTCGATGGCGTCGCCGACTTCCTTGCCGATGAGCGCGCGCGCGATGGGCGAGGAGATCGAGATGCGGCCGGATTTCACGTCGGCTTCCTGGTCGCCGACGATCTGGTAGGTCTTCTTCTCCTCGGTGTCCTCGTCGACCAGCACCACGGTGGCGCCGAACTTGACCTTTTCGCCGCTAAGCTTGGTCACGTCGATCACTTCGGCGCGCGCGATATAATCCTCGAGCTCGTTGATGCGGCCTTCATTGAGGCTCTGCGCCTCTTTGGCGGCATGGTATTCGGCATTTTCGGACAGGTCGCCATGCGAGCGCGCCTCGGAGATCGCCTCGATGATGCGAGGCCGCTCTTCCTGCTGGCGCCAACGCAGTTCTTCCTTCAATGACGCGAACCCCTCGCCTGTCATCGGGACCTTGTTCATAGTGCCTGACCTTTCCTGCTGCCGCCCCCGCATTTCGGGGGAAGCCTTGTCGTTGGGGTACAAAAAGAAAACGGTCCGGCAGCCTCGGGCTAACGGAACCGTTTCACCGCAATTTCCTTGAATATAGCAATCTTTGCGGGCTTTTCACGCCCAAAAATCGGTTTTGTAAAAATCATCCCTTCTTTTGTAGCAGGGGCGGCCGTGGGACGGAGCCGAACAAAAACGGCCGCGATCGCTCGCAGCCGCTTTGAGACATCAGGAGGGCCCGATCAGCTCCTCATGAAATGGTCGATCTGCTCGGACAGCATGCCGTATTCGCGCGAACCCTTGCCGGTGCGCTTTTCGATTTCCATCAGCTGCTGCTGGGCGCCGGCCAGATCGCCGATCTGCAGATGCGCCTCGCCGAGATATTCGCGCACCAGCGTGTAATCGGGATCGATGCGCAGCGCTTCCTCGTAATAGCCGAGGCCGACGGTGACGCGGCCGGAATGGCGGTGCGAATAGCCGAGATAGTTGAGGATGCGCGGATCCTGCTTGTTGGCGGCAAGAACGAGAACCGAGATCGCCTCGTCATAGCGGCCGGCCATCGCCAGCGCATGGCCTGCATCGTAGATGCTGTCGTCGTCCAGCATGCCTTCCTTCGGCGGTACGCATTTCTGCTTCTTCTTGTCCCAGACCTCGCCTTTCTTGCACTGGGTGACAGTCTGGTCGGTACCACCACTGCTGCCGGCGGCGAACGCCGGAACGGCAAGGAACTGCAGAGCGATAAGCGCGCTCGCCGCCTGGATCAGCACTCTTTTATGCATGGAAACCTCCTGAGGGTGTGACAATGCAACACTAACGCCGAGCGGTCCGCGTTTCATCCCGGAAAAGATCGCCTGGAGAACATTAGGTGACGGATGCCGCAAATCCGGTATCATCCGGCAAACGACTGACGGAGAGGGCCCGTGCAGCGACGGCTCGAAAAGGACTGGGATCTCACGATCGGCCCCGATACCGTACGGCTGTTCATTCTCAAGGCCAAGGCGCTGAGCGCGGGCGTTAACGAGGACTATGCCGACGGCGCCGAACACGAGGTCGAGTTCGACGGCGACACGCATGACAACCACCACCATGACGGCCTTGCCGAGGAAAGCTCGGAGAATCTCACCGAGGAAGAGCTGCGCGAGCTGATCAACGACCTCAATATCGATGAGGCCGCCGAGCTGATCGCGCTGGCCTGGGTCGGCCGCGGCGACTACGACGCCTCGGAATGGGCCGACGCCGTAACCGCGGCACGCGAGCGCGCCAACAAGCGCACGGCAAAATACCTGCTCGGCATGCCGTTGCTCGCCGACTGGCTGGAAGAGGGACTGGAAGCGATCGGCGCGTAACGCGGAGGTAACCGATTGTGATCGGGTCTAAGCGCCTGTCCAGGCAACTTCAGCCGACCGGTGCCGTTTTGTGGATGATGGCAAAGCTGAGCTTTTCCCGAGGGTACAGGATTGCATTGGCCTTGGCCGTCACGGCTCTGCTGGTCATGCCGGCCGACGCCAAACATCGTCACAAACACCATGGGCCGCTGAGCCCCCGCGTGGAGCAGCCGCTGACACAGCGGGCCGATCAGCCGCTGAAACCGCGAGGCAAGCGGCAGTCGAGAGCGCGAGCCAGGCAGCATCTCGCGCCCAATCCGGCACCGCCGGCAACGCAGGATGCTCGGCCGTCCGCCGATGTTCCGGTGCCCGAGCCACGCCCGGTGGACACTCAGAAAGTGGACACCCCAAAGTCGCAAGACCAGAACGCTGAAAATCCAAAGAGCGGCGCGGCGCCCGATCTGCCCAAGGACCCCGATCTACCCAGCGACGAAGGGTCCCATCAGAAAAGCCGGAAACCACCGGAACCACGAGCCGAAACCGAAAGCGAGCCGGAGCCGCCTGCCGTGGCGCCGACGCCGACGCCAAAGCCCGCCACCACGACGCCCGAACCTCAACCGCCGGCCGTCGCCCCGCAGCCAACGCCAAAGCCGGCGGAAGCAGGTGACGAGGAGAAGATGCTGCCCGATCCACGCTCGGCCGATCTTCCCGCCGACAAGATGCCGGCTGAGGAAGTCGCCTGCCGCGAGCGCCTGAAGACACTCGGGGTCGAATTCGAGGAGCACAAGGCCGAAAGCAACCCCGAAATCGGCTGCTCGATCCCCTACCCCGTCGTGCTGAAGTCGCTTGGCAAATCGATCGCGATTGCTCCGGGCACCGAGCTCAACTGCCCGATGGCCGAGGCGGCGGCGCGTTTTGCCGCCGACGTCATCCAGCCGGCGGCTAAAGCCGAATTCGGCGCCGACCTGAAATCGATCGGCCAGGCGTCGGCCTTCGTCTGCCGGCCGCGCAATGGCACACGCAAACTGTCGGAACATGCTTTCGGCAACGCGCTCGACATTGCCAGCTTTACGCTGTCCGATGGCAGGACGATCGAGGTCGGGCCGGCGCCGCCGGAAAAAGACGGCAAATTCCTCGACGCCGTACGCAAGGCCGCCTGCGGACCTTTCAAGACCGTGCTCGGCCCAGGCGCCGACCCGGACCATTCCTTGCATTTCCATCTCGATCTCGAGCCGCGCCGGCATGGCGGAACGTTCTGCCAATAAAATCGCCGATCGCAAGCCGCAATGTGGCTCGAGTTCGATGCCTTGAATTATCGAACTCTTGGCCGTTCCATGCCTGTTCAAGAGCTGCAAGTTGATCTAACTATATTCGCTATGCAGGCTCCTCGGAGCCGGTCATTCCATTTGCCACGTGAACAGGCCTCGAAGGGAAATAGCATGAAATATGCGGCGTTCATTTTCCTGTCTATGGCTGTGCTATTTGCACCAGGCATAACTTCAGCCTCGGCGCATTTCAAAAAACGCGTAGATCAGCACAGGCATGAGAAAATTCAACCCAGGCATGAGAAATCTGCAAAGCCGGCGAAGCCCATGCCCCTGTACCAGCAGATCCAGCATCGCCACTTCAAGGGAAAGGATTTGTGCTGGCGCATGTACAATGGCAACCTGATAGACATCTGCGTCGGATAATCTTGGGTCAAACCTCAGCAACTCGGCGCTTGCGTTGTGCTACACAGAGTTAGCCGCAATTCGGCCGCAGGCGTGAGCGCCGACGCTGAGCTTTCCTTTACCCTTGATCGTTAAAATCCCACCGATCAGGGATAGGAATTCCGCCCATGGCCGAGCTATTTCGCGCCGCCGAGACGGTCGCGCGCCAATCAAAATGCGCAGTGATGGCAAAATGTACAGCGATGGTGGCCGCTGGCCTTGCCCTCGTCGCCGTTTCCGCCTGCAACACTGGCAGCGTGCTGTCACTGCAGCCGGCTGTCGACGTCGGCTCCCAGACTGCAGCCTTGCCGCAATATGCTGGCATGCAGAAGCTCGTACCCTCAAATCCCTATCTGACCGCCGCCTATCCGCGCATGGACGAGCCGATGTCGCCGGTGGAGCAGATTCCAGCCAGCGAAACCGATTGCCGCCAGCAGCTGAAGCGCCTCGATGTCGCCTACACCGATCTGGCGCCGATCCATGAAGGCCAGTGCGGCATCGACTATCCGGTCAAGGTCACGGCTATCGGCAGCATCCAGATGAAACCCGCAGCGACCCTGACCTGCGACATGGCCGCCACCTTCGCCGCCTGGACCAAGAACGAACTCGTTCCCTCCGCCCGCTGGCGCTATTTCTCCGGCGTCAGGACCATCCACCAGGGCTCAAGCTATTCCTGCCGCAACATTGCCGGCGAAGGCGTGCTGTCGGAGCACGGCAAGGGCAACGCGCTCGATGTCATGAGCATCGAACTCAACAATGGCGACGACATCGACGTGCGCAAACCCGGCCTGTTCGCCTTCCGCACCCGCGGCTTCCTCAACAATGTGCGCGCCGACGGTTGCCAGTATTTCACCACCGTGCTCGGCCCCGGCTACAATTACGACCACCGCAACCATTTCCATTTCGACATCAAGAACCGCAGGAACGGTTACCGCGCCTGCCGGTAGGAAAAGATCATGCGTCACCGGTGGACGCGATAATTTGCCGAGCCACGAGATCCTGGATGCGCCAGAGATTCTTGTCCCGAATACCGCTTTCTTCCAGCTTGCTGACGGTCCGGAACAGATACTGCGCCGACGACCCCCAGTGTCCGGCGGCTCGCGCCAGCGTGTCCGCAACCTGCTCCAACGGCAACCGTCCGGCATAGGCCTTGCCACCCGGCGCGGCGACGAAAGCCAGAGCGCGCAGCGGACCCTCCTTGGTCTTGACCTTGACCCAGCAGGGCACGTTGGTTGGTGGGTTGGCATCGATTTCCCGGCGCATCAGCTGGCCGAGCTGCCCGAAATGATCTTCATCGGGCAGCCGGTAGACGATCCCGTTGCAGCTGCCGCCGCGGTCCAGCGCCAGCATCAAGGCAGGCAATTCGCGCGTCCCCCGCCAACGCGTCAGCTTCAGGCAGAACGAACGGTGCCATCCAGGCGCCGTCGCCGGGCGTTGCTCGACAGGAACGAATTCGGGATTCCAGATCAACGAACCATAGGCGAAGACCCATAGCATTTCGGGCCGATATTCGGCGAGCAGTCGAGCGACCAACTCATCGAACTCCGCGTTGGTGTGCTCGGCCGTTCCAGGCTCAGGCCCGGGATCCAGTTCGACGCGCTCGACCCGGGCGACAAGATCCGCGGTCAACGCCATCGTTCTCGGGCCCGTCGGCTTCCGTTTCATTCCCGCCCCCACGAAAAAATGATGGCTCACGATAAACCGTCTGCTCATCTCTGGCCATTGATTTCCAGGGAACCGTCAGGCAACAGATAGCGCTCGGATCGAGCCGCCTTTATGAGCCAACGAAGCCTCCAGCGACGCATTGCGATCTGGGTAGTGGCCGTGCTGGGCGGCTATCTGGCGCTCGCCTATGTCGCGGCGCCGGAATTCTGGACATTCCGTGATCGCGGCTTTCGCGATCGGCATTTCGAGATGGTCACCCACACGTCGCAAGGCATTCCCGGCGACCCCATCAATGTCGGCCTGATCGGCACGGAGAAGGAGCTGGTGCACGCTTTCGCCGTCGCCGGCTGGGACACCGCCGACGCCGTCACCTTGAGAACCGCCATCGACATCGGCGAAAGTGTACTGTTTTCCCGCCCCTATCCCGACGCACCGATAAGCCGTCTGCTGTTCGAAGGCCGCGCCCAGGAACTCGCTTTCGAAAAGCCGGTCGGCGACAGTGCCGACCGGCGCCATCACGTCCGTTTTTGGCGAACGGATATGGTTGGCGACGATGGCAGGCCGCTCTGGCTGGGTGCCGCCAGCTTCGATCGCGGCGTCGGTCTGAGCCATGACACGGGCGCCATCACCCATCACATCGGTCCCGACCTCGATGCCGAGCGCGACTTTATGATCGGCGATCTCAATGCCGCCGGCCTGTTGGCCTCGACCAGCGGCCTGGCGGGCATCGGCCCCACCCGGAGCGGCCGCAATGGCGGCGGCGACCCTTATTTCACCGACGGCAAGGCGATCGTCGGCGTGCTGAAGCAGTTGCCGTGACGGCAGGCCAGGTCGTCGCGATGACGATCTTGCCGAACGGCCCCTTCTCCAGATGCTCGAAGGCCCGCGGCACCTCGTCGAAACCGAAGAGCCTGTCGACGACCGGCTTGATTGCCAGCGCCTCGATCGCCAGGTTCATCCGCTCGAACGCGCCGCCCTGGGATGCTGTCTGATCCACCCGCATCCGCTGTCATCTTTCTAAAATGGCCGCCGACTATTTTCGAAAGCCGTGCGGCAATGCTATTGAGCCCTCATGCTATACGTTGAAATCGCCACCGTGGTCGTCCTCATCTGCGTGAACGGCCTTCTGTCGATGTCCGAACTCGCCATCGTCTCATCGCGGCCGGCTCGCCTGAAGGCGATGATCGACCGCAACGTCAAGGGTGCCGGCCGCGCTTTGGCGCTTGGCTCCAATCCCGGCAAATTCCTGTCCTCCGTGCAGATCGGCATCACGCTGGTCGGCGTGCTCTCGGGTGCCTTTTCCGGCGCCACGCTCGGCCAGAGGCTGGCGCAATATCTGGCTACGGCAGGCATCCGCGAGAACATAGCCGATCCGCTCGGCGTCGGCATCGTCGTGGCCATCATCACCTATGCCTCGCTGATCATCGGCGAACTCGTGCCCAAGCAGATCGCGTTGCGCGATCCCGAGCGGGTCGCGGCACGGGCGGCGCCGGCAATGACCATCCTGGCCACCATCTCGGCCCCTCTGGTCTTCCTGCTCGATATTTCGGGCCGTGCCGTGCTCTGGCTGCTCGGCCAGCGCGGCGAAAGCGAGGAGAAGGTCACCGACGAGGAGATCAAGATGCTGGTCGCCGAGGCCGAGCATCACGGCACCATCGAATCCGACGAGCGGCGCATGATCGCCGGCGTCATGCGGCTTGGCGACCGCGCCGTGCGCGCCGTCATGTCACCGCGCACCGATGTCGACTGGATCAACCTGCAGTCCGACGATGCCACGATCCGCAAGCTTCTGATGGACACCCAGCATTCGCGCCTGCCCGCCGGCGACGGCGGGGTGGACGCCATGATCGGCGTCATCCAGACACGCGACGTGCTGGCGGCACTGCTCGGCGGCCGCGCGCTCGACCCGCGCAAATATGTGCGCGCGGCACCGATCGTGCACGACCAGGCCGATGCGCTTGATGTGTTGCAGAAGCTGAAGGAGAGCGACGTGCCGATGGCGCTGGTGCATGACGAATACGGCCACTTCGAAGGCATCGTCACCCCCGCCGACATCCTAGAAGCCATCACCGGCGTCTTCCGCTCGGATCTCGAGGCCGGCGAGGAAGAAAACGCCGTCCAGCGCGACGACGGCTCATGGCTTCTCGCCGGCTACATGCAGGCCGACGAGATGGCCGAGGTGCTCGGCATCGACCTGCCGGAGAACCGCGACTACGAGACCGTCGCCGGCTATGTGCTGTCGCACATGCACCATCTGCCGGCGACCGGCGAATGTGTCGACGCGCAGGGCTGGCGTTTCGAGGTCGTCGACCTCGATGGCCGCCGCATCGATAAGCTGATCGCCACCCGCCTGCCCAGCGGTCACCGCGAGATGGTGCGCTGACGGCATATGCCTGGTTTCGGTTCGGCGGCCCTCGACGGCGGCCAATATACTGCGCGGACCGCGAACTCTACCGCTCGGTGAAGGCGCGGGCGAAGGAATCGAGCATCGGCCGTGCCAGATACTGCAGGAAAGTCCGATCACCGGTGTTGATGAACGCCTCGACTGGCGTTCCGGGATAAAGCTGCTCGGGCTTTACGCCGGGCGGCAGGTCGGCCGCGATCCTCAGCTTGGCTCGGAAATAGGGCTCATGCGTTGCCTCGTCGACGAGCCGGTCCGCTGAGATTTGCGCCACCGTGGCTGAGACCTCGGGAGTGAGCCGCGCATTCAAGGCCGACAGCCGCAGCTTCGCCGGCTGGCCGACACGGACCTGATCGAGGTCTTTCGGCCGCAGCCTTGCATCGACGACGAGGCCCGATGCCGTGGGCAGGATCTCCATGATCTTTTCGCCTGGGGCGATCACGCTTCCCTTGGAATTATAGGCCGACGACACCACGATGCCTGCCTCCGGCGCCTTGATCGTCGTGCGCCGCAGCACCGCCTCCGCCGCCCTGGTCTGCTCCTCGACGTCGGCCAGATTGGAGCGAACGTCGTCCAGCTTCGTCAGCGCCTCCTCGACGCGTTGCGTGGTCTGGCGCTCGATCTGCTCCTGGGCCTCGACGATCTGGGTGTTGGCCGTCGCCAGATTGGCCTCCAGCGCCCCGGCCTGCCCGACGAGATCGGCCTCGCTGCGCAATAGCTGGGAGTACTCGGTGCGGTTGGTGAGGCCCTTGTCCAGCAGGCCGGTCTTGATGCCGAGTTCGTTCTTCACGACGTCGGCTTGCTGCTGAATGGCCTGTTGCTGGGCCTGCAACCCCACCACCGACTGCCGATGCATGGCGACGCGTTGTGCCAGGATCGATTTTTCCGACCGGAACCGGGCCAGCCTGGCGTCGAATTCCTTTTGCTGTTCGCGAACCAGGATCTCGAAATCGTGCTGGAAAGGTGCCGGCGCCGCTTCGGTGATGGGCGCCATCCTGTCCAATCCGTCGCGTTCCGCCTCCAGCCGCGCCGCACTTGCCCTGAGCGCGATCGACTGCCTCACCAGCCGGTTGAGCTCGGCCTGCGCGGCCGTTGGGTCCAGCACGACCAGGTCCTGGCCCTGTTGCACGCGATCGCCTTCATGGACCGGTAATTCCCTGATGATCCCGCCCTCGCGATGCTGGATGCGGATGTTTCCGCCGGTCGCCGAGATCGTGCCTTGCGTGATCACCGCTCCCGACAAGGGAGCGCTGACGGCCCAATAGCCGAAGCCGCCCGCCAGCACCGCTATGGCGACGTAGCCGGTGAGGGCCATGCGTCTTATGTCGGTGCGCGGCTGGCTATCCCAGGCGAGGCTCTGTGTCGTCATCTCACGATCCGAAACTGCCACCCGCGCGGATTGTCGGGACGAATGACCCGGTCACCACCGTGCTCTGCTGGGGGGCCTTGCCGATGACCGAGCGCCGCAGCACCTCGTCGGCAGGGCCGAAGGCTTCGACCATGCCGCCGCGCAAAAGCATCACGCGGTCGCAAGCGGCGGCGATCGAAGGGCGATGGGTGATCACGATCACCGTGACGCCCGCCGCCCGCGCGGCCGAAAGCACCGCCTCGAGCGCGGCCTCGCCGCTGCCGTCGAGATGGGAGCTGGGCTCGTCGAGCACCAGGAGCCGCGGATTGCCGTAGAAGGCGCGCGCCAGGCCGATTCGCTGGCGCTCGCCCCCCGACAGCGCCCTGTCCGACGGGCCGATCATGGTCTGGTAGCCGTCGCGCTGCGCCAGGATCAGCTCGTGCACCTGGGCGCGCCTTGCCGCCTCGACGATTGCGGCGTCGTCCGCTTGCGGGTCGAAGCGGGCGACGTTTTGCGCGATCGATCCAGGAAAGAGCTCAACCTCCTGCGCAAGGTAGCCGACATGCTTTCCAAGCTGGCTCTCGTCCCAGGTCCTGAGGTCGGCGCCGTCGATCCTGATTGAGCCGCCGGTCGGTTGGGCGGCCCCCACGAGCAACCGCGCCAGTGTCGATTTGCCGGCCCCGCTCGGGCCGACGACGGCCAGCGCTTCGCCCGCGCCGATCGCAAAGTTGAGCCGCTTGAGGATGGGTTCCGTGCCGGGTTGGGCGTTCGGCGCCATGAAGAAGACGTCCTGCACGGAAATCGCGCCGGCCGGATCGGGCAGGATCAGTTTTCGCGGCTCCGTCGGACGCATTGCGAGCGCTTTTTCCAGCCGCGTCCACGCCCGCCGCGCGTCGGCGATCTGCCGCCAGGCGCCGATCAGCTGGTCGAGCGGCTGCAGCGCGCGCGACGACACCAGCGAGGAGGCGAAGATCATGCCAGCCGTCATCTGCCCCTGCAGCACCAGCCATGCGCCGGCGCCGAGGATCGCCAGTTGCAGCATCATGCGCAGCGCCCGCGAGGCGCCGCTGAAGATCGCGTTGGCGCTCGAGGAACGGTCATGGAAAGTGAGCGCCGCCGCCACGTGCCGTCCCCAGACCAGCGAGGCATTCCGCACCATGCCCATGGCGCGCAGCGTCTCGGCATTGCGGGCAAAGGCCTGTTCCGCCTGGCTGGCCAACGCCGAACGCTCCGCGGACAAGGCATCGTTCCTGCCGATCGCAAGCTGGTTGGCCACGACGAGGAATAGCAGAAGCACCGCGCCGGCGACCGTCACCCAGAACAGCACCGGATGGATGAGATAGAGCAAGGCGAGGAAGACAGGGGCGAAAGGCAGGTCGAACAGCACCGCCACGCCGCGTGACCTGATGAAGGCGCAGACCGAAGCGAGATCGCGCAGCGGCGACAGGCCGCCGGCATATCTCGCGCCGAGCGAAACGGCGAAGGTGCTGGCACCCAGCTTGCGGTCGACGGTCGCCGCGACGCGCTGCGTGTAGACGGCGCGGATCGCGTCCAGCAGCCCGAGGAAGGCGAGCGCGAGCACCGCGATAGCTGACAGATAGACAAGCGTCTCGACGCTGGAGGACGGCAGCACGCGGTCATACACCTGCAGCAGGTAGAGCGGAATCACCAACAGCAGGATGTTGATCAGCAGCGAGAAGACGCCGACATCGGCGATAGCGCGCAGGAAGACCGGACGCAGGCCGGACGGTCCAGTCATTTCCGCATTTCCCGCCGCTGCATGATCCCGGCCCTTACGCGTGGCCCCCGAATTCGGAACCGCCGTGCAGCGTGCTGCTGGCGATGCTATGCGTGGCGGTGCTGGTGGTGGTGTGCAAAGCGCTCGCCGGCGCGTTGTCCAGCGTATAGGCGCGGATATAGTCGATCTTCATCTCGGCAGGCGTCGCCAGATGATCGGGAGGCGCGCCGGCAAGACCGCCGACCGCGAGATCGGCCAGCATGTACATGGGCTTGTGCATATCGGATGGCGTCGCCGCTCCCGCGACCTGGACACCGTCATAAGTCCAGACGAGCTTGTCCGGCGTCCACAGCAGCCCATAGGTGTGGAAGCCGGCGGTATCCATGGTGTTTACCGTCGACGTCACCTTGGTGTGGGTTCCCGTTTCATTCGAATGCGCCGTCATGATCAACGAGTTCGGGTCCTGCCCGCGCGTCTCGACCACATCCAGTTCCGGCGGCCACGAGCCGTCTGCCGGCAGCAGCCAGAAGGCGGGCCAGGCGCCGGCGTTCTCGGGCAGGTCGGCGCGCATTTCGAAATAGCCGTAGGTTTGTGAGAAGGTGCTGTGCGTATTGAGGATACCTGACGTGTATTCGTAGTTGTTGATCAGGGGCTTGATATCGGCCGGCGCCTGCGCGGCGGTGATGGTGAGCACGCCGTTATTCACGCTGAACGGGTGGACGGAACTCGTCGGCCCGTAATTGGCGTCGATGTACCATTGCAGCTCGCCATTGCTGGTCAATGTGCTGCCGTTCGGCGCTCCCCATGAGAAGTTGGTATCCCACGTGCCGCCCTGAGCGTTGTGAAGATTGAGCGCGTTGAAATCGTCGCTGAAGGACAGCTTCATGCCGGACATGTCGATCGGCAATTCGAACTGGTTGGGCTGCAGCTTGTCGATGGTCGTGTCCTTGAACTCGAGGATCTCGCCGGATCCGAGGTTCAGCAGCACGTTCGATCCCGCCTGGATCAGGTTCGAGTGAACGGCATCGAACGACGTGAAACCATAGCCATTGAGGCGGACGGTGTCGGTGGCGGCGAAATTGGCGATCAGGTCGCTGCCGTTGCCTTTCGAGATGACGAACGTGTCGTAGCCACCGCCGCCATCGATCAGAACATCATTTCCCGCGCCGCCGTCCAGCGTCTGGTGCCCAGCCTTGGCGGTGATGATGTTGTCCAAGCCGTTTCCGAAAGCGTAGTTGTTGGGGTTTGTGACGATGAGGTTCTCGACATTGGCGGGGAGCTTGTAGCTCATCCACGTGCTGATCGTGTCGATGCCTGCCCCGGCGCCCTCGGCCACCTTGTTGCCCGCCCCATAGAGGTAATAGATGTCATCGCCCGTGCCGCCATGCATGGTGACGTTGAGATTGCCCGCTCCGTAAAACGAGTCATTTCCCGCGCTGCCATACAAGTCGGGCCCGGCCCCAGGCGCCGAGAACCAGTGGTTGGACGTGCCGCTATAGGGAAGAGGAACACCCACGGCGTTGACGAAGAAGCTCATCGGATACACCCTCCTCGTGAGGCCTGGCCGCCTCGAACCGTTCGCTTACGACTTCCGGATGGCCACGTCGGATCAATGCTGAAAGGAACGATTTCGTTCCGGGGAATCATTACACAATCCACCATAACATCGATCTTTCGGAAGACATATACTTATTATTCGGGAAAAGAGCGGCGCTTAAGCAAAGATATTTAGTAAAATGGTGTATAAACTAGAAATTGCAAAGGATCTACTTAGATGAATGATCTACTTAGATGACGGCTACCCCTCCGAGCCCATCAGCCCCCCTCCTCGGCGCATGGTGGGCGGGAAGCTTAGGCCATCAGAGAGCGGCTTCGATCGGCTCGGCAAGCCTGGGATTTGAGCGTGCCGCGATCAGGCAACTGGTGACGATGAGACCCGCTCCCGCCAGCGTGGTCCAGGTCACCGCCTCGTCGAAGAAGAGGAAGCCAAGTGCGATCGCCCAGATGAAGGCGGAGTATTCCGTCGGGATCAGATACTGCGCTTCCGCCCGCGCATAGGCCCAGCTCATCAGGAATTGGCCGGCGAGCGACAGCGCCGTCACGCCGGCGAGCGGAAGCCAGAGCTCGCGCGGCAGGGCAATGGCCAGCCAGGGCGCCGCGAGACCAAGGAAGACCGCCACGCAAAGGTTCTGAAACAGCATGATCTCGATCGGCTTGGCCACCAGCGCCTGCTGCCGCGCAAGGATCAGATTGTAGGCATAGAACACCGTCGACACCAGCACCGCCGCCGTGCCGAGCAAGGCATCCCTGGCATGGCTTGTCTGCCCGAACTGTCCGCCGACGATGATTGCGACGCCCGCAATGCCGGCCAGCGAGGCCCAGATCGCCTGACGCTGTATGCGTTCGCCGAGCAGCAACGCCGCCAGCAGCAGGGCGAACAGCGGCGCCACGAAACTGAGCCCGATCGCCTCCGCCAGCGGCAGCCTGGCAAGCCCCCAGAAGAAGGACAGCAGGACAAAGCCGACGACCGCGGCACGCAGCGCATGCAGCCTGAGCACGGAAGGCTTGGGCAGCGTGCGCGGTCCCGCCGACCAGCCGGCGCCGGCAACCACGGTCGCGAGCATGCTGCGCCACAGCACCGTGTTGTAGACGCCGACGGCAAGGACCAGGACCTTCATCGCCGCGTCCATCCCCGACAGCAGGAAGATGCCAAGCGCGCAGACAAGCACCGGGATCATGGGAGAAACGGCGCCTGCCAGGCTGGATGACTTCACGAGGCCCCTCATGTGACGGATCGCAGCCGGATATATCAGGGCGGACCGGCGGGGCCAGATGGCAGCCCCGCCGATATGGCGGTCCAACCATGGCGACTTGTGGAATGGCTGGGAAAGCTCGCAGCGAGCCCGCCAACCATTGCCGGCTTGTCTAGCGGCGCGTGACCGCGAAAGCGGATATCTGAGCATCGAGTTTCGGCCATGGCATGACGGACCGGCTTTTGCGCTATTCTGGCAAGTCCGCCCTCCGAAGGCCCGTTGTCGCGGTCTTCCACCCGTTGAAACGGGGCAGCACCTCCGCGAGGTCCGAAAGCCGCAATGTGGGATCGAGTTCGCGCAGGCGCGCATCTTCTCCGCTTCAGAAAGCTGTCCCGCCAAGGCATGACTTGCCATCGCGACACGCATCGCGCTCGCGTAGTTCGGCTGCGAGCGCAAAGATCTCGGTTTGCGCTTGGCACCTTCGATTTCAGCCTCCTCGACCTTCGGCGTGATTGCGCCGACTATGTTTGAGGCGATCTGATCCTGGAGATCAAAGATCTCCGCCAGAGTGCCGTCAAAAACAGTCGGCCCATAAATGGAGGCCGGTGGAAGAGTCGAGGAGCTGTCCTGTAGGGCCAACGTTTTGGCGGCAAGAGATTTGAGTTAGGGATGACGCAGCACTGGCGCGCTATAGAGCACCCTTATGAACGAATCTGCCAGTAGAGCAGACAGCAACACAGCAGTCGCGAGCGACCTTGCCGACGGCGATCCCCGCCTTGCCTTCATTTATCAGGAGGCAGTGAGAGGCCTCAATCACCAGCAGAACCTCGTCGAGAACATGAACGCCCGCGCCGGCAGCCTCATCTTCGCCACTGCGTTCGCCAACTCGCTGCTTGGCGGAAGGGCGCTTTCCGACGGGCTTGGGCTTTGGGACTGGATCGCGGTGGTTCTGCTGTTCGTCATCGGCGGGCTGATCGTCTTCTTGCTTTGGCCCTACCACAAATACACGTTCCGCTTCGACCCAGAAGAGCTGCTCCATCAATATGTCGACGGCGACAGGCCGGCAAACATGTCGGCCATGCAGCGCGCGCTCGCCCTTCGCATCAAGGCGGACATGGTCAGCAACTGGCGCATTATCCAGCGGCTTCGGGTGGCATTGCAGATTGCGCTGGTCCTTCTGTTGTTCGACATCCTGGCCTGGCTTTTCGCGATCGCGGGTATTTGAGCCGTTCGATATTCGGAGCCGACCCGACCTGGACCGACGACCGCCCTTTGAGGTGGCAGTCTGCCGACGAGCAGCTTCGGGAACTGAGGCATCAGCACGACCTTGCCGGTCGAGCCGCCCTCTTCGGGCAAAGGACGAGCACGTGGCTCCCGGGACGGGGGCCCTCGCAAGAGCGCTGTGTCTGCGGCACCCTCACCTGCTTGCGAGGCGCTGAGGGGCGGCGCGGCGTTGCATGCAGATCTTTCGCGCAGCCGCAACTCCTTGCAGGAACGCGAAAAAAGGGCGACGCAAGCGCCGCCCCGTATCCCTTGGGAGGACAATCCGATCCGGCGGATCAGGCCGCCTGGGCTTCTCCGGCGATGGCGTCGGCGGCGCGGGCGGCCTTCAGCACCTTGGCCCACCAGGCGACGTCGTTGACCAGCGCGGTGGCGGCCTGGTTCAGGTGCTCGAGATCTTCGAGCTTCTTCTCGCCCTGGCGCACGGCGAGGAAATCGCCCCAGGCGATATGGACTGCGGACTTGACCGGCGCCATCTGCAATTCGACGGCGTGGAGACGAAGCTGTTCGACGGCGCGGGCGCCACCGACGCTGCCATAGCCGACAAAGCCGGCCGGCTTCTTGTTCCACTCGTTGGCGGCGTAGTCGATCGCATTCTTCAGCACGGCCGTCGGGCCGTGATTGTATTCGGCGGCGGTGAAGATGAAGCCATCGAATCCGGCGACCTTCTTCTGCCAGCGCTGTGCGACTTCGTTCTGCGACGGCGCCCAGGCGGAGGACGCGACCTCATCGAAAAAGGGCAGCGGAAAGTCGCGCAGATCGACAATTTCGACATCAATGTCGGCATGTGCCTTGGCGATCTTGGCGATCCACTGCGTCGGCACGTCGGCGAAGCGGGCGGCGCGCGTCGAACCGATGACAATGGCGATTTTGGGCTTGGACATAAGGGGCTCTCCTTGCGGGAATTTTTGGTATCGTTTGGATACCGGCGCTATATGTGATACTGACAATTTGATGCGCAAGGAGGCACGTTTTTGTTACTGAGGCACCCGCATAACACCGAGGACTGCCGCGCCGTGTCGGAAATCCTGCAGCGCGTCGGCGACAAATGGACCGTGCTCGTGGTCGGCAAGCTGGGCGGCGGACCGCTGCGTTTCAACGAATTGCGCGCCGCCGTCGGCGGCATCTCCCAGAAGATGCTGACCACCACCTTGCGCGGCCTGGAGCGTGACGGCTTCGTCACCCGCAAGGTGTTTCCGACCATTCCGCCGCGCGTCGATTACGAGCTGACGGAGCTCGGTCACGAGTTGCTGGTGCCGGTCGGCGCGCTCGGCGAATGGGCCCGCAAGAACACCCAGCGTGTCCAGTCGGCACGCGCCAGATTCGACGACATGCACGCCTGAAGCCCATGCGCGGCAAGGGATTCGGGACCTGCACTGAGCGCCTCTAGCTGCCCAGGCGAAGTCACGGTTCCCTGAAAGCGACTGGACCTGAAGGCGACTTGGAAACAGTCTATGGCGCTCGATGCCGGCCCGACGCGCCCGGCCCCTTTCGACGGTAACCTATATTCCAACGGCAGCCAGTCAGGCCCTTCGCGCCAAGCAAGGCGTCTGGCTGCAGATCGTGCACGTCGCTGTTCGCTGCTTCGCATCCGTCGTGTCATGCAGGCAGGCGGTGCGCCCAAGGTCCTGTTTGACTTCGGCGTAAGCGGTTATGCCGAGCAGGCAGACCAAGGCCACGAGAGCCGCCGCAAGCCAGCCGTTCAACAGGTGTTGACGCATTGTCTTCCTCCGGTGCCCCGCAGAATTGTCTTCCTCCGGTGCCCCGCAGAATTGCGCTTGGAAGGCAACGGCAGCATGTCGCTGAACGCATCGCTTCGCTCGGGCGATGTTACAAATGCCCGGGCTTGGCGGTGTCGAATCAGCTCTCGGCGGGAACCACCTTCGGCTTGCCCTCGCCGTCGAGCGCCACCATGACGAAATCGGCGTGCGTCACCTTTTCCATCAGGTCGGAAAGGTAGCGCTGCGCCCAGGCCTCGACCTTGAGCGTCATCGAGGTGCGGCCGACGCGTTCGACATGGGTGTAGATGCACAGCGTGTCGCCGATCTTCATCGGCTTGGCGAAGGACATCTCCTTGACCGCCGCCGTCACCACGCGGCCCCTGGCGCGCTCGGCGGCGCGGATGCCGCAGGCAAGATCCATCTGCGCCATCACCCAGCCACCGAAAATGTCGCCTGCGGCATTGGCGTCCGAAGGCATGGCCAGGGTGCGCAGCGTCAGGTCTCCGATCGGCCGTCCGTCCGCGTACTGCACCATGGGCAGAATCCTTAAGCAGTGATGGTCATCGATCCCGTATCGCCGCTACGGGAATAGGTCAACGCGCCGCCGCTGCTGTTTCCTCGCCCCAAGGCCATAGGCTAACCCGGCATTCGCCCGGTTGTGGCCGATTTTCAGCGGCTTCGGGTTCTGGAACGGGCTTCCCCCACTCCGTCGCTGCTTCGCAGCGCCACCTCTCCCCCCTCCGGAGGGAGAGGAAGGAGCCAGGCCGGACAAGGCTAGCGCCCCTTCCTCTACCCCGTCGATCGGGGGAGAGGTGGCGCCGCAAGCGGCGACGGAGTGGGGGTCGACGGCTCGGCGTGGAATTGGCATACGCCCGATTGTGCCTGATTTTCAGCGGCTTCGGTGTCAGAAGGTTTCTCCCAATCGCCGAGGAACGCAGTTCCTGGAGATCGCGCCTCTCAGAAATAACGTGCAAGGTTGGCGCGGATGCGGTCGAGAACCGTATCCCCGGAAATGTCGGGAACGAATGCCTTGCCGGTGATCGCCTCGTAAGCCTGGGCATACACCCCAGAGGCCTGTTCGACGATCTCGTCCGGAATCCTCGGGATCGGGTCCTTGTAGGGATCGCAGCGCGCCGTCACCCATGAGCGGATGAAATCCTTGTCGAAGCTCTCCGGCCGCGTGCCATCAGCCAGCGCCTGTTGGTAGCTCGCCGCGATCCAGTACCGGCTGCTGTCGGGCGTGTGGATTTCGTCGGCGAGAATGATCGTCCCGTCCTTGTCTGTCCCGAATTCGTATTTCGTGTCGGCCAGGATCAGGCCGCGTTCGGCTGCGCGCGCCTGGCCGCGGGCGAACAGCTTCAAGGCATAATCCGAAACCGTGTCCCACTGCTCCTGCGTGAGCAGGCCCTGCTCCAGGATCTCGGCCCTGGACAGCGGCTCGTCATGGCCGCCGTCGGCCGCCTTGCTGGTCGGCGTGATGACCGGCTCGGCCAGCCTCTCATTGTCGCGCAGGCCGTCTGGCAGGCGCATTCCATACATGTCCCGTTCGCCGCGTCGGTAGCGGGTCAGGATCGAGGTGCTGGTGGTCCCCGCCAGATAGCCGCGCACGACGATCTCGACCGGCAGTATGTCGAGCCTTGTGCCGACGACGACGTTGGGGTCGGGATATTCCAGCACATGGTTCGGGCAGATGTCGGCGGTTTCCTCGAACCAGTACCGCGCCGTCCGGGTGAGGATCTCTCCCTTGAACGGGATCGAGGTCAGGATGATGTCGAAGGCGCTGAGACGGTCGGTGGCGATGATGATACGCCTGCCGTCGGCCAGGTCGTAATTCTCGCGGACCTTGCCTTTGTAATAGCCCGGCAGTTCGGGAATGAAAGCATCCGACAGGACACGCATGGGTTCTCCTGCCTTTGCGCGGAGTGGCCAGGGGCATGATTCCGAAAAGTTTCGGAAAAAATCATGCCGAAATGATGCTATCCGCATAGTCCGTCGACCCCATGCATATCAAGCGCGATTGTCGGCATTCCCCGAAAGCCGGCCGGTATACAGTCGCTTTTTTCACAACCGATGCCGGAAGGCGCGGCGACGCGGCGAACCCATGGCGTCTAGGCTGCGCCAGATTTCCGGAGCCGCCATTTTCATCATGCAGACCTATGACTTCATCATCGTCGGCTCCGGCTCGGCCGGCTCGGTTCTGGCCGACAAACTGTCGGCTTCGGGCCGCTTCTCGGTGCTGGTGCTGGAAGCCGGCGGCAGCGACCGGCGCTTCTACGTGCAGATGCCGCTCGGCTACGGCAAGACCTTCTTCGATCCCACGGTGAACTGGAACTACAAGACCGAGCCGGATCCCGGCCTCGGCGGCAATGTCGACCACTGGCCGCGCGGCAAGCTGCTTGGCGGGTCGAGCTCGATCAACGCCATGGTCTGGATCAGAGGCGCGCGCGAAGACTTCGATGACTGGCGCGCCGCCGGCAATCCCGGCTGGGGCTATGACGATCTGTTGCCGGCCTTCAAGGCACTCGAGGACAATGAAGCCGGCGCCGACGCATGGCGCGGCAGCGGCGGTCCCCTGCACATCAGCGACACCACCGATGCCGTCCACCCGCTGACGAAGCGCTATCTCACCGCAGGCCAGCAGGCCGGTCTGCAGCTCAACCCCGATTTCAATGGTGCTGCCCAGGAAGGCGTCGGCATCTACCAGATCTCGACCAAGAACGGCCGCCGCATGTCGGCCGCCCGTGCCTTCCTGCGCCCGGCGATGAAGCGCGCCAATGTGCGCGTGGAGACCAAGGCGCTGGCAAGTCGCGTCCTGTTCGAAGGCAAGCGCGCCGTCGGCGTCGAGTATTTGCAGAACGGTCAGACCAGGACGGCCCGCGCCGGCCGCGAAATCATCCTGTCCGCGGGTTCGATCAACTCGCCGCAGCTCATGCAGCTCTCCGGGGTGGGTCCGGCGGCGCTGCTTGAAGGCTTGGGCATCCCGGTCGTGCATGCCAACGAGAATGTCGGCGCCAATCTGCAGGACCATGTCGGCATCAACTACACCTTCAAGGGCAAGCTGCCGACGCTCAACCAGATCCTGCGTCCCTGGTGGGGCAAGCTTTTGGTCGGCATGCAGTACATCCTGACCCGCTCCGGGCCGCTGTCACTGTCGATGAATCATGGCGGCGGCTTCTTCCGCACCGATCCGGCCTTCTCCCGCCCCAACATGCAGCTCTATTTCCAGGCCTTCTCGACCCTCATCCCGAAGAACGGCGAGCGGCCGATCCTGACGCCGGATCCGTGGCCGGGCTTCTCCATCGGCCTGTCCAACTGCCGGCCATCGAGCCGCGGCGAGATCATGATCCGCTCCAGCAATCCGCTCGACTATCCCAAGATCGTCGCCAACGCCTATTCGACCAATGCGGATGTCGAGGAAATGCTGTCGGCGGTGAAATTCGTGCGCAAGATCGCCTCGATGCCCGCCATGGCCGAGATCATCGCCGAAGAGGTGCTGCCCGGTCCGTCGATCCGGTCCGACGCCGACTTGATCACCGATTTCAGGAAACGCTCCGGCACCGTCTATCACCCGGTCTCGACCTGCCGCATGGGACCCGATCCCTCGCGCTCCGTCGTCGATCCGCGCCTCACGGTGCACGGGCTCGAAGGCTTGCGCATCATCGACGCCTCGATCTTTCCCGACAACATCACCGGCAACACCAACGCCGCCTCTGTCATGACCGGGTGGAAGGGCGCCGAACTGGTTCTGGAGGACCACACATGAAGATCACCGACGTAAAGACCTGGGTTGTCGGCAACCCGCCACCCGGCATCGGCGGCAAGTATTTCATCTTCGTCAAGCTCACCACCGATGGCGGCGTGGTCGGCTATGGCGAGGCCTACAACGCCACCTTCTCCGCCCATGTCACGGCCAAGCTCGTCGAGGACATGGCCGAGCGCTATCTGATCGGCCACGATCCGCACGACATCGAGAACTTCTTCCGCCGCGCCTATTCCTCCGGCTTTACCCAGCGCCCCGACGTGACCGGCATGGGCTGTTTTTCCGCACTCGAAATGGCTTGTTGGGACATCGTCGGCAAGGAAGCCAACAAGCCGGTCTACAAGCTCCTTGGCGGCCAAGTTCACGAGACGCTGCGCTCCTACACCTATCTCTATCCGCACACCGGCAGCGTCCATTCCGAGGACGCGCCGGATGGCAGGAATGTCTACAACGACCCGGAGATGGCGGCGGCTTGCGCGCTCGAATATGTCGAGCAGGGGTTCAATGCCGTCAAGCTCGACCCGGCCGGCCCCTACACCGCCTTCGACGGCCATCAGCCGCGCCTCGTCGACATCGATGTCTCGACCCGCATGATCAAGGCGATCCGCGAGGCGGTCGGCACCCGCGCCGATATCCTGTTCGGCACGCACGGCCAGTTCACGGCATCGGGCGCGCTGCGCATGGCGCGCGCCATCGAGCCTTATGATCCGCTGTGGTTCGAGGAGCCGGTGCCGCCCGACATGCCCGAAGTGATGGCGCAGGTCGCCCGCGCGACTTCGATCCCGATCGCCACCGGCGAGCGGCTGACGACCAAATCCGAATTCGCCCGTGTCATCGAGAACCGCGCCGCCACCATCCTGCAGCCGGACCTCGGCCGCTCCGGCGGCATTCTGGAAACCAAGAAGATCGCGGCCATGGCCGAGGCCTATCACATCCAGGTCGCGCCGCACTGCTATTGCGGGCCGATCGTCGGTGCCGCCAACATCCAGCTCGCGGTGACGCTGCCCAACTTCCTGATCCTGGAATCGCTGAAGCAGTGGGACGGTTTCCACGCCACGCTGTTGAAGAAGAAGATCGAATGGCAGGACGGCAATGTCATCCCGTCGAAGGAGCCGGGCCTCGGCGTCGAGCTGAACGAGGCGGTCTGCGACGCCCATCCCTACACCGGCAAGGACCTGCATCTGCAGATGATGCAGACGCCGCTGATGCCGTGAGCGAAAGCTACACCTTCATCGGCCTTGGCCATCTCGGCGGCAATCTTGCCGCCAGCCTGATCCGCAACGGCTTTGACGTCACCGTCGTCGACCGCGACCCCGCCGCCGTCGAGCGCCTTGTCGCGCTCGGCGCGACGGCCGCCAATAGCCCGGCCGAAGCCGCGGCGCGGGCCGGCAATGCCATCACGTGCCTGCCTTCGCCAAAAGTCAGCGAGGCGGTGCTGGGCGGCCCGGGCGGATTGCTGGAAGGGCTGCCCAGGGGCGGCACCTGGATCGAGATGTCGACCAACGGCCGCGACGAGATTTTGCGGCTGGCCGCCCTCGCCTCGGCCAAGGGGATCGAGACGCTGGAATGCCCGGTCACCGGCGGTGTGCATCTGGCGGCGGTCGGCAAGATCACCGCGCTGGTCGGCGGCGACGCCCCCCTCTACGAGCGTCACCGCCCGGCCATCGAAGCGATGTGCGCCAAGTCGTTCCTGATGGGCCCGATCGGCTCGGCGGCGGTGATCAAGGTTATCACCAACATGCTGGCCTTCATCCATCTGGTCGCCGCCGGCGAGGCGCTGATGCTGGCCAAGCAAGGCGGGCTCGACCTCGCGCAATCCTACCACGCCATCGTCGCGTCTTCAGGCAACAGCTTCGTCCACGAGACCGAAAGCCAGTTGGTGCTGAACGGCTCCTACGATATCGGCTTCACCATGGACCTTGCGCTGAAGGACCTTGGCTTTGCGCTGACCATGGCCGAACAATCCGGCGTGCCGCTCGATCTGGCGTTGCGCGTCAACGCGATCTTCGAGCAAGGCAAGGCGGCTTATGGCGGCGACGCCTGGTCGACCCAGATCGTCAAACTGCTTGAGGACACCGTCGGCACCGACCTGCGCGCGCCGGGCTTTCCGGCCAGGCTGGAAATATGAACTAGCAAATAAAATCAAGATGTTGGGCGAGCATTTAGAATCATAGCGGCAACAATTTGAATCAGAGCTGCAACATCTCGACCGGTTTCTCGGGCGAGAGTTTCGATCGGACTGCATGGCTCGGCAATTGGCGGGAGACACCCCTTCCTTTCGTCATCCTCGGGCTTGACCCGAGGATCCATCCCGTAACATCAAGGCGCTGCAACGGTGCTGATTTCGGCTCCGCCGCACTCTTCGGCCAATATCACGGCATGGATCCCAGGGTCTCCGCGACGGAGCTTCGCTCCTGCTTCGCCCTGGGATGACGACGTTGAGACGCTCCACCGCCGGGCTGTGCCTTGATTCAATATCTCACCAGCAACGCACCAGGCAGGATCTCGAAGGTGGCGGGTATGCGCCCCGGTGACTCGCCGTCTATGTCGACCAGCGCGCCATTCTTCTCGACGTCGCCGAGCGGTTCGACAACCACTTTCCTGCCGCGCAGGATGGCGATCGCTGGATGATTGCGGTGCCGCCCACCATAGAGCAGGCGGATGTCCCAGATCAGCTTCAGCTTGCCCGCCGCGCGCAGGATGACGATGTCGAACCGTCCATCGGTCAGTTCGGCATCGGGCGCGATCATCATGCCGCCGCCGAAGAATTTGCCATTGGCCACCGCCACCAGCGCCATGCGCGCCTCGACCGGCGTGCCGTCGTCGACTGTGATCCGCACGTCCTGGAAGCGGTAGCGGATGAACTCGACCACGGTGCGCCACAGGAACAGCGCCTTGGCCGACATCCTGCCCTTGCGCTTGTCGGCATTGACGGCGCGATCAGTGGCGCCCGACAGGCCAAGGCTGGCGATGTTGATGAAGTGGCGGCTGGCCAGCGCGCCATGGTCGTCGATATAGCAGATGCGGCCGGCATCGACCGCCCTGGCCTTCGCCCCGGCAATCCGTTCCAGCGTCGCGCCGATCTCCTTCGGCAGGCCGAGCCCGCGCGCGAAGTCGATGCCGGTGCCGCACGGCAGCAGGCCAAGCTCGGTCGTCCTGCCGCCCTCCTCGCGGGCCTGCAGCAAGCCGTCGGCCACCTCGCTCGCCGTGCCGTCGCCGCCGGCCGCGATCACCAGGTCGAAGCCGTTTGCCGCGAGATCGAGCGCCAGCCGCTCGGCGTCGCCTTCGGCCTGCGTCTCGCGCAGTTCGAAATCGCCGAAGTGCTTTTTCAGCGCGGCGGCGACGTCAGGCCAATGCCGTTTCAGCCGGCCGCCGCCGGCAATCGGATTGAGCACCACCCCGACCTTCAAGTTTCGCCCTCCCCGGCGCCGGACCTGGATGCCCGATCCTTTGCCGGCATTCAAACTCGTACCGGCCGGCGGAGCAAGGGCGCGTTCGGCCATGGACGCCAAAAAGCGCGGGGCAGGCTGTCTAAGGCCTTCGCGCTTGAACTTCCCTGGCTTCTGGCATTGGTCCCCGATAATCCCGCTATCCACAGGGGCGCGGCCATTCCCCAAACCCCTTACCCGGCGTAAGTTGAACCCATCTCAGGCGGCTACCGATCATCAAGCCGAAAGGCGAAGTGAAAGGCGGATTTCCTGAGGCCCGTACGGCCCGGAACGAGAGCAGGCTTGCTTGTTCAAGGGACGGAAGCCGAGACCTACGGGGCCGCGGAAAGCGTGCCAACGCCGACGGCGGACCGATGCTGCCATGAAGGACGGCAAAAACCTTCGATGGCACGCAGGGCAAAGGCCCGCGAGGGCCAAGACCGGCGTGGTCTGGAACGGATGCTGCTCTCGGGTGGCTTCTGGCAGGACCGTCAAAATCAAGGCCGGCATGGCGCGACGACTTTACGGAAGTTGCTGCCGCGACCGTGTCCTGATCTGACAGGGAGGCGCTGGGAGAAATCCCGGCGCCGACTGTCTTTTGGCTCTCCCACGCAATTTTTACGGTGTTTCCGGTTGGGGCTGCAACCGGCGGCAAAATCAGCTAACGTTCGACGTCGTCAGAGCCCGTTTGAAAACGCGCTCTGCCGAGTCGGATGGCGTGGTTTTCGAGAACCGAAGCAAAGCGGACCTTTGGGTCCGTGAGCACAGTTCTGCTGCGGTGCAGTAGAACGCGGAAGCGCAGAAAACCGCGTCAGGCGGCTGGCAGAGTAGCGTTTACAAATGGGCTCGTAGAAGGGGGATACTTCATGACGCTGATCCAGAAGCTTGCAGTCGCCTACGCGTTCTTGTTCTTCGGCGTCGTGGCCATCGGCTACATTCCGGCCTTCAACGATGCAGACGGCAATCTGTTCGGCCTGTTCTCATTGCAATGGTACGACGACCTGCTGCACGCCTTCTCCGGCGTCTGGGCGTTGGCCGCCGCCTTCATCTCGCATCGCCAGGCGGTGTTCTATTTCAAGCTGTTCGGCTCGGTCTACCTGTTCGACGGCGTGCTCGGGCTGATCACCGGCTCAGGCTGCCTCGATGCCGGTATCTTCATCAACGGCTTCCGCTCCCTCAACGACATCGAATTCCCTGCCCGCTTCTTCGCCAACCTGCCGCACATCGTCATTGGCGGCATCGCCGTCTATATCGGCTTCTGGCTGTCGAAGCGCATCTACGACCACTTCGCCACGGCCTGACGGGCCATGTTCCTGTTCCGCTTGATAAAGCGCATCGTCAAGGCGATCCTCTGGCTGATCGTCATCGTCATCCTGATCCCGATCGCCGGGCTGGCCTATGGCTTCCTGACGACGCCGGCGCTCGACAGGACGCCGCTGCCCGGCATTGCCGACGGCGCGCCGCCCAAGGCGCTGGCCGACAAGGTGCGCGCCGAAATCCCCGGTTACCAGCGGCCGGAGGAGTCGACCTTCCTCACCTACCCGGAATGGGCGATCGTCTACGCCGCGCGCGAATATGCCGGTTTCGTCGGCAAGGACCAGCCGAGCGGCTTTCCCTATTGGTCCTATGTCGGCCGCTTCTGGCAAGACTATGCCACGGTGATCCGCGCCAGTTCTCCCTACAGGTTCAACTACGCCAACCACCAGATGCTGGTCATCATCGGCACCAGCCATTCGATCGAGCATATCCTGCAATGGGCCTATGAGAACACGGTCGGTCGCATCACCGAGGCGACGTCAGCCAAGCGCACGGCGGCCGACATCTACCAGGCCAAGATGGCCGCGGAGTATGCCTCTTTCCTCGATCAGGTGCCGTGGTACCAGTTCCCTTATGCCGAGAAGCGCGCCGGGCTGTTCGCGGTGCAGCCGGCGCCTGGTGACAGTTCCGTCCGCACCAGCGAACGCAAGCTTGCCTTCGGTCTCGCCGACACCATCAAGCAAGGCTATGCCGACCTGATCACCAAGGCGCTTGCCGCGACCTCCGACCCGGCCTTCCTCGATGTCCATGTCTGGGCCAGGGGGCCGGTCGGCGAAGCCACCCGCAACGAGCCCGACACCTTGCTGGAACGCGATTACGGCGCGGACGGCACCGTCTTCGTCACCAGGCGCTACCAGGTGTTCACCGACATGATCCCGCGGCTGATCGACAAGGGAGTCTCCTTTGTCGAGATCGGCGGCAATGACGAGATCATGGTAACGGTGCTGTCGACCGATTCGATCGCCATTCCCGAAGGCATGCGCATCCTTTTCAGCTATCCGCTGCCGGCGGACCCCTCGACGCGCCGCACCGGCATGGTCGTGGCCGTGCGCAAGCTGCATCTGGTGCTGCCGTCGCTGATCAAGGCCGGCGCCAGGCTCGAACACGTCTACGACTACTGAGGCTTTTCAGCCACGCCTGGTCAGGATCGGCGAGCCGTCATGCTCATTCCACAATCGCGGCAAAATCCCGCCTTGTTCGCGCGCAATGGAAGATCGCATGTCGCCTGAAGGCGCGACATGCCTGACTGGGCTGCCGGGGGGCATCTCGAAGGGACGAGACTGTGATCAAGACCGCCCTTGTCGCCATGACCATTGTCGGCTGCGACTGCGACGCCAAGCTGTGCGAATATATCGGCGAGACGCCGGCCAAGTGGTCGACCATCGCCGATTGCGAAGCGGCGATGAAGAGCCAGATCCTGCACGAGCGCAATTTCAATTATCCGCTGGTGTCCGGCATCTGCCGCGCGAAGGGCTCGGCGTCCTCCTCGCACCTGGCCGCGATCGCGTCGGGCCCGGAACTGAAGCCCGCCAGCCGGACCGTCAGGACGGAAAGCCCGCTGCCGCCGGAACTCAGCCATCGGCCGAGCGTCCCGGTCGGTTCGCCCACGACGACCCTGGACGCGGCCGCTGCCCGGCCCGTCGCCTATGAACAGGTGGTCGACGGCGGAACCAGCGTGCTCTATCGCACGAAGAATGGCTACGCCGTGGTCAAGACCGATCTCGGCCGCGCCGCCTCGGCAACCGCCGACGCGGCAAAGCGCTCCGTGAACTGGCTGGCGGGGCTGATGCCGACGGGCCTGTAGGCCGGCCCGCGTGCCGCCCGTCTACACCGTCTCGCTCAGCGCCTTGATGGCACGGTAGAAGGTCGAGGAAAACAATTCCGTCGGGTCATAGTACCGCTTTGCCGTCAGGAAGGCCGGAAGTTCGGGATAGGACGCCAGCAATTCCTTGGCCGTATAGTGCAGCTGGTAGGGCAGGAAGAAGCGCCCGCCATGCTTGATCGTCACGTCGATCAGCGCCCGCGTCAGCGCCCGCATCCTGGCGTTGCCATCGGCATCGGCCGGCTGGTTTATATAGAGCACCAGCGAATAGGCCGGCTCCGGCGCGTAGGTCAGCGCCACGTCCTCCTTGTGGACGATGCGCACCGAGGCGTTGAGCACCGGCAGATCCTGGTTGCGGAGGATTTCGCGCGCTTCCGCGATGAATGGATTATAGCTCGCGCGTGGAATAAAATATTCGTGCAGTATGTCGGTCTCGTTCATGAGGTCGTTGAACAGATACGGCACCGAATCGTGCATCGGGTTGTTGCGGGTGACGAGACAGGCCTCGCCCTGGGCAAGCGCCGAGCTACGCGGCACCGTACAACTCTCGAATTTCGGCTCCAGCGTCTTTTCGGTGAACCATTTCAGTTCCTGGAACGCGCTGCCCCATTTGGCCATGTTCATGATCACCCGCTTCAGGCCGACGCCATCGGGTTCGCCGAGCGCCGGCTGGTCGGCCGGCGGCTGCTCCGCCACTCTATCGTAGCGGTAGACGATCATGTCCTCGAGGAAATTGCCCGGCGCCGTCGACAGGTGCCCGTAGAACAGGCCAATGTCCTTGTTCGGCTCCAGCACCTCGGCGAAGAATTTCGGGAAATCGTCGGATCTGATAATCTCGCGCAAGGTGCGGTAGACGGCATTGTCGACGATATCGAGCGTCGCCTCCAGCACCACGCCGAACAGACCGTAGCCGCCGACGACATGTCGGAACAGCTCGATGTTTTCGGTTGGCGAGCAGATGGTCACCGACCCGTCCGCCAGCATCACCCGCATCGAGCGGATGGAGCCGGCTACCGAGCCCGCCTGATGGTCCATGCCATGCGCGTTCACCGACAGCGAGCCGCCGACTGAAAAGATATCGGTCGACTGCATCGCCTTCACCGCGAAGCGCGGATGCAGCATGGTCTGGATGTCGTGCCAGCACGCGCCCGGCTGCAAGGTCATGGTCTTGGCCGCGGCGTCCACCGTAACCTTGTTGAACTTTCTCATATCCAGGACCAGCGCATTGTCGTCGAAAGCATGCCCGCCCATCGAATGGCGGATGGCCGCCAGCGACACTTTCAGCCCGTTGGCGCGCGCGAAGGCGAGCGCCTTGGCGATATGCTCTTCCTCGCTGACCTCGACGACGCCATAGATCGGCGTCCTCGACAGACCGCTGGCATCGTTGATGTCGCCGCCCTTGGCCAGCCAGGGCAGCGACGGATCGAAGGCGGGCGGGCTCCCGATCGACTTCAGCGGCAGTGCGATGCCGTCTACATCGGCGATGCGTCCGCTGTTCTTCGGCCCTGACGGGCCTCGCGCCAGCCGCGCCACGGTGGTGCCGCCCCACAGCACGGCGCCGCCAAAAACAGCCGCCCCCAGCAGCAGCCGCCGCGACAGGCGCAATCCCTTTTGTTCCTCGGCCATCGGATCCCCCCGCAGCCAAGGAATAGCGCGGCCTTTTGGCAAAAACCATAGCGGCGCTGCCGCAACGGCGTTCCGCCACCGTCGTCGCCCGGCGGTGAGTGTCCAACCCAATGAAAATGGCCGGTTCCCAAGGAACCGGCCAGATTGGATCAGGGTCTCAAAGTCCGGTCGGCAGTCTCTATGAGGCCTTCTTGATCGACGTCACCATGCCGGTCTTGTCGTCGACGGTCACCGCCACCTTGGCGCCGACCTTCAGTTTCCCGACCGACGCATCGGGCGACAACTGGTAGATCTTGCCGTCGTCGAGGGTGACCGACTTGGTTGTCGGATCGACCGCCTGGATGGTGCCCTGAACGGTCGCGGCATAGGCCGTGCCGAGGAAGGCGAGCAAAGCGGCGGTGGTTGCGAGGGTCTTCTTCATGGATATCACTCCGTGCTGTTTCGGTTTTCCGGTACCGCTTGGGAGAGGGCAGCACCGAACGGCCCGAAACTGGAACGAAACAGCTATCATCGGCAAATCACGTTGGGTGAATTTTCGCAAAGGATATCATAAGCTTAATTCCGACATATTGTCTGCGGCCGACATCATTCCGGGCCGCTTCGGTTCCCCCGGCGAGCGCATTTCCGTTCGCGAAAAGAGTCGTTTAGAGGGATTGTGGCGAGCGGTTGCGATCACGGCGAGGCCGCCGCAATCCGTCTCGAGCAGCATCACGAAACAGACCGCCGAGCGGTTGTCGATACACATTTTGTGTCATGGATCAGTTCAGATCGCCAATTGAAATGGAGAAAACTCGCGCTCCGGTTGCAAATCTGGAACGGATGCCGGATGGTGCGCCGTTACCATGAGGGGGCCTTTCCATGAAGCTTGCAGTCCGGTCCATGATGTCCTTGATGATGTTGGCGTGTGCTCCGGGATCGGCCGGCGCGCAAGCCGCGTTTCCGAACGATGACAAAGCGCTTATGTTTGCTACGGACGACCCCGAGATGGCGACGGCGACTGCAAAGGCTCTTGCCAGCCTGGATGAGTTCCTGGCCCTGGCCGGAACGCCGCCCTCTGGGACGGACAGGTTCAAATTGAAGGTCGAGGTGCGCGATGGGGATATCAGCGAGCACTTCTGGGTCATCCCGTTCCAGCGTACCGAAACGGGGTTCGTCGGCATATTGGCAAACGAACCGGCAGCTGTGCGCAATGTCGTCCTCGGCCAGGAGATAGAATTCACCAGGGACGATATTTCGGACTGGGGATATAGACACGACGGGCGGCAAGTAGGGAGCTTCACCGTGTGTGTGATGTTCAAGAGGATGTCGAAGGAAGAAGCGGACTACCTGCGCGACAAATCCGGTTACGATTGTTGATCGTTTGCCCAACCGGACTAGCTTGCGCCGATCTTGCGCACCAGTGCCGCGGTCGCCAGCATGGCACCCAGGTCCGAAATCATCGGTGCGACATGGCTGGCGTAGTCGAGCGGCACCGAAATATCAGGTAGCTCGAAAAAATTCTTCGGCTGCGGCAGGAGCAGAAAACCGTCGCTGCCGTTGAGCGCGACACGCGCGGGCTCGTCCGGCCAGGTTTCGCCGAGCCATTTCAGCGCTTGCGCCAGCCGGCCGGTCACCAGCGGCCGCGCCGCCTCGACATTGTTGGTGCGGAACTCGTAGGCGGCGTCGAGCTCCGGCACGCCGGACGGCAGTTCCTGCATCCTGGGCGCGAACATGCCTCGGAAAAAGCCGATCACACCGCTGGCACGTCGCGCCGCGACCAGTATTCCTGGAAACGGCTCGATGGTTTCGAAGGCGACGACGACGCCCTTGAATGTGGTCGCCTTGTTCTTGGTGGCGCCCCCGTCCCATAGGTCGGCTTCGTACAGTTCGAACGCAAATCCGTCATATCGTCCGGAGATGATATCGTCGAAGCGGCTCATGGTGAAACCGCCGACGGTCTCGCGCGGCAATCGGTCAAAGGAATGCGGCGTCACGTCATGCTGGTAGCGCATATCCCCAATGAAGCCGAAGATGATCGGCATCAGCGTCTGGCGAAACGATTGCTGCAGCCTCGCCGTCGGCCTGATCGCCCGGAAATAAAGCACGACCGCCACCACGAAGCCGACCACGTACAGAAATACGTGCGGCGTTGAGAACCATTGCTCGTTGGGATCGGCGACCGTGTTGAACAGCCACGCAATGAGCGCCACGAAGACGACCACCAGGCCAACGAACAACGGTGCGCGCCACTTGGCCGCGCGTGCCACCGAGGCCCTTTTCGCTTCGTAGACCTCGATGTCTTTCTTAATGGCTGCGATAGCAGCCGCGCCCGGCATGAAATCCGCTGTCTCCATCGCCAATCCCCGCCGCCAGTGTTGCCGCATGATAGCCATTTTCGCGGGAAAGTCGCCAGCGCTTACCCCTGCCCTGTCGTGGACCTGTCACGCGGTCAGGGCGACGCGTCCACAAGGGAAGCAGGAAAGATCGCGTCCAGCCGGCCCTCGATTTTTTGCCGCATGGACTCGTCCAATGCCTCGACCGGCAGCAGCCGTTCGTGGTCTCCCGCACGCAAGCGCACAAAGGGATGAAACCAGTAGGACGCGACAGCGCCGCGCGTCTCCGCATCGGCGCTGACGTCCACCATGAAAATCCCGCCAATCCGCCCCGGCCATGGCTGGCGGGCAAAAGCGGTGCCGAGGAAATCGCCGAGCCCATAGGCAATCACCGTCCCGCCGATCCGCTCCACCGGCTGCACGACATGGGCGTGATGGCCGGCGATCAGACCGACGCCCTGCCCGGCCAGCCGCCGCGCCAGTGCCCGTGTTGCGGCGCGCGGAAAATGCCGGAATTCCCAATCCCAGTGCGGCACGGCACAGAGGAGATCGACCCCAGCACTCGCCTCGCGCGGCCAGCGCGCCGGATCGCCTTCCATCGAGACGCGGTCGGCAAACAGTCTCTCATCGGCGTTGCGCCAGAGCGTGAAAGCGGCGAAGCCGAGAGCGAGCGGCCCGGCAGCGAAGCGTTCGACCGGACCCTTGGCGGCGAGGCCGATGGTGCCGATACCGAGCCGCTTCAACGCCGCGACCGTCGCGTCGAAACCGGCGACGCCCTGGTCGAACACATGATTGTTGGCCAGCGACAGGACCAGTTTTTCGCGCCTGATGCCAACCGCCGCGAGTGCCTCGGCCAGAAAGCGTTCGCTCATCGCATGATGCGTACCGAGCTTTGTCCCCAGCACGGCGCTCGGCCTGTCGACGACAGGGCTTTCGCAATTGCCGATCACCAGGTCGGCCGTGCCCAGCAGCGCCTTGATCGCCGGATCGCAGTCCGGCGCGCTCCGGTTGGCTACCGCCGAGATGTCGCCGATGAAGGCCAGCCGCACCGTCTGTCTCGGTAGCGGGTCCATCAGCGTCCCGGCCGCCGGCGCAAATCCGGTGGCGTCACCGCCGAGCGACGGTTTCAGGAAACGCGGCAGCCAGGACAGTTTGTAGGAGAGCGGATAGTTCGACACGGCACGCCTCATCGTTGGCCTTCTGTAGACCGTCCGCCGGACCGGTTGAAGCGTGCCCCGGTGACAATCATGCAACG
The DNA here is from genome assembly GCF_020164695.1 of Mesorhizobium sp. ESP6-5. Classification (NCBI taxonomy): domain Bacteria; kingdom Pseudomonadati; phylum Pseudomonadota; class Alphaproteobacteria; order Hyphomicrobiales; family Phyllobacteriaceae; genus Mesorhizobium; species Mesorhizobium sp. ESP6-5. The sequence continues at coordinate 120,279 of NZ_JAIUGR010000011.1, forward strand.
ATGTGAACGGCGTGCCGGCATCACAGGCGCGGCGTCGTAAATCTGTGTATGGTCGCCGGCGACAAATGGGAGGGAAAAGATGACACGAATAGCAAGCCTGCTGGCATCGGCCTTCATTGTGCTCGTGCCGCTGTCGTCCGCATCGGCGGCCATGCCCGAAGCAGCAACCGCTTTGTTCGAGGCAAGGACCGTGGCCGCGCGCGACGGCGCGCTGTCGACCCTGGAAGCGGCCGCGCCGAAAGATCCAGCGTCAGCCTATGCCGCCGGCGCCGGCGAGTTCTTCACCGCGCTGGAACTGCTGGCCAGCGGCCTGCATCGCCATGGGTTCGAGAGCCCGCAATCCTTCATGCTGCCGCTGATGCGGCTGCCGGTACCGGCGAACCCCAATCCCGAGCCGCTGACCTACGAAGAGTTCCGCGCCATACTGGTCGCCTTCCGTGACCGGCTGGCAAAGTCCGCCACCACGCTTGGTTCGGTGCCGGCCGATGCCGATATCGGCATGGTCATCGACTTCACCCATGTCGGCATCGACCTCAACGAGGACGGCACCATCGCTCCGGATGAAAGCATGGCGGCGATCATGGCGGCGCTGTCGCGCGGCGGCATCTCCCAGGGCGATACAGCCCCCGCGCTCACCTTCCGCTTCGACCGCGCCGACGGCTATTGGCTGCAAGGCTATGCCGAATTCCTGATGGCGCAGGCCGATTTCTGGCTGGCGCATGATTTCAAGGGCACGTTCGACGGCTCGTTCCACATGCTGTTTCCGCGCGCCAAGCTGCCGTTGCAGGACATCCTCGTGCCGCCGCCAAGCGAGATGGGCTCGAGCATCTTCTCCTCGGAATGGCGCATCGCCGACTTCATCTCGATGGTGCATCTCGTCAACTGGCCGGTTGTCGAACCGGAACGCCGCAAGGCGGCGCGCCAGGAGCTGCTCGAAATGATCCGGCTGTCGCGCGAGGACTGGAAGGCGATCCGCGCCGAGACCGACAATGACCGCGAATGGCTGCCCGGCCCGCAGCAAAAGGGCGAGAACCCGCTCACCGGCCTCGAAGTCGGCGAGGAGCAGGTGCAGGCCTGGCTCGCGACCCTGACGATGGCCGAGGACCTGCTCGAAGGCCGCGCGCTGCTGCCGCACTTCCGCATCACCGGCAAAGGGATCAACATGAAGCGCTTCTTCGACGAGCCTAAACCCTTCGACCTCGTACTCTCGATCACCGGTCCCGGCATCGCGCCTTATCTGGAGAGCGGCAAGATCCTGACCAGCGAGGATTTCGACCAGATCCAGCGCGAGTTTAGAGGTGGCGGGTTTTTGACGTTCGCACTGTGGTTCAACTGAGCGGCGCGGACGCTGCGCGTCGGCCGAACCCCGACGTATCCGAAAGTAGGGAACCCTTGGACAGCGGCGTTGGAGCCGTAGGAGCCCACCACGACCGCTGCTATGAGCCCCGAGAGCCGACCCTTTTGGGCCGAAGACTTGTGGCAGCACGGCAACAAAATCTGTTGGCACCCGTGATGTTTGCGGGCGCTCGGCCGACAGGCATTTGGCGTGCCTCACTGTCCCGGAAGCGCCGAATCGCCTTTTTGCGGAGGTTGGCAAAGACTGTTCTGCTTGACTCGGCAGATAAAAACAGGCAGCAAAAAAGCCTTGGAAGGGCTGCAATACCGCGTGCATGGTCGTGGACGAGCCTTTTTCGGCACAAAGTCCACGTCTCTCGATTGGTTTTGAGAGGGATTGGTTAACCAACTTTGTCCATATTTTGAAGCAATCGGCAACTAACGACAGGCGCGGCAAACGCGTCGGGGACCACCTGGGATCACTCACAGAATGGTCGTCGCGGCTATCACAGCCGCGGACGTGGGAGCCGATTGGAGCAAGATTGGTTGCATGGCGTTGTTGAGTCGTAAAATTGTCGGGGACAGGCGTTGCAGCGGCGAGACCGCCTTCGAAGCGCCACGTGCCTCATCCTTCACCCCTGAACGGGTTGTCCGCTGGATTGCGGTGCCGGGCGTCAGCGCCGCCGTCGGCCTATGGCTGATCGGCACCATGGCCGGCCTTAGCTCTGTCGGTGCCTCGCTTTCGGTCACGTCGGTCGGCCTGCCGCAGACGCTGTCCATGCCGGGCACGCTCGCTCTCGCCGATCCGCTGAAGCAGCATTTCCTCAGCTCTTCGGCGCCCTTCATGACAGCCAATACGCATGGCGGCGCGCAGGCGCTGCACGACCATGCCGTACAGTGCGGTGCCAGTTGCTTCAAGCTGGCCGCGATAACCTCCAAGGCGGAGAAATCCGGGCGCCTGGTGGCGCAGGCCAAGCCAACGCCGGCGAAGTCGAAATCGCAGCAGCGCTTCGAACTGATGGAAGCGTCGCTGTCGCCGACAAAGCTCGCCGCTGCCTTCGCCGGCGCGGGAAAGCCTGCGACCGCGGCCAGCACCCATCCAGTGATTTCCAGCGCCACTCCACGGATCACCGAGGCGTCCCTGGTGCCGTCCGTCCAGGTCATGGCCAGCCTGTCCAACGACATGCCGGCTCCGGCGGCGGAACGCTTCGCCCGCGCCGAAACGGGTTCCGTCGTGCAGACCGCGCCGGCGCCGATGGGCTTTGCCCAGTCGGAAACGCCCGACAACGCGCAGCTGGCGCTTGCCCTGGTCGAGTCGATGCCGGTCGAGGACGAAGCTTTCGCCTCGCCGCTGCCGATGACCGAATCCTCGCCCGATGTCGCGGTGGCGCCTGTCGAGACCCAGCAGGAACAGCCGGGCGACGCCGCTTCGCTGCCGGATGCGCTCACCGACGACGTGCCGCTGCCGACCCGCCGCCCGCAATATGACGCGCCGCGGCAACCCCGGATCGTGGAAGAGGACAAGCCGGCCGCACAGCCCAGGACCTTGGAGCAGAAGCCGGCGCCCCAGCCGAAGCCCGTCCAGCAAGCCAGGCAGCCGGCCCGGCAAGGCCGGACCCGTGATGGTGGCGACGTGCTGGCCTATGCCAAGCCGGACACGCCTTCGGGCGGCCTCGGCCAGGCGTTCAGGAACCTGTTCAACGGCCCGAGCGCCGGAAGCGGCGCCGGCCATGGGGTCGCCGTCTACGACATCAGCGCCAAGACCGTCTACATGCCCGACGGCCAGCGGCTCGAGGCGCATTCCGGCCTCGGCGCAATGGTCGACCAGCCGCGCTATGTCCACGTCAAGGATCGTGGCCCGACGCCGCCCAACACCTACAATCTGTCGCTGCGCGAATCCCGCTTCCACGGCGTCGAGGCGATCCGCCTGACCCCGACGAGCGGCGGCAACAAATACAACCGCAACGGCCTGCTCGCGCATACCTACATGCTGCGGGGCGGTCGCGCCGAATCCAATGGCTGCGTCGTCTTCAGGGACTATTCCCGCTTCCTCGCCGCCTTCAAGAAGGGCAAGGTCACCCGCCTCGTCGTGGTGGATCGCCTGAACGGATCGGCGACCCGGGTCGCGTCGAACGGAAGCGGCGCTTGAGATAAGGCGAAACCGTCCGCCACCTCCTGACAGCCTTCTGTCAGGAGCCTGACGCGACCGCCGGCCCGTCCTCATCGCGCTCTTTCCATTTTGGCCGAGAAATCCCATATTCGGGACATGGCCAAATCCCCCGATAAAAGAACGCCGCCGACGGCGAATGAGGACCGCGCCGCGCCTAAGCGGCGCAGCCCGCTGACCGATTTCCTCGACGCCTCGGAACCGCTGCACAAGGGCGGCTTCGCCGAGATGCCGCAGGCCGAATTGTCGGGCACGCCGCTGACCGGCTCGATCGCCGATTGGGCCGAGCAGATCGAGCAGGAGGCTGAACGGGAAGGACGCGCCGCGGGCAAAGGCGGCGGCGCCAAGTCGCCGAAGAAAATACCCGAGCGCTCCGCCGCGCCGGGCCGCACCGCGCGCGGCACCTCGATGGGCGGCGCCGCGTCGGCCCGCGAACGCACGGCGGCCGGCCTCAATCCGGTCGCCGGGCTCGACATCTCGCTGGAAGAAGCCGAGACGATGTCGTCCAGTGGCGTCACCGCCACGGTGGCCGCGCTCTCGGCGCTAATCGAATCCGGCAATCCGCTACACAAGGACGGCGTGCTGTGGACGCCGCACCGCCCTGCCCGGCCGGAAAAATCCGAAGGCGGCATCGCCATCAAGATGGTGTCGGATTTCGAGCCCGCCGGCGACCAGCCGACCGCCATCAAGGATCTGGTCGAGGGCGTCGACAACAACGACCGCACCCAGGTGCTGCTCGGCGTCACCGGCTCCGGAAAAACCTTCACCATGGCCAAGGTGATCGAGGAGACGCAGCGCCCCGCTCTGATCCTGGCGCCCAACAAGACGCTGGCCGCGCAGCTCTATTCCGAGTTCAAGAAATTCTTCCCCGACAACGCGGTGGAGTATTTCGTCTCCTATTACGATTATTACCAGCCGGAAGCCTACGTTCCGCGCACCGACACCTTCATCGAGAAGGAATCCTCGATCAACGAGCAGATCGACCGCATGCGCCATTCGGCGACGCGTTCGCTGCTCGAGCGCGACGACGTCATCATCGTCGCCTCCGTATCCTGCATCTACGGTATCGGTTCGGTCGAGACCTACACGGCGATGACCTTCCAGATGCAGATCGGCGACCGGCTCGACCAGCGCGCTCTGCTCGCCGACCTCGTTGCCCAGCAGTACAAGCGCCAGGACATCAATTTCGTGCGCGGCTCGTTCCGCGTGCGCGGCGACACGATCGAGATCTTCCCGGCCCACCTTGAGGACCGCGCCTGGCGCATCTCGATGTTCGGCGACGAGATCGAGGCGATCACCGAGTTCGACCCGCTGACCGGCCAGAAGACCGGCGAGTTGAAGAGCGTCAAGATCTACGCCAACTCGCACTATGTGACGCCGCGCCCGACGCTCAACCAGGCGATCAAGTCGATCAAGGAAGAGCTCAAGCACCGGCTGGTGGAACTCGAGCGCGCCGGCCGCCTGCTCGAGGCGCAGCGGCTGGAGCAGCGCTGCCGCTTCGACCTCGAAATGCTGGAAGCCACCGGCTCCTGCGCCGGCATCGAGAACTATTCGCGCTACCTCACCGGCCGCCAGCCGGGCGATCCGCCGCCGACGCTGTTCGAGTACATTCCAGACAATGCGCTGGTCTTCATCGACGAGAGCCACGTCACCGTGCCGCAGATCGGCGGCATGTATCGCGGCGACTTCAGGCGCAAGGCGACGCTGGCCGAATATGGCTTCCGCCTGCCCTCCTGCATGGACAACCGACCGCTGCGCTTCGAGGAATGGGACGCAATGCGGCCGCTCTCGGTTGCCGTTTCGGCGACACCGGGCGGCTGGGAGATGGAACAGGCCGGCGGCGTCTTCGCCGAACAGGTTATCCGCCCGACCGGCCTGATCGATCCGCCGGTCGAGGTGCGCCCGGCCAAGAGCCAGGTCGACGACGTCGTCGGTGAGATCCGCGACACCACCAAGGCGGGATATCGCACACTGGTGACGGTGCTGACCAAGCGCATGGCGGAGGACCTGACCGAATACCTGCACGAGCAGGGCGTGCGCGTGCGTTACATGCACTCCGACATCGACACGCTGGAGCGCATCGAGATCCTGCGCGACCTGCGCCTCGGCGCCTTCGACGTGCTGGTCGGCATCAACCTTTTGCGCGAAGGCCTCGATATTCCCGAATGCGGCTTCGTCGCCATTCTCGACGCTGACAAGGAAGGTTTCCTGCGTTCGGAAACCTCGCTGATCCAGACCATCGGCCGTGCCGCCCGCAACGTCGACGGCAAGGTCATCCTCTACGCGGACCAAGTCACCGGTTCGATGGAGCGGGCGATGGCCGAGACCAACCGGCGCCGCGAGAAGCAGATGGAGTGGAACGCCGCCAACGGCATCACGCCGGAATCGGTCAAGTCGCGCATCTCCGATATTCTGGACTCGGTCTACGAGAAGGACCATGTTCGCGCCGACATCTCGCAGTTCACCGACAGCGCCGGCGCCATGATGGGCAACAATTTCAAGGCCCATCTCGACGCGCTGGACAAGCAGATGCGCGACGCCGCCGCCAATCTCGACTTCGAAAAGGCGGCCCGCATCCGCGACGAGATCAAGCGGCTGCACGAGATGGAATTGTCGATCTCCGACGATCCGCTGGCGCGCGAGGTGGAAGGCCAAAGTCCGGCCTCTGGCCGCGAAAAGGGCAAGCACAACAAGGGCGTGGCCAAGCATCGGACATTGGAGGAACAGGAACGGTTCCGCAAGCTCGATCAGGCACGCGCCGCCGAAGAGGCAGCCAAGGCCGCCAGGCCGAACCTCTTCCGCAAGCCCGATCTCGACGAGATGGGCGCCGACGGCGCCGTGCCGGTGAAGAAGCCACTGTTCGCCAAGCCGTCACTGGACGACATGGGGCCTGGCACCGACATGCCGACGCCGTCAGGCGCGGTGTCGCGGTCGCTGTTCAAGAAGCAGTCGGCGGAAGAAGCGCATGGCTCCGACTTCGGCATCCCCGGCGATGCGACCAAGCCGCTGTTCAAGAAGAACTCGCTCGACGAGATGACGGTGCGCCGCACCGAAAAACCGGTAGAAGGAAAAGTGCCGGCGAAGCCACAGCCAATCTCCCCCGTGGAGGAGATGTCCGGCAGGACAGAGAGGGGCGCGAAGGATCGCGGCGATGCCGACAAGCCTATCGTCCGTCAACGCTCCGGCATCGGCTCCTACGAGGACCAAGGCGACGCCCGCCGCGAAAAGCGCCGGCCGGGGAAGACGGGCAGGCCCGGACGGTAGCAATTCTTCGCGCCCCCGCTGTCCCTCCAACATAGATCAGCTCTTCCTGCCACCTTGCCAGTGGTGGGACGAACCTATACGGGCCTTTCAATTCTGCTCTTCCGCTCCGAAAACCATCAGCCAACTCCCCCATGAAACCCAGAGACATCGCCGCCTACGTCTTCCTGGCTGTCACCTGGGGACTGTCGTTCCTGGTGCTGCTCAAGGTGGTGCATGCCTTTGGCTGGGTCGGCGCGGTCACCTTGCGGGCGCTGATCGCCGGCATCACGCTCTTTCTGCTTGCCGCCGCGACGCGGCGACGGCTGGATTTCAGCGCCGGCTGGCGGCATTTCGCCACGGTCGGCGCGACGACGGTGGCGGCGCAGCTGATCGGCCTGTCCTATGCCACGCCGCGCATCGGCACGGCGATGGCGGCCATCCTGGTTGCCGCCATCCCGCTGTTCTCGATGATCATCGGCCAGCTCTGGGGGCTTGAGCGCATCGCTGTTCGCGGCCTGGCCGGACTGCTGCTCGGCGCTGCCGGCATCATCGTCCTGGTCGGTTTCCCCGCCGTTCCGGTCACCGCATCCTTTGCGATCGGCTGTGCCGCCTCGCTGTTCAGTTCCTTCTCGGCGGCATTCGGCAGCAACTACGCCAATCGCCATTTGCGCTCGGCCGGCTCGCTGGAACTCACCAGCGCCGCCTTCCTGTTCGGCGGCCTGATGACGCTGCCGCTGCTGCTCGCCGTGCCGGTGCCAGCCATGCCGCGACCTGTCGATTTCCTCTACCTGGCCATACTGGCCTGCGTGATGAGCGCATTGACCTATGTCGTGTATTTCCGGCTGGTGGCCAGCATCGGAGCGACCAGGACCATCAGCGTCGAATTCGCCGTCACCACGATCGCGGTGCTGGCCGGAACGATTGTGCTCGGCGAGTCGCTGACCCTGATCCAGGGCTTCGGCGCGGTGGCAATCATCGGCGGCTGCATACTGGTGCTGGACCCCTTCCCGCGCCGCTTGAAAGCGGCGGCCTTGCCATCAGCCTCGCCTTTGGTGTAGCCAGTCGTCACACTCGAACGTCTCGAAAGGAGGGCTCACGTGTTTACGTTCTATCGTCACCATCGTCAGCGTGGCCCGATTTGCGCCCTGCGAGCCAGCTTGCAGGGCTGACCAGGGACGGTCCGGGTTTTCTCCCGCTTCGATTTTTTGGTCTGCCCTTCGTGGTGTGCAACGCCTGGCCTGATGGCCGGCACGCGCACCGTCAAAGTGCATGAGCCGGCATTCCGGCAAGACCAGAGAAATCAAAATGGCCCTGATCAGCCTCAAATCCCTCGGCGTCACCATGAGTGCGCCGCTCTTTTCCAATCTCGACCTCAGCATCGGCAACGGCGACCGGCTCGGCATCGTCGCCGCCAACGGCCGCGGCAAGTCGACCTTGCTCAAATGCCTGACCGGCGAACTGGAACCGACGACAGGCGACATCACCCGCACGCGCGGTCTGCGTGTCGGCCATGTCGAGCAGTCCGTTGCCCCTGCCCTGCTTGGCCGCACTTTTTACGAGGTTGTGGCTGAGGCGTTACCGCCCGAACAGGCCGACAGCGAGATGTGGCGCGTCGATGTGGTTCTCGATTCGCTTGACGTGCCCGAGCCGATGCGCGGGCGAGAAATGCAGGCACTGAGCGGCGGCTGGCAGCGGCTGGCGCTGATCGCCCGCGTCTGGGTCACCGATCCCGACATGCTTTTGCTCGACGAGCCGACCAACCATCTCGACCTTGCCCGCATCAGCCAATTGGAAACCTGGCTCAACGCGCTGCCGCGCGAGGTGCCCGTCATCATCGCCAGCCATGACCGCGCCTTCCTAGACGCCACCACCAACCGGACGCTGTTCCTGCGCCCGGAACAGTCGCCGGTGTTCTCCCTCCCCTATTCCCGCGCCAGGGAGGCGCTGGACGAGGTTGACGCGTCGACCGAACGAAAGTTCCAGCGCGACATGAAGGTGGCGCAGCAATTGCGCCGGCAGGCGGCCAAGCTCAACAATATCGGCATCAATTCCGGCAGCGACCTGCTGACGGTCAAGACCAAGCAACTCAACCAGCGCGCGGAAAAATTGGAAGAGGCCGCCAATCCGGCGCATCGCGAGAAATCGGCGGGCGCGATTAAACTCGCCAATCGCGGCACCCACGCCAAGGTGCTGATCACGCTTGACGACGCGGCGGTCGAAACGCCCGACGGCACGCTGCTGTTCAGGACCGGCAAGCGCCACATCTGCCAGGGCGACCGCATCGTGCTGCTCGGCCGCAACGGCGTCGGCAAGTCGCGCTTCGTCACCATGATCCGCAACGCCATCCTCGAGCCGGACACGGTGCGGAATGTGAAGGTGACGCCGTCCACCGTGCTCGGCTACAGCGACCAGGCGCTGTCGGGCATCAGCGGCGACGACACGCCGCTGGCGATGGTCTCGCGCCGTTACGATGTCGGCGAACAGCGCGCCCGCTCGCTGCTTGCCGGCGCCGGCGTGGTCATCGAGATGCAGGAGAAAAAGATCGGTGTTCTGTCGGGCGGCCAGAAGGCACGGCTGATGATGCTGGCGCTCAGGCTCGCCAATCCCAATTTCTATCTGCTCGACGAGCCCACCAACCATCTCGACATAGACGGCCAGGAAGCGCTGGAGGAAGAGTTGCTGAAGCACCAGGCAAGCTGTCTGCTCGCCTCGCACGACCGCTCCTTCATCCGCGCCATCGGCAACCGCTTCTGGCTGATCGAGAAGCGGAAGCTGACCGAAGTCGAGGATCCGGAAAGCTTCTTCCGCGAGGTGGCTGAGGGAACCGGCTGAGCGGCGGGAGATCGGCATGCCTGTAAATTATCTGCTTACAGGCTCTTGATTTGTGTAAGCGATCTGTTTACATATGTCATGATCAAATCGTTCAAGAACAAGGCGCTGTCCGACCTTTTTCAAACCGGAAAAACCGGCAAGATCGATGCCAAGATGCACAAGCGCATCCTTGTTCGGCTTGACCGCCTGGAAGCATCGGAAAAGCCGGAGGAGATGAACCTTCCCGGCTTCGACTTCCATTCGCTGAAAGGCCTCGATCCCATCCGCTACACGGTCCACGTCAATGGTCCGTGGTGCATTACATTTGAATTCGACGGTAACGACGCCGCCCGCGTCGATTTCGAGCAATATCACTGAGGCGGCCAGATTGGAGAAGTTCGACGTATGACCGTGCACGAGCCGACGCGTCCGATCGAGCGTTGCCCCTCCCACCCGGGAGCGCTGCTTGAGGACATTATCCCGGCAACTGGAAAGACCAAGGTGGAGATTGCAAATCTGCTCGGGATATCCCGGCAGCAGCTCTATGACATTATCCGCGAAAGGAAGCCGGTTTCGCCGGCGGTGGCCGCTCGCCTTGGGAAGCTGTTCGGCGACGGCGCCGCGATCTGGCTTCGGATGCAGGCGGCTTTCGATGCCTGGCACGCCGAGCGTGAGGTCGATGTTTCGGCTATTCCCACGCTCAAGGTCGCATAGGGTCTCCTCGGCGACGCCTGAACGAGATGTAAATGCTGACAAAAAATTTTCCGGGCAATCTGTCGGATCGCCCGTTGCGGCCCCGTCCTTGGGATGCCGACACGATGATGCCGGCGCCAAACCAGGGAGAATTCGTCATGTCCGTCCTGTCATCCATCGGCCGCATCGCAACCCGGTATGCCGCGGCGCGCGCCCGTCACCGCAGCGAACGCATCCTGCTGTCGCTGCCTGCCGCGCTGCGCAAGGATATCGGCTTTCCGGAAATCCTCGACACGCGGAACAACCGTTGACGCTCGCCGCCTCTCAGGCGAGCGCGAATCAATCATGTGTATCGCCCGAAAGCGGCGTCGCACGCATCGACGCACGCCTTTCGAAAGCCTCGAACCAGCGCGTCAGCCGCGCCCGCGAACCAAACGACGGAAGATGACGGAACGCCATCCAGGACAGCGTGGTGGCTAGCGCAATATGTCCAACATGGAGCGGCGCCTCGTCGTCAAGGGCGCCCTCGGCCCAGTCGTAGGTCGCCTCGATCTTCTGCCGATATCCTTCGGCAAGAGCATCATAGCGCAGCTGTTCGGGTCTCCTTTCCGTCTCCCAGCGCAAGGCGATGCCCGTCTGCGCAAGGCCTTGGGCGGCCGATTGCAGCCGCAACGCCTGCCAGCGTGCCTCGCCGACCTGCGGCAGCAACTTCCGGCCATCATGCAGCGTATCGAGATAGGCGCAGATGACGTCGGAATCGAAGATCGCCGGCGCACCCGGACGCAGCAGCACCGGCACTTGGCCTAGCGGGTTTTCGGCGTGGACACTGGCGTTGTGCAAGGTCGGGCTGGTTTCGTGATGAATGACCTGGAGCTGATCGGCGACGCCTGCCTCATGCGCGAAGACCAGCGCCTTGCGCGCGAAAGGTGAGTGGGTCTGATAATAGAGGATCATTGTCGTCTCCGGGCTGAGTAGGCGGCGCGCAATCCAACTCTTTTAGCTTGGGAGCCGAGAGAATTGCGCTCTGATTGGAAGCCGCCGACGCAAGTTCGTTGCACGCCTTCCCAACCCATCGGTTGTCGCCCGGCCAAAAATTTTCGGCGTCCTGTAGGATTGCCGTCATCTCATCCGTCCTATGGTCCGCAAGGCCAAACCAACGTGAAGAGGAACATGCAATGACCGACCAGACCCCACCCCGGCCAAAAGTGCTTGGCGGATTGACCCCCTATATTCAGGTCGACGGTGCCATCAAGGCGGCCGAGTTCTACAAGAAGGCTTTCGGGGCCGAGGAAGTCTTTGCCTACCCGGCGGACGAAAAAGGCCGCACCATGCATATCCATCTCTATATCAACGGCTCGACACTGATGCTGGGCGACGCCTATCCGGAACACGGCCATCCGCACCAGGCGGCCCAGGGCTATACGCTGCAGCTCCATCTCGGCAAGGATGACATCGACGCTTGGTGGAAGCGCGCCGTCGACGCCGGCTGCGAGGCCGTCACGCCGCTGCAGGTGATGTTCTGGGGCGACCGCTGGGGCCAGGTGAAGGATCCCTTCGGCGTCGCATGGGCAATGAACGCACCGACGGAATAGGCTTTAGCGAGCGCGCCCCCTCGCCGAGGGGATGCGCCCAATCGCGCCGGGTGTATCCCCGCCGACCCGGCGTTCGAATTCAGCAAAGAGGAGACCACCATGTCCTATGTTGATGGCTTCGTGCTTGCCGTGCCGAAGGCAAATCTCGATGACTATAAAAAGCTCGCCAACCTCGCAGGCCCCATATGGATGGAACATGGCGCGCTCGCCTATGTCGAATGCATCGGCGACGACGTGCCCTATGGCGAAATCACCTCGTTTCCGCGTGCCGTTCAGGCCAAGGATGATGAAATCGTCGTTTTCTCCTGGGCCGTATACAAATCCAGGCAGGATCGCGATGCGGTGATGGCCAAGGTGATGGCCGACCCTCGTCTGCAGCGCGATATGGCCACGATGCCGTTCGACGGCAAGCGCATGATCTTCGGCGGCTTCCAGCCCTTCATGGAACTTTGAGACAGCTCGACCGCCGTTCGCAGGCCGGCCTTACCGCGCTATCGGCCTATCCGAGCTTATCCAGCAGTGGTTTCAGCCTGTCGCCATAGCGCTTCCACAGATCGACCGAGCCCTGGTACATGGGCTGGCGCACCTGCGCGGCCGACGCCGTGCGCACCGGCCTGTCGGTCTCGTGGAACGACAGCACGGCATCGTCCCATGGCAGGCCGAGATAGTCGATCAGCGCCCGGCTCTGCCCATCCTGGTCGGCGACGAAATCCTCGTAGCGCACATCGTGCACGACGCCGGGCAGCACCTTGTGCCAATGCGCCATGATGTCGGTGTAGAGATTGTGGAAATCGGCGAGCTCACCGAGGTCATAGCCATAGCGGTGGCTGTCGCCGCGGAAATGCACCTTGTAGATCGACAGGCATGTTGCCGCCGCATCGCGGGCGCAATGGATGATCCTGGCCTTCGGCAGCATCATGTGGATGAAGCCGACAAGCAGGAAGTTGCCCGGCATCTTGTCGGTGACGTGGCGCATATGCGGATACCGGGCATGCAGCATGTCCAGATAGGCCTGCCCCGCCTCGGCGAAATCCCTATCGTCCGTGTCGGCCACCCCCCAGGGGAAGCCGCCCGGCATGTTCGACGGGAACTGCTTGCCGACCGCCGTCTTCAGGATGCTGAGCTCACCCGCGCCATAGACCTGGGGGTGACTGGCGATGATCTGTTCGACCAGCGTCGTACCCGAACGCGGCATGCCGACGACGAAGATCGGCGCGTCGTCGGCAATCGGGCTCGGTCTGTGCTTTTCGAAGAAGCCGGCATCGAACACCGTCTTCATTGCCTCGAATTCGGCGCGCGTCTTCACCGGGTCGTAGTCGATGCCCTTGCGGCGGATGGCATTGCCCTCGGCGAAATAGTCGAAGGCCCTGCCATAATCCTTGAGATCGTCATTGGCCTTGCCGAGGCCAAACGACAGCTGCATGCGTGCCAGGCTGTCCTGAGGCGCCTTGGCGTGCTGCGCCTCCATGCCAGTCATTTCGGCATCGCGCTCCTTCTGGCGCTTGACCTGCGTCAGCATCAGCCACGCGCGGGCCATGCCGGGCTGGATCGCCACCGCCTGCCGGAACAGGCCGGTCGCCTCGTCGAGCTTGCCCTTTTCCATCAGCCCGACGCCCAGTCCGTGCAGCAGGTCGGCATCCCTAGGCCGGATGGTCAGTGCCTCCTGGAAGACAGCCAGCGCCTCGTCGAGGCGTCCGGCTTCCTGCAGGGTTTCGGCAAGTCCGATACGGGCGCGCACGTGGAATGGATTGCGCTGCACCGTGCCGCGATAGATGTCCTCGGCCTCGTCGAACCGGCCGATCTGCTTCAGCGACGAGCCGAGATTGTCGCGCGCCGCGAGCTGCTCCGGCCGCAGGTCCACCGCGCCGCGAAAGAAATCGATCGCCGCCGCGACACGGCCCAGATCGCGCATCACCGTGCCGAGATTGTTGAGGAAGTCGGGATTGGTCGGCTGCAGCTGAACCGACTGTTCGAGGAAATCCATGCCTTCTTCGCTGCGCCCCGTCTGGTGCAGCAGCAACCCCAGGAAATGCGCCGCGGCCGCGTGTTTGGGCTGACGCGTCAGCACCTGGCGGTAGATCGCCTCGGCCTCCTGCCGGCGCCCGGCCTGGTGCAGTTGCAATGCCTGCTGCACATACTGGTCGAGGCCCAGCGGCGGCTGTCCTCCCCCGCCAGACTTGGCCGCGCCAGGCTTGGTCCCCGCACCCGCCGCTCTTCTCTGATCTCTGTTGATGGGACACCTACCGTGTTCGTGCGCCTGCCGCGATCTAGGCCATCGGCGTTACAGGTTCAAGGCTTTGCTTGATTCTGCGCCTCACGTCGCGGCGAAAGCGATCAAATCAGGCGATTGGTCTCTGCAACCTGCCTGGCCCGCCTCACAGTTCCATCGGTATCGGAGATCGTTCGCCTTGCCGCCTCGTCGCTTCTGATGGTCAGCCGCGCCGACTGGACGGCCATCGGCTTTCCGGCAGCGCCAATGGGGTACGTGGCGATTGACCTGACGATCGGATTGATCGCCATGCTCTTCCCTTTCGAAGTTCTGATTGAATCCATGGCTTTATCCCTTTTAGAAAAAATAAAAACATAGGCGCCGAGGAAAAACTCGGCACATCCCGAAGAAATTTTCGAAGATATCCGCAGACATAGCAGATTTATTCCAAAATTATATCCGTCTATTTTTCAAATGGAAGCAAGGAATTTCGTTATTACTCTTGAATAGAGCGCCGATTTCCGTTATATATCACATATGGTTTGGGCCAGAATTGGCATCTCGCGGCGTCAGAGGTTCTCGACCCGCCAATCTCATCCCAAAAGGCCAGGACAATGCCCGACCGCACCACCCGTTCCATCGCCCATTTCACCGCGCCATTCATGCTCGGTGGCCTGGAAGGACAACTGCCGGCCGGCGACTACGACATCGATCACGACGAGGAGTTGATCGAGGACATGTCGCGGCTTGCCTGGCGCCGCGTCGCCACCTTCATCCATCTGCCGGCAAAGGCGGTGAACAACCCGCTCACCAGCCAGCTCGTCGCCATCGACCACCTGGACCTCGAAACCGCGCTGGTGCGCGACCGGGAGAATGCAGCATGATCCGTTTTCAACAGAATGCGCGACCGCGCACCGACACCCCCTCGCATCTCTTCGCCATCGGCCAGACCGTGCGGATGAAAAGCCGGACCGGCTTGGTCAACAAGGCCGCGGAACTGTTCGAGATCAAGAGCAGGCTGCCGGTCAAGGACGGTTCCCCGCAATACCGCATCCGCAGCGACCAGGAGACCCACGAACGGGTCACCACGGAAGACAATCTCGAACTGGCCGACAATCCGGCCAGCTGAGCGGAGGCCAGCCGACACACCGCGCAACCGCAAACGCCTCGCGGCGTTGAGCCTGCACACCAGATGCAGGAGTTTTGCGATGTCCCTCACCGCCTTTGCCCTCAACTGTTCGCTGAAAGCATCCAGCGACAAGGAAAAATCGTCCACCGACAAGATCATCGCCGATCTGCTCGCGGCGCTCAAACCGCATGGCGTGGAAGGCGAGGTCGTGCGCACGCTTGATCATGACATCAAGCCTGGCGTGCTCTCCGACATGGGCAGGGGCGACGACTGGCCTGGCCTGCGCGAAAAGATCCTGGCCGCCGATATCTTTATTCTCGGCTTGCCGATCTGGTTGGGCCAGCCATCGAGCGTCGCCAAGCGCGTCATGGAGCGGATGGACGCCTTTCTCGAGGAGACCGACGACAAGGGCCGCATGCCGGCCGCCGGCAAGGTGGCCCTGGTGGCGATTGTCGGCAACGAGGACGGCGCGCATCATTGCCATGCGGAGTGCTTCCAGGCGCTGAACGATGTCGGCTTCACCATTCCCGCCAATGGCGGCGTCTACTGGGTCGGTGAAGCCATGCATGACGTCAATTACGTCGACCTGCCGAAAACCCCCGCCAAGGTTACCGAAGCCATCGAAATGGCGGCCTCAAACGCTGCTCATCTGGCCGGCCTGCTCAAGAGCAAAGCTTATGTTGGCGTGGACAAATAATGGCCTTCCCCTCATGCGGGAGACGGCAGAATCTCAGCACGGCCCCTCGCCGACGATGCGGTAGTCCGAGGCCCGCGCCTCGCAGGCGTTGGGGAAGGTGCGCATCTCTCCATGCCGGCGGGCGCACACCGGAGCATATTCGCGGGTGCAGAACGTCTTCTCGCCACCGCCATCACCGCCATCACCGCCGTGACAGGCGCCGTCACGCACGATGCGGTAACCCGCCCGATCGGCCAGACAGGCATTGGCGAAGGTCTGGCGATCTCCGCCGCGCCGGGCGCAGACCGGCTCGTATTGCTTGGTGCAGAATTGCGGTTCAGGGCGCGGCGGACGCGGTCGCGGCCCAGGTCCGTCATCGACGACGACCGTGCAGGCGGCAAGAATTGCCGACAGGAAAAGGACGGCAAAAACCTGCCGTGAAAAGATCGCCGCAAGAAACCTCATGATCGTCTCTCCCTCGATCCCCGTCCCGGTCCGTACCGCCCAAGACTGCGTGGCGGTTCGTTGATGATGATATCGATCAAAACAAGATTTGGATCAGTCACCCAATGGCGTGATCGTCGTCATTCCACCGCCAATTGCAACCCTTGTTTGCGGCTTCTGTAAGAGAACGACACCCGAACCGATGGGCCCCAGCCGCGTCCCCGGCAATCGTCGCTCCTGGCCCATCCATGACCGGTGCTGTGGGCCGATGACCCTTCCGCCAACGAAGCCTATTTGCGGCCGGTCGACGCTTTGATCGGTCGATTTTTGCGTCGGGATGCGCCAAGGGCGGCGGCCCGCGGCGCTATCTTGCAACCTTCACGTTTCCGTGCGATAAATTCTGTGTTCGGGCATTTGCGACCCGGAGAGCGGAACGTTTTGGACGACCTTTCCCCGATACTGTGAATCTCTGACGGCCCCGTTTTTCGGCGGGGGGTTTGACCATGCGCCAATGCATGACTGCCGAAAGCAACCACCAGGAACTGCCCTCGACGCCAGGTGGCGGGCAGGACCACCAAGACTGAACGGGTGAAGGAGTTTCCCCAATGGCCCAGACCGGCACCGTTAAATTCTTCAATGCGACCAAAGGCTTCGGTTTCATCACGCCCGACGGCGGCGCCAAGGACGTGTTCGTCCACATTTCAGCGATCGAGGCCTCGGGCCTGCGCACGCTCGTCGATGGCCAGAAGGTCACTTTCGACGTCGAGCCGGACCGCATGGGCAAGGGCCCGAAGGCGGTCAACCTGCGCGCAGCCTGAGCGATCGGCGCGCGCGCATCCCAGGCGGATGGGCGAACGAGGAGCTTGACCAGCACCTGGGCAGGCAGACGGGTTTTTGAAAGGCGCGGCGGTTTTCGGCGCGCCTTTTTCATGTCCGCCGCGCAGCGCAGACTCATCTCATCCGGAAGTTCATCCCGGGTCCGGGCCAATGACGCGCATCAAAACAAGCACTTAAAGCGACGTGCTTTAAGTGCCAGCAAAACTTTCTCTTGCCGATAGCGCTAAAATAAAGGACAAATTTGCATTCGGGCATTTGCCGGCCCGAGACTGGAGTTTATGGGATCAAAGGAGCTTCCCATGCCGCAGACCGGCACCGTCAAATTCTTCAACCATGCCAAGGGCTTCGGCTTCATCACACCGGATGATGGCGCGAAGGATGTCTTCGTCCATATTTCGGCCGTGCAGGCGTCGGGTCTCCCCGGTCTCGAAGATGGGCAGAAAGTGACATTCGACACCGAGCCGGACAAGCGCGGCAAGGGACCCAAGGCCGTCAACCTGTCGGTCGGCTGAGCCGGCTTCGGACCGGCTCCACAGTCAGGTCCGCGCCGAAAGGTGCGGTTTTGAGGCGGTGAAAGAATGCGTGCGGCCAAATTTTCGTTCAGCCCCCGTTCAGCCACGGTCCCATATTAGTCATTCGTAAAGCCGGACTGCATCCCCTGCAAGAAACTGCACGGTCCGGTACGAAGGAGACCAAGATGAACCGCATTTTCAAGACAGCCGTGCTGTCCGCAGCCGTGGTCGCCACCACGCTGGGGACCTTCTCGGCGGCCAATGCCGATGACTGGCGCCGTTGGCACCATCACGGCCATGGCCATGGCGATGCCGTGGCAGCCGGCGTTCTCGGCCTTGCCGCCGGCGCATTGATCGGTGGCGCATTGGCCAATGACCGGCCACCACCCGATTCCGACCGTTATTACGATGACGGTTACTACGATCGTGACGTGCGGGTGCGCCCTGCCCCGGTCCGCCGCTACTACGCGGAACCGCAGGTGGTCTATGCCGACCGTTACGCCGAACCGTGGACGCGCGGCTGGTACGAGTACTGCTCGGACCGCTACCGCACCTTCAATTCCCGTACCGGCACCTTCACCGGCAGCGACGGCGAACAGCATTTCTGCACCGCAAACTGAGGCTTCCCTGCCCCAAACAAAAAAGCGCTGACCCCGAGGCCAGCGCTTTTTTGTTGTCGGTTTGTTGGGCTTCCGGCAGCGGTCCTCATCTCATTCAGGTCAAAAACGGGTTGGTTCGCCGTTCCTCGCCAAAACGCCCGCCGGGGCCATGGCCGCAGATGAAGCCGATGTCGTCGCCGAGCGGCAACAGCTTGTTTTTGATCGAGGCGATGAGGGCCGCATGGTCGCCGCCGGGCAGGTCGGTGCGGCCGACCGAGCCGCGAAACAGAACATCGCCGACATGGGCGAATTTGGCGGCGCGGTTATAATAGACGACGTGGCCCGGTGCGTGGCCGGGACAATGCAGCACCTCGAACACATGGCCGCCGAACGACACCGTCTCGCCTTCGGCGAGGAACCGATCAGGCACGCAGTTTCGCACACCGCCGATGCCGTAGCGCCTGCCCTGGTTTTCCAGATTGTCGAGCAGCATCTTGTCGGCTTCATGCGGGCCGATGATCTCGACGCCGAGTGCTTCCTTCAGTTCCATGGCGCCGCCGGCATGATCGATATGACCGTGGGTGATCCAGATCGCCTCGGCCGCGATCGCGTTGTCCTTCAACGTTGCCAGCACCTTGTCGATGTCGCCGCCCGGATCCACGACGACGCCATGCTTGTCCTCCATGTCGAACAGGATGGTGCAGTTCTGCTGGAACGGTGTGACCGGCACGATGCCGGCATTGAGCTGACCCATGATCGTCCTTTCGCTGTGTCAGCGATCATGTAGAGGCATCGCTCAAAACCGTCCACAGCCGGAAGGCCAAACAGTGCGTCTCCAAAGGAATGGGCGGCCGAAGCCGCCCATTCTGCGAAGCCCGAGATCGGCAGGCTTATTTCTTCATGGCGCCCATGACCGCGCCGAGAATGCCGGTCAGGATCGCGCCACCGCCGGCGCCACCGACGATGTTCTGCAGGTTGAGCGCGCTGCCCAGGCCGCTGGTCGCCGCCGCGGCCGCGTCAGGACTGATCGCACCGCCGCCAAGCAGGCTGCCGAGGATCGCCGCGCCGCCGACACCGCCGATGGCTCCGCCCAGGATTTTGGGAAGCTGACCCATTGCCGCCGTCTTGATCGCCGCGCCGACCGCCTGACCACCAATGATGCCTGTGATGATCTGAATGATGATCGGAAGAAGCGTGTTCATGTCCATATGATTAGTCCCTCCATAGCTGCCAGCCTCCCGGGCCGACACCATCATGAGACGCCGAATTGGAGGAAAGTCAAATGCAGAAACGCTGAAATAAAAGGGGCGGCCCGAAAACCGCCCCTGCTTGCGCGAAAAGCTGTGACTATCGTTATTCTGCGGCGATAGCATGCTTGGGTTGAACGGCGATAGAATAGTCGTTCATGAGATTCTTGGCGATCTCGCCGACTTCGAATCGGTAAGGGCCGATCTCCGAAACCGGGGTTACTTCCGCTGCCGTTCCGGTCAGGAAG
Organism: Mesorhizobium sp. ESP6-5; assembly: GCF_020164695.1. Taxonomy (NCBI): domain Bacteria; kingdom Pseudomonadati; phylum Pseudomonadota; class Alphaproteobacteria; order Hyphomicrobiales; family Phyllobacteriaceae; genus Mesorhizobium; species Mesorhizobium sp. ESP6-5. The sequence continues at coordinate 140,021 of NZ_JAIUGR010000011.1, forward strand.
CACTGCTCGAACCCTTCCAGTTCTTCCGGCAGGATGGCGCGTTCGATGATCTCCAGGCCGCGATCCCTGGCGAGACCAATGACCGTGCGGCGGGTAATGCCGTCGAGGAAGCAATCGGGCTTGGGCGTGTGGATCTTGCCGTCCTTGACGAAGAAGATGTTGGCGCCCGTCGCTTCGGCGACCTGGCCCCGCCAGTCGAGCATCATGGCGTCGGCATAGCCCTTGGCCTCGGCGGCATGCTTGGACATGGTGCAGATCATGTAGAGGCCGGCGGCCTTCGACCGCGACGGCGCCGTGCGCGGATCGGGCCGGCGCCATTCCGCCACATCGAGACGGATGCCCTTCAGCTTCTGCGCCGGGTCGAAATAGCTCGGCCATTGCCAAATGGCGATGGCGACGTTGATGCGGTTGTTTTGCGCCGAAACACCCATCTGCTCGCTGCCGCGCCAGGCGATCGGCCTGACATAGGCGTCCTGGAAGCCCTGCTTCTTCAGGAGCGTGGTCGACGCGTCGTTGAGCTCGGCCACCGAATAGGGAATCTTGAAGCCGAGCAGGCGTGCCGATTCATGCAGGCGTTCCGTATGCTCGTTGAGCTTGAAGATCTCGCCGCCATAGGCGCGCTCACCCTCGAAGACCGCGCTGGCGTAATGCAGGCCGTGGGTCAGCACATGAATCTTGGCGTCCCCCCACGGGACGAACGCGCCATTCATCCAGATGAAGCCGTCCAGTTGATCGAAGGGAACGGATGCCATGGTAACCTCCCGCGGGTCGCGACCCGCATATCCTAGCGTCGTTGCGTGTTCTTTTGGCAGCGCCATGTGGTTGGAGACGCCGGCCGGTGTCTGGAAGCGTAAGCGGATAATCGCGCCCTGGCAAACTCAGGAAGTTCCGGAAAAACCGGCTTACCTCGCCTTTTCGTTCGCAATCCGCCCAAAAGCTTGTCAAAAATTACCATTGCAGGGAAATTACGTCAATAGTACTGACATAATCTCCTGTTCCCATGGAGAAATGATGACGGACAAAAGCCCAGCTGCCGGAAAACCGATCAGGACCGCGATCACCAGCGAGGACGGCATCGACTTCGCCATCATCGAACTCTTCTTCTTCGCCTATCGCGACTTCACTTCCGATCCCGATCAAATCCTGGCCGACTACGGCTTCGGCCGCGCCCACCACCGCGTGCTGCATTTCGTCAACCGCCGGCCGGGCCTGACCGTCGCCGAATTGCTCGACGTGCTGAAGATAACCAAGCAGAGCCTGGCGCGTGTGCTGAAGCAATTGATCGACACCGATCACGTCGTGCAGTTGCAGGGCCCGCGCGACCGTCGCCAGCGCGAACTCTATCCGACGGCCAAGGGCCGTGCGCTGGCGCTGGCGCTGGCGCGGCCACAGTCACGCCGCATCCGTGCTGCATTGGAAGATTCCGGCGCCACCGAACGGACCTTGGTGGAACGCTTCCTCGAAGCAATGGTCAATCCGGAACTGAGAGCTCAGATCGACGTTGGGTCCGCAAAAATGTCAGGGAAAAGCCATGGAGAGCACTGAGAGGGTCGACACCGCGGCCGCACCGGATGACGACGCACCACATCTGCTCGTGGTCGACGACGACACCCGCATTCGCAATCTTCTCAAGCAGTATCTGACCGAAAACGGCTTTCGCGTCACCGTCGCCGGCAATGCCGGCGAGGCCCGCCGCAAGCTCGCCGGCCTCGATTTCGACCTGCTCGTGCTCGACGTGATGATGCCGGGAGAAAGTGGCGTCGATCTCACCAAGGCGCTGCGCGCCGAGAAGAACGTGCCGATCCTGATGCTGACGGCCTTGTCGGAGACCGACAGCCGCATCTCGGGGCTCGAAGCCGGCGCCGACGACTACCTGCCAAAACCCTTCGACCCGCGCGAGCTGATCCTGCGCATCAACAACATCCTGCGCCGTGGCGGCCCGGCGGCGACGCCCAAGGTCGAGCAGCTGGTGTTCGGCCCCTACACCTTCCAGATCGCCAGGCGCGAACTGAAGCGCGGCGGCGAGGCGCTGAAGCTGACCGACCGCGAACAGGAGATCCTGGCGATCTTCGCCGCGCGCGCCGGCGAAACCATCCCCCGCCACGAACTCGTCGGCGACGATTCGGAAGTCGGCGAGCGCACCATCGACGTCCAGATCAACCGGCTGCGCCGCAAGATCGAGCGCGATCCGTCCAATCCGGTCTGGCTGCAGACCGTGCGCGGTATTGGGTATCGGCTCAGCGTGGAATAGAATGCCGGCGGCGGCCCAAGTGCATGGTCCCGAAAAGTGGGAACCGGTTTTCGGAAAAGATCATGCTCCAACAAAGAGTTGGATCAGGATGACGATTCAGCCAAACGTCATCCCGACCCAATACCGCCGACGGATGAAAAGAGCCAATGGCGACCACGGAACTGGAACAGCCGGACAATGACGGTTTGAGTGCACGCGCCACACGGTCGCTCAAGGCGGTGCCGCGCATCTGGAACCGGTTCTGGCGCCTGGTTTCGCTTTACATGCCCAAGCGCCTCTATGCGCGCTCGCTGATCATCGTCATCGCGCCGATGATCCTTTTGCAGTCGGTCGTCGCCTTCGATTTCATGGAACGCCACTGGGCAACCGTGACGCAACGCCTGTCGCAGGCCACCGTGCGCGACATCGCCGCCATCATCGACCTGATCGAGACCTACCCGCACGACGCCGACTACGCCAACATCATCCGCATCGCGCAGGATCGCATGCAGCTGAAGGTCGATCTCCTGCCGCCCGATCCGCTGCCGCCGCCCGGTCCAAAGCCGTTCTTCTCTATCCTCGACGATGTTCTCTCCGCCGAAATCACTCGGCAGATCAACCGCCCCTTCTGGATCGACACTGTCGGCAATTCCAACATCATCGAAGTGCGCGTCCAGCTCGAGAACAAGGTGCTGCGCGTCTTCGTGCGCCGCAGCCAGGCCTATGCCTCCAACACCCACATTTTCCTGATCTGGATGGTCGGCACCTCGCTGGTGCTCCTGATGATCGCCATCCCCTTCCTGCGCAACCAGATCCGGCCGATCCTGGCCCTTGCCGAGGCCGCCGAAAGCTTCGGCAAGGGCCGGCCGATGCCGCGCGATTTCCGCCCGCGCGGGGCCGAAGAGGTGCGCCGCGCCGGCTTTGCCTTCATCCAGATGCGCGAGCGCATCGAGCGCCAGATCGAGCAGCGCACGGCCATGCTGACCGGTGTCAGCCATGATCTCAGGACCATCCTCACCCGCTTCAAGCTGCAGCTGGCGCTGGCCGGCGGTAAGGCCGAGACCAAGGCGGCGCTCGACCAGGACATCGAGGACATGCAGTCGATGCTGGAAGGCTATCTCGCCTTTGCCAAGGGCGAGGCCTCGGAGGACCCGGGACGTTTCGATCTCGAAGCCTATTTCCAGAAGCTTGGCGAAGAAGCGAACTTGCGCAAATGCAGACTGTCGACGACGCTTTCCGGCGATCCGACCGTGCATGTCAGGCCGAACGCCTTCGCGCGGCTGCTGTCCAACGTCATCGGCAATGCCTTCCGCTATGCCCGCACCGTTGAGGTCACCGCCGACCACGGCCGCGGCTCGCTTCTGGTCACCGTCGACGATAATGGGCCAGGCATTCCGGCCGACAGGCGCGAAGACGTGTTCAAGCCCTTCGTGCGGCTCGACGAAGCCCGTAATCTCGACGCCAGCGGCACCGGGCTCGGTCTGTCGATCGCCCGCGACATCGCCCGCAGCCACGGCGGCGACATCACGCTCGACGACAGCCCGATGGGTGGCCTGCGCGCGGTGATCAAGGTTCCGGCCTGATCTCTATTTGGCATGATCTTGCCTGAAAGCCGCTTTCGACCTTTCGGGATCACGGTCTGCTTCATCCGCCCGTCATGAAACCATGGTCAAGAGCGCGCATGAAGCGCGCGACCGCACTTGATTCGTCCTTGCCGCCTCACTTCGACCCCGTACCCGTCAGGGTGCGCTGGAGCGAAGCGAGGGCGGCCGCATGGTCGCCGTTCCGGCATCGTTTCAAGGCAACCGCCGACCTCCGGAGCAAAGGGCCGCCATGCGCATAGTGATGGTCACCGACGCCTGGCGCCCGCAGGTCAACGGCGTCGTCCACACGCTGGAGCGGCTCACCGAGACCCTGAAATCCTTCGACGTCGCGGTCGAGTTCCTGACCCCGAACATCTTTCGCACCCTGCCCCTGCCGACCTACCCCGACATCCGCCTGGCGCTGACCACGCCCGGCCATGTCGCGCGCCTGATCGACGGCTACAAGGCCGACCACATTCACATCGTCACCGAGGGACCGCTGGGTATCATGGCGCGGCGCCATTGCCGCAATGCCGGCCGGCCGTTCACCACCAGCTACCACACCCGCTTTCCCGAATATCTCAGCGCCCGCCTGCCGGTGCCGGAGAGCTGGGCCTATCGCTGGCTGCGCGATTTCCACAATTCGGGCCAAGGCACGCTGGTCGCCACCCAGTCGCTCGCCGACGATCTCACGGCGCGCGGCTTCAACAAGCTGAGGCCCTGGACGCGTGGCGTCGACACCGAGCATTTCCGGCCCGACAAGCGCAAGGACCTCGGCTTCCCCGGACCGGTCTTCCTATGCGTCGGCCGCGTCGCCATCGAAAAGAACCTGTCGGCCTTTCTCGACCTAGACCTGCCCGGCAGCAAGGTGATCGTCGGTGAAGGGCCCGAGCTTGCCAAGCTGAAGGCGAAATATCCTAAGGCGCATTTCCTCGGCCATCGCCCCAATGACGAACTGGCCGAAATCTACGCCTCCGCCGACGTCTTCGTCTTTCCCAGCCGCACCGACACTTTCGGTAACGTCATCATCGAGGCGCTGGCCAGCGGCACGCCGGTCGCCGCCTACCCGGTGACCGGGCCGATCGACATCGTTGGTGATGGTGTCGGCGGTGCTGTTTCCACCGATTTGCGCGAGGCCGCGCTGGCCGCGCTCGACGTCAGCCGCGACCAGGCCCGCGAGCGCGCCATGCGCTACAGTTGGAAGGCCTGCGCGGAAATGTTTCTCGACGCGGTCGAGGAAGCACTGGGAAGACGCGCAAGCTGGCTGCCTGATCCGACAGGCCGGCGGGGACGCCAAGGAACGAGGCGGTATTCTGTTTGACCTCGGAAAGCCTAGAACAGCCTGCCGCCATCCGGCACCTTGCGTTCGATAGCGCCCAACACCACGGCGCCCTCTTCATCGGGAAAGCCGAGCGTCAGCACTTCCGACATGAACGGGCCGATCTGGCGCGGCGGGAAATTGACCACCGCGAACACCTGGCGGCCGATCAAGGTCTCGGGCGTATAATATTTGGTGATCTGCGCCGAGGACTTCTTCACTCCGATCTCGGGCCCAAAATCGATCTTCAGCTTGAAGGCCGGCTTGCGCGCCTCTGGAAACGGTTCGGCCTCGACGATCGTGCCGGCACGGATGTCGACACGATCGAAATCGGCGAAGCTGATTTCAGGCTTGCGCTCGTTGTTTGAACCCATGTCGAACGCTTCTGCTCAGGCGTTGCCGAAGGTCTCGAACAGCACGCCGGCCAGCGCGTCCTTGGCCGAGGTTCCCGACCAGACGACGAACTGGAAAGCCTGGAAATAGCATTCGCAGGCTTCCAGCGCCGAGGACAAAAGCACCTCGACCTGCTGGCTCGAGGGTTCGACCCCGCCGGCGAGCAGCAGCGACTGGCGGAACATGATCGCGCCTTCCTGCTCCCACAGGTCGAAATGGCCGAACAGCATCTGTTCGTTGATCAGCGACAACAGCCGCATCACTTCCAGCGTGCGGGCTTCCGGCACCTTGATGTCGAAGGCGCAGGCAAGGTGCAGCGCCTCGAAATCCTCCATCCACGAGAAGGAGACGTGATAGTCGGTCCAGCTGCCGGCAACCGAGATCGAGATTTCGTCATCGCCGGCCCGTTCGAAGGACCAGTCATTGTTGTGGGCCACCTGCTCGATCACATCCACCGGATGGATTTCGCGGGAAAATTCGAGTTCGAGAAGTTCCATGGAATGCTTCCTGTGTTCAGGGGGAGCGCCACACGCTCCGCGGGGCACACACGACGAACAATCTTGTCTAGAACTCGGACGGCCGGGACTTATCAACGCAAAGACCCCAGACCGAACCCCACCGCCCGGTTGCATGACCCTGCTCCGAATCATGCAACAAATTCAGTCTATTGATCGGGAGTCGCGTGAACAGCCTAATTTTTCGCACTGCGTCATTCGCATGTGGAAAGGTGCCTGTCACAAAGAGTCACGCAATGCCGGTAAGCGATTCACGGCAAAGCGATTTTCAGGCTGGTGCTTTGTGGAAAAGTTTAACGAATTATTTTTTCGGCTTGGGCTTCGCCGGCGCCGCAGGTGTGGCCTGACCGGTCAGCTCGGCGATCCTGGCCTCGAGCGTCTCGATGCGCGAGGCGAGCCTGCCGTTTTCTTCCCTCGCCTTGGCGGCCATCTCGCGCGCGGCCTCGAACTCCTCGCGCTGCACGACATCCATGGAGTTGAGGATGCGTTCCGCCTGGCCCTTGAAGGCCGTCTCCACCTCACGCCGCACACCTTGAGCGGCACCGGCCGCATCGGTCATCAGCTTGGCGAATTCATCGAGAATGCGGTTCGGTCCGGTCGACATGGCAAATCCTCGCTTGCTTGATTTGAATTAGTGAGGTGGCGCGAGGAATGCAAGAACGTTGGGGTCCGAGGCGGCCTCCGCGCTGCTATGGCGCACGGCCCGCATGATGGGCGCGGGTCCTGCAGGAGCCTCTCGAACGGCTCCGAAGCTGTACTTGATGGCGGCAACTCGCCTATTGTAAGGCCCTCGTCTCCCTTCACGCACGTTTCAATCAGGATCACCAATGGCAACGCCCCCGCGCAGACCGACAAATCCGGTGGAAGCCGCCGAAGCTGTTTTCAAGCCGGTCAAGAAACCGGCAGCGGCCCCGCCTCGCGAACCCTCCACCGCACCGAATGTCCGCGAGCTGGTCTCGATCAGGATCGACCGGGCCGTGCTCGATCATTTCCAGGAAGATGGTCCCGGCTGGCAGGACAGGATCAACGACGCCTTGCGCGAAGTGGTGGCCGCCAAGCCCAGGGGGTAAGCACGGCCACCCCGGCGACGGAGCTGGAAGCGAATCTGTTCCCGGACCCGAATCTGTTCCCGCAGCATTGACGCTCGTGACCTTGCCTTGACCCTGCCAAAACCCTGCCGCATGGTCCGCGCCGATCGCAACCGAGAGCTCCCCGTTGAACGAATATTTCCTGCTGCCGCTGGCTTCGCTGCCTTTTCCCAATATCAATCCGATCCTCGTCCAGATCGGGCCGCTGGCGGTGCACTGGTACGGCATCGGTTACATCGTCGGCATCCTGTTTGCCTGGTGGTATGCCAAGCGGCTCGCCGCCAATCCTAAACTCTGGCCCGACGGCGTCTTGCCGATGAAGCCTGAGGATCTCGACGATTTCATCGTCTGGGCGGCCATTGGCGTGGTTCTGGGCGGCCGCACCGGCTATGTCCTGTTCTACGACCTGGCGCGCTACATCGCCCATCCGCTCGACATCTTCGCTGTCTGGCAAGGCGGCATGTCCTTTCATGGCGGCCTGCTCGGGGTCATCCTCGCCATGACGCTGTTTTCCATAAAGCGCGGCATCCGCACCTGGTCGCTGTTCGATGTCGTGGCAGCTGGCGTGCCGGTCGGTCTCGGTCTCGTGCGCGTCGCCAACTTCATTAATTCCGAGCTCTGGGGGCGGCCCACCGATGTGCCCTGGGCGATCGAATTCCCCAATGGCGGTCCGTTCACCCGCCATCCGAGCCAGCTCTACGAGGCCTTGCTCGAAGGGCTGGTGCTGTTTGTCGTGCTGCGCATCCTTACCCATTCGCGCCTCAAGCTGAAGACACCGCGCTTTGTCGGCGGCGCCTTCATCTGCGGCTACGGCCTGTCACGAATTTTCGTGGAGTTCTTCCGCGAACCCGACCAGCAGCTCGGCTATCTCCTCGGCACCAACTGGCTGACCATGGGCATGATCCTGTCGACGCCGATGGTGCTGGCCGGCATCTGGGCGATGGCGACGGCCAAGCCGATGACGCAAGCGCAGCCGCAGGCGACATGACGCGGCTGAAGGCTCGTATCGTCGACCTGATCGAGGCGGTCGGTCCGATGCCCGTCAACGAATACATGGCGCTGTGCCTGTTCGATCCGCGCGATGGCTATTACACCACACGCGAGCCGTTCGGCGCGGCCGGCGATTTCATCACCGCACCGGAGATCAGCCAGATGTTCGGCGAACTCGTCGCCGTCTGGCTTTACCAGGCTTGGGCGGCGATCGGCCGGCCCATGCCGGTCACCGTCGCCGAGATCGGCCCCGGCCGCGGCACGCTGATGAAGGACATGCTGCGCACTCTGTCGCGGCTCGATCCGGCCTTGGCCAACGGCGCCGCCTTCGCCATGATCGAGACCAGTCCGCGCTTGGCCGAGATCCAGAAGCAGACGCTTGGAGCGACACCCTTCGCGATAGGCTGGCATGAAACGATCGAGACCCTGCCCCATCAACCGCTGTTGATCGTCGGCAACGAATTGTTCGATGCCGTGCCTATCCGCCAGTTCGTCCGTGCCGGCGCCGACTGGCGCGAGCGCATGGTCGGCCTGGACGACGCCGACAATCTTTGCTTCTTCGCCGGCGCCGGCTCGGTCGACCCGACGCTGCTGCCAAGGGATGCGGCCGACGCGCCGCAAGGCGCGATCGTCGAAATCGCGCCCGCCCGCACCTCCCTGATGGCGGCGATCGCTGAGCGCATCGCCGCTCATGGCGGCGCCGGGCTATTCCTCGACTACGGCCATATGCGGCCCGGTGTCGGCGACACGCTGCAGGCCTTGCGCCGGCACAATCACGAAGATGTGCTGGCCAATCCCGGTGAGGCAGACCTTACGTCCCATGTCGATTTCGCCGCTCTTGCAGCGATCGTGCGCGCGCATGGTCTCGATGCCCATCTGTCGACGCAGGGCAATTTCCTGCTCGGCATGGGCATTCTGGAGCGCGCCGGCCAGCTGGGCGCCGATGCCGGCCAGGCGGCACGCGACAACATATCGAATGCCGTCGAACGGCTCGCCGGGCCGCAAGCGATGGGCGAACTCTTCAAGGTCCTCGCCGTCGTTCCACGCGACGTCTCCGTCAGGCCCTTCGCAACGGCGGATTGACTTTTCGTCGCTACCCCTCCCAATCTCCCGTCCGGTAAAAGAGCCGCCGGACTGCCGGCCGCTTTTCCTTGACGAAACCGCCCACACGGACAACAACGCCCGCATGCTCAATCAGACCAAACCGGATCCCATTCGGTCGCTGCTGCTGGACAAGGCACAGACACAAGGCATCCGCCACGGCTATTTCACCCGCATCGGCGGCGTCTCCACGGGCATCTACCGGGGCCTCAACATCGGCACCGGGTCGGATGACGACCAGGCGCTGGTGACCGAGAACCGCGCCCGTGTCGCCGCCTGGATGGGCGTGCCCGCAAATCATCTGCTGACCGCCTGGCAGGTCCATTCGCCCGACGTCATCGTCGCCAGGGAACCCTTTGCTGGCGAGCGGCCAAAGGCCGACGCCATCGTCACCGACCGGCAGGGCATCGCCATCGGGGCCTCGACCGCCGATTGCGGCCCGGTTCTGTTCGCGGATGCCGGCGCGCGCATCATCGGCGCCGCGCATGCCGGCTGGAAAGGCGCTTTGTCAGGCGTGCTCGAAAACACCATTGCCGCCATGGAGAGCCTCGGCGCCCGGCGCGAAAACATCGTCGCCGTGCTTGGCCCTTCCATCGGCCCCGCAAATTACGAGGTCGGGCCCGAATTCGTCGCCCGCTTCGTCGAGGCCGACAGCGAAAATGCCCGGTATTTCGCGCCTTCGGCCCATGCCGGCCACGCCATGTTCGACCTCAACCGCTACACGATCGACCGGCTGGCCAAGGCTGGCGTGACGGCCGATGGCCTTGGCCGCTGCACCTATGCCGAGGAAGATCTGTTTTACTCCTACCGGCGCACCACGCACCGCAGGGAGCCCGATTATGGCCGGCAGGTTTCGGCAATCGTTTTGGAGAAGGTATAATGGCGCTGCATTTTGAACGATCCGAATTCGACGCGCGGCGCGACCGGCTGATGATAGAGATGGCCGAGAAAAAGCTCGACGCCATCCTGCTGTTCGCCCAGGAAAGCATGTACTGGCTCACCGGCTACGACACGTTCGGCTTCTGCTTCTTCCAGTGCCTGGTGGTCAAGGCCGACGGCTCGATGGTGCTGCTGACCCGCTCGGCCGATCTGCGCCAGGCCCGCCAAACCTCGATCATCGACAACATCGTGCTGTGGACCGACCGCGACGGCGCCAATCCCGCGGTCGACCTGCGCAACCTGCTTAACGAACTCGACCTGCTCGGCGCCCGCATCGGCGTCGAATACGACACTCACGGCCTGACCGCCTATAATGGCCGCCGCCTGGACGAGCAGTTGCAGACCTTCGGCCAGATCGCCGACGCCTCCGGCATCGTCGGGCGGCTGCGCCTGTTCAAGAGCCCGGCCGAGGTCGCCAAAGCGGAAAAGGCAGCCAATCTCTCCGACGACGCGCTGGACGCGGCCCTGCCGCTGATCAAGCAGGGCGGCGACGAGGCGCTGATCCTGGCCTCCATGCAGGGCGCGATCTTCGCCGGCGGCGGCGACTATCCGGCCAACGAGTTCATCATCGGCTCCGGCGTCGATGCGCTGCTGTGCCGCTACAAGGCCGGACGCCGCAAGCTCACCAAGAACGACCAGCTGACGCTCGAATGGGCCGGCGTCTTCCATCACTACCATGCGCCGATGATGCGCACGGTGCTGACCGGCAAGGTCTCCAAGCGCCATCAGGAGCTGTTCGACGCCGCACGCGCGGCACTTCTGGCCGTCGAAAAGGCGATGACGCCGGGCAACAGCTTCGGCGATGTGTTCGACGCCCATGCCCGCACCATGGAAGCGCACGGGCTGACCAAGCACCGGCTGAACGCCTGCGGCTATTCGGTCGGCGCCCGCTTCACGCCGTCCTGGATGGACATGCCGATGTTCTACCAGGGCAATCCCGAGCCGATCGCGCCGAACATGACGCTGTTTGCCCACATGATCATCATGGACTCCGAGACCGAGACGGCGATGACGCTTGGCCGCAGCTACCTGACCACCGAATCCCAGCCGAAGCCGCTGTCCCGCCATGATCTCGACTTGATCGTGCAGTGAATCCATAATGGGAGGCGTTCTTCGCCAAGGAGTTAGAAGGCAAATGAGACGATCGCATGTGACGACCGTGTCATTGCTTGTGGCATTGGCTTTGACCGCCTGCACCAACGCAAAGGACGTCCTCGAACCTTCCGCCATCACCCCGCCGGCGGCCTCCGCACCGGCCACGCAAGGCAGCGCTGCCGCCTCCGTTCCCGCCCCGGCGCCATCCACGGCCGCGACGGCCACCACGACGGCGGGCGCGCCCGCGCCCATCACTTCGGCCCAGGCCGCCGCCATCCTGTCGAAGACCCGGCTGCAGATCGCGCCGATCGTCGGCGCTTCGGTGGAAGCCGCCACGCCGCTGACGGCGGAACTGCAGACACGCGCCAGGCAGCGCGGCATCACGCTGGCCGGCAGCCAGGACCAGACCGCGACCCATGTGCTCAAGGGCTACTTCTCGGCGATGACGGAGGGCAAGGACACCACGGTCATCTATGTCTGGGATGTCTACGACCCATCCGGCAACCGGCTGCACCGTATCAACGGCCAGATGAAGGCGCCTTCCACCGGTTCCGGCGACAGCGCGGGCGCCGACAGCTGGAAGTCGGTCTCGCCAGCCACCATGCAGGCGATCGCCGACCAGACCATCGACCAGTTTGCGGCCTTTCTCAGCGGCAAGGCGAGCTGAGGTGTTGCCAGCCGGTGATGCCGAACAGCTTTCTTAGGCTTAGCCGGCGGATTCACGATCTCGGCGCTTGCAATAGCCGCGCGGGCCGCTAAAAGCCCGGTTAAAAGGTGCAGGAGAGTCCGTCAGGCCTCTCCGTCCTCCACCAGGAACGGTGCATGAAACTCTTCGCGGGCAATTCCAACAGGGTGCTGGCCGAAGCGGTCGCCCGCTATATCAACGTCCCGCTGGGCAAGGCCAGTGTCAGGCGCTTCGCCGACCAGGAAATCTTCGTCGAAATCCAGGAAAACGTGCGTGGCGAGGATGTCTTCATCCTGCAGTCGACCTCGTTCCCGACCAACGATCACCTGATGGAACTGCTCATCATGATCGACGCCTTCATGCGCTCGTCGGCCAAGCGCATCACGGCGGTTATTCCCTATTTCGGCTATGCCAGGCAGGATCGCCGCGCTTCCGGGCGCACGCCGATCTCTGCCAAGCTGGTCGCCAACATGATCACCCGTGCAGGTGTCGACCGGGTTTTGACGCTGGATCTCCATGCCGGCCAGATCCAGGGCTTTTTCGACATCCCCACCGACAATCTGTTCTCGGTGCCGGTGATGGCCCGTGACGTCAAGGCGAAGTACAAGCAACTCGGCAATGTCGTCGTCGTGTCGCCCGATATTGGCGGCGTGGTGCGTGCGCGTGCGCTTGCCAAGCGTTTCGACGCGCAACTTGCCATCGTCGATAAGCGCCGTGAGCGTCCCGGCGAATCGGAAGTCATGAACATCATCGGCGCGGTCGCCGGCAAGGATTGCCTTTTGATCGACGACATCGTCGATTCCGGCGGCACGCTGTGCAATGCCGCCGACGCACTGCTAGCCAACGGCGCCACCAGCGTCACCGCCTATATCACCCACGGCGTGCTGTCGGGCGGCGCGGTCGCTCGCATCAGCGGCTCGAAGCTGCAGGAACTGGTGATCACCGATTCCATCCAGCCGACGCAAGGCGTGCTCGACGCACCCAACATCCGCGTCATCTCGATCGCCGACCTGATGGGCGAAGCCATTTCGCGCACAGCGACCGAGGAATCGGTCTCGAGCCTGTTCGACTGAAAACCAGTTATCCCTGCGGCCCAAGTTACCCCTGCGGCCCAAATTGCTCATGCGGCCCAAGTTACCCCTGCGGCCCAAGTTATTCCTGCGGCAAGGCCGATGGCGTCGGCGCCTCCAACCGGGCCGGGGCTCGCCGCATGCCTTCGCCGGCATCACGCGCGCCGCGCATATAGCCGCGCGGCGAGGAGCCAAGCATGCGCTTGAACATGGTGATGAAGGCCGGCACGCTGTCATAGCCGAGATCGAGCGCCACCCGCGTGATCGGCTCGCCATCGGCGAGCCTCGGCAGCGCCGCGAACAGGCAGGCCTGCTGGCGCCATGTCGACAGCGACAGGCCGGTCTGCCGCTGGAAGGCGCGCGTGAAGGAGCGCCGGCTCATGCCGACGGTATCGGCCCATTCGTCGATGGTCGCGTGCGGTGAGGGTGCGGCGACGAAACGCCGGCAGAGCGCCGCCAGTTTGGGATCCGACGGGAACGGCAGGCCGAGCGGCCGCTCCGGCAATTGCGGGATCTCATGCAGCAGCAGGCTCATGATCAGGCCACCGCGCCCTTCCAGTTCGCCGCCTTGCGGCAGCTTCTCGGATTCCACGATAAGACTGTGCATCAGGTCGGTGACGCCGACCACGCGCATGCCCTCCGGCAGGCCTGGGATCGCCTGCGGCATGACATAGACCGAGCGCATCGAGACGTCGCCGAGCATCTCGACGGAATGTTCGATGCCGGCTGGAATCCACATCGCATGGTCCGGCGGCACCATCCAGCGCCCATGCCGCGTCGTCACCAGCACGACGCCGACCAGCGCATGCAGCAACTGGCTGCGGCTGTGGTGGTGGTGCGGCACGTGGTAGCCATCCGGATATTCGGTCGGCAGCACCACCGCCGGCCCGACCGCCTGCTCGAGCCACTGCCAGCGCAGCCCGTGCAATTGCTCGAGGTCGGTGTGGCCGGCGCCGAAAATTTCCCTGGTTTTTGCCATTCGATATGGCCCACTTGCGAAACTATTGGACCAAACCACGAAAGAAGTCGCCTGGCAACCGGACTATAAGGCTGCCTGCGGGAAGCGCCCGCCACGTCGCCTGCGGGAACAGCCCCGCCAAAAAGACTACGGAGCCTATCTTGACCGATACGACCGCCACCAGCGTCGCGCCGCCTGCGACCGCCAGTCACGCGTCAGCCCAGGCTACGGCCTTCACCGTTATCCTGGCGGTGAGCCTCTGCCACTCCATCAACGACATCATGCAGTCGCTGCTATCGGCCATCTATCCGCTTCTGAAGGACAATTACGGCCTCGACTTCTGGCAGATCGGGCTGTTGACCTTCACCTTCCAGGTAACGGCATCCCTGCTGCAGCCGATCATCGGCGCGGTCACCGACAAGCGGCCGATGCCTTACTCGCTGCCCTGGGGCATGGCATCCTCGCTGATCGGCCTGGTCGTGCTGGCCTATGCCGGGCACTATTACCTGCTGCTGATCGGGGCCTCGCTGATCGGCATCGGTTCGGCGATCTTCCATCCGGAATCCTCGCGCATTGCCCGCTTCGCATCCGGCGGCCGGTTTGGCCTGGCGCAGTCGCTGTTCCAGGTCGGCGGCAATTTCGGCCAGTCCATGGGTCCCTTGCTGGCCGCCTTCATCGTCGTGCCCTTCGGCCAGACCAGCATCGCCTGGTTCGCCGTCGGTTCGCTGATCGGCATCGTCATCCTGTGGCAGGTCGGCGGCTGGTACAGCCGCCTGCGCGCCGCGCAAGGCAATCGCAAGGCGGCAAGCTTCGTGTCGCCCTTCCCGCGCCGCAAGGTAATGTGGGCCCTGGCGGTGCTGACCTTGCTGGTGCTGACCAAGAACGCCTACATCGCCAGCCTGGCCAGCTACTACACCTTCTATTCCATCCATAAGTTCGGCGTTTCGGTGCAGATGTCGCAGGTCATGCTGTTCCTCTTCCTCGGCTCTTCGGCGCTGGGCATCCTGCTCGGCGGTCCCTTCGGCGATCGCTATGGACAAAAGGCGATGATCTGGTTCTCGATCGTCGGTGTCCTGCCCTTCACCCTGGCGCTGCCCTACGCCAACATGGAATGGACGATGGTGCTGACCGTGCTGATCGGCCTCATCCTGTCGTCGGCCTTCTCCAACATCGTCGTCTTCGCGCAGGAGTTGGTGCCGGGCCGCGTCGGCACGATCGCCGGCATCTTCTTCGGCTTCGCCTTCGGCGTCGGCGGCATCGCGGCCGCGGTGCTTGGCGTCGTCGCCGACATGAAGGGCATCGACTTCGTCTTCCAGATCTGCTCCTACCTGCCGTTCCTGGGGCTGCTGACGGTGTTCCTGCCCAACATGAAGGAAGCCCGGAAGGCGCAAGCGGCCGCTTGAATCATCTGTTCCAGGCAAAAGGCACCCGCCATATGGCGGATGCCTTTTTCTGTTCAGGCAGAGGGCTTCAGGCCTTGAAGAAAGCCAGCAGGTCGGCGTTGATGACATCGGCGTGGGTGGTGGCCATGCCGTGCGGAAAGCCCTTGTAGACCTTGAGCTCGCCCTTCTTGAGCAGCTTGATGCTCAGCAGCGCCGAATCTGCGATGGGAACGATCTGGTCGTCGTCGCCATGCATGACCAGCACCGGCACGTCGATCTTTTGGAGGTCTTCGGTGAAATCGGTCTCCGAGAAGGCCTTGATGCAGTCGTAATGCGCCTTGGTGCCGCCCGTCATGCCCTGGCGGTACCAGTTGTCGATAACGCCCTGCGAGACCACGGCGCCCGGACGGTTGAACCCGTAGAACGGGCCAGCGGGAACATCCACGTATAGCTGCGCGCGGTTGGCGGCGACGCCCGAGCGGAAGCCGTCGAAGACCTCGATCGGCAGGCCGCCGGGATTGGCTGGGGTCTTGAGCATGATCGGCGGCACCGCGCCGAGCAACGCTGCCTTCGCGACACGGCCGCCCGCTCCATACTGGGCGACATAGCGCGCCACCTCGCCGCCACCCGTCGAATGGCCGACATGGATGGCGTCCTTGAGATCGAGATGCGCGACAAGTTCAGCCACATCGGCTGCATAGGTGTCCATCTCGTTGCCGATATCCGTCTGCGTCGAACGGCCGTGGCCGCGGCGGTCGTGGGCGATGACCCGGTAGCCTTGGCCCAGGAAGAACAGCATCTGTGCATCCCAGTCGTCGCTGCTCAGCGGCCAGCCGTGATGGAACACGATGGGCTGACCGGTTCCCCAGTCCTTGTAATAGATCTGCGTGCCGTCCTTGGTGGTGATCGTGCCGCTGCCTGAGCCTGGTTTGGTCTGCGAAGTCATCTCAATCTCCGTTTTATTGCTGTCGCGATAAACAATATCGCGATATCAATATCGCTAACCCAGCTCAGGGTTCTTGTCCATAGAAATATATATCGCGATATCTTTTTCCGTGGTACATAATGCGAGCGCTTAATCGGCAAAGGAATTCACCGTGCCTCTCCCGCTGGACAATCAGCTGTGCTTCACGCTTTACGCCACCAGCATGGCGATCAATCGCACCTACAAGCCGATGTTGGACGAGATGGGGATCACCTATCCGCAATATCTCGTGCTCAACGCGCTGGGCGAGGCCGACGGCATGTCTGTCGGCACGATCGCGCACAGGCTCGCCCTGGAATCGAGCACGGTCACGCCGTTGGTGAAGCGGATGGAGCAGGCCGGCCTGGTTACCCGCCAGCGCAGCCAGACCGACGAGCGCCAGGTACAGGTCGACCTGACACCGGCCGGCCGCAAGCTGCTCGTCCAGTGCAACTGCCTGAACGAGACCCTGGTCCAACGCTCGGGCATGACGCTGGCCGAACTCGACACGCTGAACCGGCAGGTCCAGGCGTTGCGCGATGCGTTGAGCGGCGACCGGTAGCAACGGCCTTCCCACCCGCCGCTTGCACGCCTGCCCGCCTTCCGCTATAGAGCCGCCACCCGCGTAGACACCCTTGGAGGCAACGCGGCGGAAGGCTGCCTTCCCCTTGTGATCCCGAACAAAGATCCGCTCGCTGCGGTTTCCGGCATTCGGACATCGAGGTCTGGCGGCTTTCGACGTTTACGGCCTGGTACATCGCCAACCGTAGGCGCTCCATAACACGCGAAAGGAAAAGCCATGAGCCACGATACTTACGAGCTCAAGGCCGAAGCGCGCGAACAGGTCGGTAAGGGGTCCGCCCGTGCAGTTCGCCGCAACGGTAAAGTGCCTGCAGTAATTTATGGTGACAGACAGCCTCCCCTGGCGATCGCGCTCACCTACAAGGACATCTACTACAAGATCCATGGCGGCGGGTTCCTGACCACGATCGCCACGATCGATGTCGACGGCAAGAAGATCCAGGTCCTGCCGAAGGACTTCCAGCTCGACCCGGTCAAGGATTTCCCTGTCCATGTCGACTTCCTGCGCATCGGCAAGGACACCGAAGTCAACGTCGATGTTCCCGTGCACTTCATCAATGAAGACAAGTCACCCGGCATCAAGCGCGGCGGCGTGCTCAACATCGTGCGTCACGAAGTCGAGTTCCACTGCCCGGCCAATGCGATCCCGGAATTCATCACCGTCGATCTCACCGGCGCCGACATTGGCGATTCGATCCACATCTCGTCGGTTAAGCTGCCGGCCGGCGTCAAGCCGGTCATCTCCGACCGCGACTTCACCATCGCGACCGTTGCCGGTTCGTCGGCGATGAAGCCGGAGACCGAAGAGACAGCTGAGGCCGCGGCTCCCGAAGCGGCTCCCGCCGCCGAAGAGAAGTAACTCTTTTCACGCCCGGAGGCGACGATGCCAGAAAAGACAGCGCTTGTCTTTGCCGGCCTCGGCAATCCGGGCGCGAAATACGCTGAAAACCGGCACAATGTCGGCTTCATGGCGGCGGACGCTATCGCCCGCCGCCATTCCTTTTCACCCTGGTCGAAGAAGTTCCAGGGCCTGATTTCCGAGGGCACGCTCGGCGGCGAAAAGATCATCCTGATCAAGCCGCAGACCTTCATGAACCTGTCCGGCCAGTCGGTCGGCGAAGCGCTGCGCTTCTACAAGCTCGACCTTTCCGCCCTCACCGTCTTCTATGACGAGATCGACCTTGCCGAAGGCAAGCTGCGCATCAAGACCGGCGGCGGCGCCGGCGGCCACAACGGCATCCGCTCGATTGACGGCCATGTCGGCAATGCGTACCGCCGTGTGCGCATCGGCGTCGGCCATCCCGGCGTCAAGGAAATGGTCCAGCATCATGTGCTCGGTGATTTCGCCAAGGCCGAGCGCGACTGGCTCGACCCGCTGCTCGACGCGATTGCCGACAATGCGGCGATGATCGTCAAGGGCGACGAATCCGGTTTCATGAACAAGGCCGCCCTTGCCGTCCAGGGCAAGACCGGCGCCGAACCGGAAAACCCGGCGCGGAAGCAGTCGAGCCCGAAACAGCAAAGTCATGTCCGCCAGGCCCGCCCTCAGCAGCCCGTCGCCAAGCTGCCGGAAGGCGGCCCCATGGCCGCCATGCTGAAGAAACTCTTCGGCGACAAGGACTGAG
Organism: Mesorhizobium sp. ESP6-5; assembly: GCF_020164695.1. NCBI lineage: Bacteria > Pseudomonadati > Pseudomonadota > Alphaproteobacteria > Hyphomicrobiales > Phyllobacteriaceae > Mesorhizobium > Mesorhizobium sp. ESP6-5. The sequence continues at coordinate 158,539 of NZ_JAIUGR010000011.1, forward strand.
GCGTAGGGGCATGCGGCGTCACGGGGCTTGACGTTCCCAACCCCTATCGCCCATAGCCTCATCAAATTTCGCTTTTCCCGATAGGACCGGACAAAATGGGTTTCAAATGCGGCATCGTTGGCTTGCCCAATGTCGGCAAGTCGACGCTTTTCAACGCGCTGACGAGGACGGCCGCCGCGCAGGCCGCCAACTACCCGTTCTGCACCATCGAACCGAACACCGGCGAGGTGGCGGTGCCCGATCCGCGCCTGCAGAAGATCGCGGCGATCGGCAAGTCGAAGGAGATCATCCCGACCCGCATCTCCTTTGTCGACATCGCCGGCCTGGTCCGCGGCGCCTCCAAGGGCGAAGGCCTGGGCAACCAGTTCCTCGCCAACATCCGCGAGGTCGACGCCATCGTGCATGTGCTGCGCTGCTTCGAGGATGACGACATCACCCATGTCGAGGGCCGCATCGACCCCGTTGCCGACGCCGAGACGGTCGAGACCGAGCTGATGCTCGCCGACCTCGACAGCCTCGAGCGCCGCATCGTCCAGTTCCGCAAGCGCGCCGGCAGCAAGGACAAGGAAGCGACGACCGTGCTGCCGATGATGGAGGACGCGCTCGAGCTGCTGCAGGCAGGCAAGCCGACCCGCATCCTGCTCGACGGCATCTCGGCGGAAGATCTGCACACTTTGCAGGGCTTGAACCTTCTGACCTCACATCCCGTGCTCTACGTCTGCAACGTCGCCGAGGCGGACGCGGCTACCGGCAACGAGCACACCAGGGCCGTGGAGCAGATGGCCGCAGCGCAGGGCGCCCGCAATGTCGTCATTTCGGCCGCGATCGAAGCCGAGGTTGCGCAGCTCTCCGACGAGGAAGAGATGGAATTCCTGTCCTCGCTCGGCCTCGACGAGCCCGGCCTGAACAAGGTGATCCGTGCCGGCTACGAATTGTTGCAGCTCATCACCTATTTCACCGTTGGGCCGAAGGAGACGCGCGCCTGGACCGTGCACAAGGGCGCCAAGGCGCCGCAGGCGGCCGGCGTCATCCACACCGATTTCGAGCGCGGCTTCATCCGCGCCCAGACCATCGCCTACAACGACTTCGTCACGCTGGGCGGCGAAGTGGCAGCCAAGGAAGCCGGCAAGGCACGCGACGAAGGCAAGGAGTACGTCGTCCAGGACGGCGACATCATGCTGTTCAAGTTCAATACCTGAGGAGGTCGCGGCGGAGCGACCCAACCGTCAGTCGGACAGCACCATCCCTGCCGCAGAGTTCTCGCGGGGGTATTGAAGACCATAAGTCGCCTTACCCCGATCAGCACCCGGTGGAGACCGATGAAAGCCATGTCCCATCTATTTGCTATTCGCAAATTTCTAGCTTGCACTATTTTAGCTTCTAGTTAACATGCAGTCGTGCCGCTGACGCTCAGATATACTAGGGCCGCTCTGAAATCCCTGGCGCGGATGCCCGCCAACACGGCTCGGCTGATCACTGCCAAAATCGGCCAATATGCAGCCGAACCGGCCAGCTTGGCGAAAAATGTCAAACGGCTGAAAGGCCGGCCAGGCTTCAGGCTTAGGGTCGGGGACTACCGTATTATCTTCGATCAGGAAGGCACGGTAATGGACATTCTGGAGATCGGACCGCGCGGTAGCATCTACGAGGACTGAGGACATGAACAAGCCCACCATCATTACCACGCCGAATGGCGATCGTATGGCTATTCTGCCACTCGCTGATTACGAGAGCCTTGTTGAAGCGGCGGAGGACGTGGCCGACATTCAAACCTACGATCAGATCAAGCAAAAGATCACTGCCGGCGAGGAGGAGCTTATTCCGGCCGCCGTCGTCAACCGCATCCTGGACGGCGAGAATAAGATCCGCGTCTGGCGCGAGCATCGCGGGATTTCGGCTCGCGACCTCGCTGAAAAGACTGAGATCAGCGCAGGCTATCTCTCGCAGATCGAGACAGGCACCCGCGACGGTAGCTTCGACACGATCAAGCGCATCGCCGCCGCCCTCAATGTCTCGGTTGACGATCTCGTATAGCGCCCGTTGCGAAAGACGAAAACGGGCTGTCGTATTCCATGCTCGCAGGCGCTGCCGACGTCGGCACAGGGCCATGTTTATTCGCGCAGGCGAGGCCACTACAAGTGAGCGTAGCTTAGCTACAGCCGACCACCGCCCGGCCTCCGACCCAAACAGTGGCAATATTGGCCCGTGCCGCATTGAGCACGATCTTCTGAAAGACGTCGTCGAGCGTATCGTCGGCGCCGTTGACATGGATGTTCGAGGCGCTCGCTTCGGTGTCGATCAGCAGCGCGTCGAATTCGTGTCCGACGCGAAAAACTGCCTGTCGGCAGGTCGAGCGCTTCCGCGCCTCCCGCAGTCGCCAGCCAGAACGCTTCCTGATGCGTGATCGGCTCGCCGGGCGCGCCTCGCTCCTTTGCCGGCAGGCCGGCATGCACGCCGCTCTGCAATGTCCTCGAGGCCGACAGCGCGTGCCGGCAACCGTCGAACAGTGATGGGCTGTAGCCGCCTGAAATATCGGTGCCGAGCCCGACATGCATGTGCCGGTCGAGCGCCTCGCGAAGCGGAAACACTGCATTGGCGAAGTAGACGTTGGACAGCGGGCAATGAGCGACGCCGGCGCCCTTCTCCTTGATCAGGTCCATGTCCTGCCCATCGATGAAGTTCGAATGCGCCAGGATCGTATGACGGGTGAGCAGGCCGAAACCATCGAGGCTTGCCGCATCCGTTTGGCCGAAGCGCGCTTCCACGAACTGCTTTGCCCAATCGCTTTCGGAGCAATGGGTCTGCACGTGGCAACCGAACTCTTCCGCGAGTTCGCCCAGCCCCTGCAAGGCCGCGTCGGTGCAGCTTGGAATGAAGCGCGGCGTGATCACCGGCTGGACAAGCGGCCTCTCGCCCGGATCCAATGACATGACGGCCTCGATGAAGCGCCTGGTATCCGAAACAGCGCTTGCCGCATCGGCATCGCGATAGAAGGGCGGACACTGTTCGGGGTCGTCCATCACCACCTTGCCGACCAGGGCACGCTGGCCTTTCTCAAGACATGTCTCGGCGAGCGCCACGCTCGCCTCGACATGGACGGTGGCGAAATAGAGCGCGGTGGTGGTGCCGTTGGCGAGCAGATTGTCGACCAGATCAGCATAGACCGCGCGAGCATAGTCCAAATCCGCATAGCGGGCCTCGAGCGGAAAAGTGTATTTCCGCAGCCAGACTTCGAGCGGCACGTCCAGCGCCTTGCCCATCTGCGGCCATTGCGGCGCATGAATGTGCAGGTCGACGAGCCCCGGCAGCAGGAACTGCCCCTCGCCAAGTTTCACCAGCCTGCCCGCCCGGCGGGCATCGCTTATCGTGGCCGTGTATTCCGGGTGGCCGGGCGCCAGGATCTCGGCGATGCGCCCCTGTGCATCGACGCAGAACAGGTGCTCCTCCAGCACCTCCAGCCTGCCGCGCTCAGGCGTATGGAAGGCGGTGCCGAGCAGCACGAAAGGATCTGCCGTCATATCGTCGCTCCGGTGCTGCTGGCGGGCGGGGCTGCCAATGCGTGGCCTAGAAGAAAACAGTTGGCAAACATTTCCGCCGCTGTCCTTTGCCGCCGACTGATCCCATGATCGGCCGGGGATTTCCAGAGGGGACATCATGGAACGCGTTGCGCCAGAAATCAGTTGATCGCCCAGCCGGACGATCCGTTGCCCCTGGGCAAGGCCGCCCTGCTCGGCCTCCAGCACGTGCTGGCGATGGACGTCTATATCGTGCCGTTCATCATCGCGTCGGTGCTTGCCTTCAGCGTCGGCGACGCCGGCGCCTTCATCCAGTCGGCCTTCGTGGCGGCAGGCATCGCAACCCTGATCCAGTCGCAGTTGCTGATGCGGTTGCCCGTCGTCCAGGGACCGTCCTTCGTCCCGATCGGCGCGGTGCTGGCGATTGCCTTTGGCGCCGGCGGCGGCCTGCCGGGCCTGTCGGCCGTGATCGGCGCACTCATTCCGGGCGCCATACTGGTCATGCTTCTGGGATCGCCGACAAAGCTCTTCCACCGCCTCGTCAACCGCTTCGTGCCGTCCATCGTCGGCGGCGCCATCATCATCGTCGTCGGCGTCGCGCTGATGCCGGTGGCACTGAAGGAGAGCGTCTTCGCTGTCCACGGCACCGCCACCGTCGGCGGCAACATCGTCCTCGCCTTCGTCGCCGCGGCGGTGCTTGTCGGCTGCATGCTGATCGGCATGGCGCTTGGCGCGAAAGGCGCATGGCTGCGCCTGCTGTCCGTGATCATCGCGCTTGTGGCTGGCAGCGTGGCCGCCGCCTTCATGGGCCAGCTCGACATGACGGGCGTTTCCGCCGCGACCTGGTTTTCCATGCCGCGCATCGCCTTCCTCAATCTCGATGTCACCTTCTCCTGGTCGGCGACGCTGACCATGCTGATCGTCTACATCGTCGTCCTGGCCGAAACCACCGGCACCTGGTTCGCGGTCGGTGCCGTCATCGACAAGCCGCTCTCGGACGAGCAGCTCGACCGGGGCGCCACGGGCGAAGGCCTTGGCTGTCTGATCAGCGCGCTGCTGTGCAGCACGCCGGTCACCGGCTATTCGTCCAACGCCGGCATCGTCGCCATCACCGGCATCGCCAGCCGTGCCGCCTTCGGGGCGGCCGGCATCTTCCTGGTGCTGTTCGGGCTGATCGGCAAGCTTTCGGCGGTCATCGCCTCAATCCCGGGGCCGGTCATCGGCGGCGTCTTCGGAGTGCTTTGCGTCGTCATCGCCATGAACGGTTTTCGGGTGGTGCGCGGGACGCCGCTGACCGAACGCAACATGCTGGTCATCGGCCTGCCCATCCTGATGGCGCTGTTCGCCACGCTGGTACCGCCGGATTTCGTCAAGACGCTGCCCGATATCGTGCAGTACATTCTGGGCTCATCCATCGCCTTCGGCGCCGTCTGGGCGATCGTCCTGCACCAGATCCTGCCGAACGCCCGCTAGGCGATCGGAGGCGCCGCGGCTGGCCCCTACGGCCGCCGCGGGCCCGATCGCGCCGGCTGGCTCACCAGAAAGGGCTTGACCAAATCGCCCGCGGACTGCATCCGGGTTTGCCGATCCATGCGGATCGCGCGTTCTGCAGGGATGCCAGACCATGACCGGCAAGACATGGGCCTATGAGGACTTCGTCGAGGGGATCTCGTTCGATCTCGGCACCAAACAGGTAAGCGCGGCCGAAATCATCGAGTTCGCCAGCGAGTTTGATGCCCAGCCGATGCATCTCGACGAGGAGGCCGGCAAGGCGAGTATCCTGGGCGGCCTCTCGGCTTCAGGCTGGCACACCTGCGCCATGTTCATGCGCATGCTGTGCGATGCCTTCCTGCTGGACTCCACCTGCCAGGGCGCACCAGGAGTCGATCAGGTCAAATGGAAGAAGCCGGTGCTCGCCGGCGATACGCTGCGGGGCAGCCTGGTGGTTCTGGCCAGGCGCCTGTCGAAATCGAAGCCGCAACTCGGCTTCGTGACCATGCGCAGCGAACTGGTCAACCAGCGCGGCGAAAGCGTGTTCGAGCTCGAGAACTCCGTCATGTTCCTGACGCGCGACGCGGGGAATGCGGCATGACGCTCGACGAATTCTTCCGCATCGGCACCACGGTGACGCTGGGCTCGCACAGATTCGAGCCCGAGGCGATCAAGGCGTTCGCCCGCAAATACGACCCGCAGATCTTTCACATCGACGAAGAGGCCGCGAAGAAGAGCGTGCTCGGCGGCCTCTGCGCCTCCGGCTGGCATACCGCCGCCACCTGGATGAAGCTGAACCTGGAGAGCCGCCTGGACGCCGAAGGCTGGGACGGCCCGGTGCCCGAATTCGGCCCCTCGCCCGGATTCAAGAACCTGAAGTGGCTGAAGCCCGTCTTTGCCGGGCAAACCATCACCTTCACGCGCACGGCGCTGTCCCACCGCCCCATCGCGTCCCGCCCCGGCTGGCGGTTGCTGGCGCTGCTCTGCGAGGCCACTGATTCGACCGGCGGCAAGGTGCTGGAGTTCGAAAGCGCGGTGCTGGTGAAGGTGGAGTAGTCTCTTCCTTCGCCCCGTTTACGGCGTGGCCGAAGGCGGATGAGGGCGGCACCCGCGCTGGTTATCGTGTTGCCTCCCTGCCCTTCGCTATCGCTCCGGGCGTTCGAGATCTTTGAAAGGTCCACTGGACCTTTCAATTTGCCTTCGGCAAACCGGTCTCAAACCCCCTCGAACCCGATCAGCGTTCGCACCGGCACGCCGAGCGCTTCGAGCTTGGCGCGCCCGCCCAAATCCGGCAGGTCGATGACGAAACAGGCGGCGAGAATGTCGGCGCCGATCTGGCGCAGCAGCTTGACCGCCGCTTCAGCCGTGCCGCCGGTGGCGATCAGATCGTCGACCAGGATCACCTTCTCGCCGGGCGCGACGCCGTCCTTGTGCATCTCCATCTCGTCCAGCCCGTATTCCAGGCTGTAGGCGACGCGCACGGTCTCATAAGGCAGCTTGCCCTTCTTGCGGATCGGCACGAAGCCGGCCGAGAGCTGGTGGGCAACGGCGCCGCCCAAGATGAAGCCGCGCGCTTCGATGCCGGCGATCTTGTCGATCTTCTGCCCGGCATAGGGATGCACCAGCTCGTCGATGGCGCGGCGGAAGGCGCGCGCATTGCCGAGCAGCGTGGTGATGTCGCGAAACAGGATGCCGGGCTTAGGATAGTCCGGGATGGTACGGATCGAGGCCAGCAGCGTGTCTTCGAGAGAAGGTTTCATGAAGCGGCTCCGAATGATCCGGCTGACAAAGTGAAACGGCGCGGGGCCGATCGTAACCCGGCGCGACCGACAACGGCTAGCGCGATGTGGCGACCGAGACAAGCGCATCCGGCAAAGGAATTGACTACGGGCTGGGAGCCAGGCGATTTTCCTCCTGTTGGGCGCAGCCACGAAAAAGGGGCGCCCGAAGGCGCCCCGCTCGAACGGATGGCTATCGGCCAAATCCTACATGCCGAGATCGGAACGAAGCTCCGCCCTGGCCACATCGTACTCGGCCTTGAAGTCATCCCGGTTGAGCAGGACGGCGGCGATGACGCTGCCGGAAATCTTGCCCATCTCGACGTCGGACGGATAGTGGATGCCGCCGACGATGCGGTTGTGGGCGAACTCGGCCGCGCGCGCCATGATCTCAGCACGCCTTTCCGGAACCATGTCGGACAGGATGATGCCCATCATCGTGCCGACGGTCGCATGGCCGGACGGCCAGGAACCGGAGCTCGACAGCTTGACCACCGGCTTGACGAGATCGCTGAGCTGGTGCGGACGCGGGCGCTTCCAGACATCCTTGGCCGGATCGACGACGGCGCCTTCGGTCTCCACCACGCGATCGAAGAAGGCGCTGAATTTCGGCAGCTTGTCCTTGTTGAAATTCGGTCCCATGACATCGGCGAAACGCCAGACGTTTTCCTCGGCGTCGGCGATGGCGCGGGCTTCCATCTCGGGTGTGCGCGTGACCTGCATGGTCAGCACTTCGCCAAGCTCGGCCTTGGTCTCAGCCGAATCATTGGCCGGCGGCGGCGGCAGGATCATCGTCAGGTCGACATCCTTGTTGGTGATGAATGGTTTTGCGTCTTCGGCGCGGGCCGCGGAACCAACGACGAGCAGCAGCAGGCCTGCCGCAAGCGATGCGTATCTTTTCATGGACGTGATCCTTTGATGAGAGCGCCGCAGGATCGCGATGTGTGGTGACGGCCATGTGACACCGCCGAGACGTGGAGGCGCAATCCACTCAAAAAGCAGAAAGGGAGCCTCGCGGCGCCCCATGTTGTGCACTGAACGACCCAAGGCCTTTTGAGATTCAGATCAGGCTGAATCGAAAACGATGGTTTCCGAGAACCGGAGCGGAGCGTACTTGAAGTACGTGAGCACCGGAAGCGCAGGAAGCCATCGTTTGCAGACCGGCCTCACCTGAAGATCAACAGGCCTAGTGCGCGACGGCTTCCCACACCTTGCGCTTGGTCAGGTAGACCAGGGCGCCGAACAGAAGCAAGAACACCAGCACGCGGAAGCCCATCTTCTTGCGGTCTTCCATGTGCGGCTCGGCAGCCCATGTCAGGAAGGCAGCCACGTCGCGGGAATACTGGTCGATGGTCTGCGGCGAACCGTCGTCATAGGTGACCTGGCCGTCGGAGAGCGGCTTGGGCATCTTCAGCGACACGCCGGACATGAAGTACGGGTTGTAGTGTGTGCCTTCGGGGATGACCATGCCGGCGGGCGGGGTCTGGTCGTAGCCGGTCAAGAGCGAATGGATGTAGTCGGGGCCACCGGCATCATACTGGGTGAAGATATCGAAGACGAACTGCGGGAAGCCGCGCTCGACGCCGCGCGCCTTGGCCAGCAACGACATATCCGGCGGCGCCGCACCGCCATTGGAGGCAGCGGCGGCTTCCTCATTGGCGAATGGGGCCGGGAAATGGTCGGACGGCTTGCCGGGACGGTCGAACATGTCGCCGGCATCGTTGGGGCCATCATGGATGGTGTATTCGGCTGACAGCGTCTTGATCTGCGCGTCGCTGTAACCGAGGTCCGAAAGCGTGCGGAACGCCACCAGGTTCATCGAATGGCAGGCCGAGCAGACTTCCTTGTAGACCTTCAGCCCGCGCTGCAACTGCGCCTTGTCATAGGTGCCGAACGGGCCGGTGAAGCTCCAGCTCATTTCCTTCGGCTCGTTGATCGGGAAATGCGTCGGTGCCGCCGCGTTGTGCGCCTCTTCGGCCGCGAACGCCCAAGTGCCTGCAACTCCGGTGCCGGCGGCCACGAGGCCGACCAGCGCAAGCGAGGTGAGAATCTTTTTCATGCCAAATCCCCTTAGATTCTCTACCGCTCAGCCCTTGGTCTCAGGCGCTGCCGTGGCGCCCGCCGGATGCCCGCTGCCACCCTTGTTCTTTTCGAGCACCGCCTCGGTGATCGAGTTCGGCAGCCTGCGGGGTGTCTCGATCAAGCCGAGCACCGGCAGCGCGATCAGGAAGAAGGCGAAGTAGAACAGCGTCGCCATCTGCGCCATGAACACATAGCTGCCTTCCGCCGGCTGCGAGCCCAGCCAGCCCAGCAGGATAGCATCGGCCACGAACAGCCAGAAAAACAGCTTGTACCAGGGCCGGTAGACCGCCGAGCGCACCTTGGAGGTGTCGAGCCACGGCACCAGGAACAGCATGACGATGGCGCCGAACATGCACAGCACGCCGCCGAGCTTGGAATTGATCGGCCCGATGTTGAACGTGATGGCGCGCAGGATTGCGTAGAACGGCAGGAAGTACCATTCCGGGACGATATGGGCCGGCGTCTTAAGCGGGTTGGCGACCGTGTAGTTGTCCGGATGGCCGAGATAGTTCGGCAGGTAGAAGACGAAGTAGGCGAAGACGAACAGGAACACGATCATGCCGAACGCGTCCTTGATGGTCGCGTAGGGCGTGAAGGCCACGGTATCTGTCTTCGACTTGACCTCGATGCCGGTCGGGTTCGACTGGCCGACGACGTGCAGCGCCCAGACATGCAGCACGACGACGCCGGCAATCATGAACGGCAGCAGGTAATGCAGCGCGAAGAAGCGGTTCAGCGTCGGATTGTCGACGGCGAAGCCGCCGAGCAGGAGCTGCTGGATCCAGTCGCCAACCAGCGGAATGGCGCTGAAGAAGCCGGTGATGACAGTGGCGCCCCAGAAGCTCATCTGCCCCCATGGCAGCACATAGCCCATGAAGCCGGTCGCCATCATCAGCAGGTAGATGATGCAGCCGAGGATCCACAGCAGCTCGCGCGGCGCCTTGTAGGAGCCGTAATAAAGACCGCGGAAGATATGCAGGTAGACGGCGATGAAGAAGAACGAGGCGCCGTTGGCGTGCATGTAGCGCAGCAGCCATCCGGAATTCACGTCGCGCATGATCTTTTCGACCGAACCGAAGGCGAGATTGGTGTCGGCCGTATAGTGCATGGCCAGCACGATGCCGGTCAGGATCTGCGCCACCAGCATGATCGCCAGAATGCCGCCGAAGGTCCACATATAGTTCAGGTTGCGCGGCACCGGATAGGCGATGAAGCTGTCATAGACCATCCTGGGCAGCGGCATGCGGGCGTCGAACCAGCGTTCGATACCGGTCTTCGGCGTGTAGGTCGAGTGTCCCTCGCTCATCGAAATATCCCCTGCCTCAACCGATAAGGAGTTTGGTGTCGGAAACGAATTTGAATACCGGAATCGCCATGTTCTCCGGCGCCGGGCCTTTGCGGATGCGGCCGGCCGTGTCGTATTGCGAACCGTGGCACGGGCAGAACCAGCCGCCGAAATCGCCTTCCTGGCCGAGCGGGATGCAGCCCAGATGGGTGCAGACCTGAACCATCACCATCCAGGCCTCCTTGCCGGGCGTGGTGCGGTTGGCGTCGGTCGCCGGCGCATCGGACGGCAAATTGGCGTTGCGGGCGATCGGATCCTTGAGATCGGAGAGGCTGACGGCCTCGCCGTCCTTCATTTCCTTCTCGGTCCGGTTGCGCACCACGACCGGCTTGCCGCGCCACTTGACGATCAGCGAGCTGCCAGGCGTCAGCGAGGAGACATCGACCTCGACCGACGCGAGCGCCAGCGTCGAGGCATCGGGGCGCATCTGGTCTATGAACGGCCAGGCCACGGCACCGGCGCCGACCACGGCGGCCATGCCGGTGGCGACGTAGAGAAAATCTCGACGATTGGGATCGTGGATGTCGGTTGCGCTCACGGGTGCCTGATCCTTTCGCCTCTTCCGCGCCGGTGGCCGAGCCTTGTTCCCCGCTCAATCACGCCAACCCGACAGCGCATGGCGAACAGGCTAGCGAATTCCTCCGGCATTTGGACTTCGGTTTATGCGTGAAGCCCGTTTTTGTCCAGACGGGTGAAGGCACAAGGGCAGATTGTCGCGGGGACAAAATCCCTTGGTGTCCGGCGGGACGGCGAATGGCTGCAAAAGGCGGCTAAACAGCCGGGAAATATCAGCAAAATCCAAGGCTCCGGCTTGCCTCGACACAGGGCGCCGGTGTGATCTATCCTCCTTCGCATGGCGCACGTCATCGATCGCGAGCAATGGGCTGTTCGTTCCGACCACTGGAAGGGCGAACTGCAGTGCGGTGCCTACGGCTCAAACTCCTGCCTGATCTTCAATCACCTGCCCGACGTCGGCGGCGGCCCGCGGCTGCACGCCCATCCCTATGCGGAGATCTTCATCATCCGCCAGGGAACCGGCCTCTTCACGGTCGGTGACCAGGAAATCGAGGCTTCGGCGGGGCAGATCCTGATCGTGCCGCCTAACACGCCGCACAAGTTCACCAATCTCGGTCCCGGTCCGCTGGAAACGACCGACATTCACGAAAACGGCAGCTTCATCACCGAATGGCTGGAGTGATTTCTAAAAACTGATTTTACGCGGCGCCCAGCCTCACTAGAACCGCCCTGGGGATATTGTATTCGCGGATCACGGCGTCATGCTTGCGAAGGCCGCACAGTTCGCGCTGGATGAAATAGGCGTGAACGGCCACGGCAGCCTCCTTGAGCAGACGGGGGCGCAACTCATCGTCCCCGTTATCGCGCAACCTGGCCAAGGTTTCTTCGACGCGCTGGCCGGCCCGCCCGAGCGCCGCCGCCTTCTCTGCCAGGATTTCATGGCCAAGCGCGTCGAAGGCCGCGTCGGCGGCCGACGTGCCGGCAAGATGGGATGGCGGACGCAAGGACATTTCAGTTCCCTTTCCTGAACACCATGCGATGGGTGACGAATTCTTCGCCCTCCACGGGCTGAAAACCAAGCCGTTCATAGAAAGCGAAGGCTTCTGGCGGCGCGCGGGTGTTCAACACGGTGAAATACTGGCGGGCTCGGTCGATCACGGTCTCGACCAGGGTTCGGCCAAGGCCGGCGCGGCGGTGACGCGCGCTGACGAACAGGTGGCGGACCCGGCCGTGGTCCCTGCCCTCGAAATATGGATCGATGTTCAGCCCGCAGACACCGGCGAGTTCGGCCCCATGCCAGGTTCCGAACAGCGCCTCCCCCCGCTTCAGGAACTTGTTGCGGCCGCTTGCCCACCCATCGTCCAGACGCACCAGCATCCAGTAGCCTTCCAGCCGGCTCTCTTCCTTCAACGCGTCGAAAGCCGCCACGGTAGGCCGCAAACGCTTGAGCGTGTAGCCGATCTCCGGACTGAACTCTGGCGATCCACCCATGCACCTACTCCGCCGGCCGCGTCTCTTCCAGCACGCTTTCCTCGTGATAGAGGAACCCGCCGGACTGGCGCTTCCACAGCCGGGCATAAAGCCCGTCGAGCGCCACCAGTTCGTCATGTGTGCCTTGCTCGACGATGCGGCCGCCGTCGAGCACCACCAGGCGGTCAAGTGCCGCGATCGTCGACAGCCGGTGGGCAATCGCGATCACGGTCTTGTTCTCCATCAGCCGCGTCAGATTCTCCTGGATCGCCGCCTCGATGTCGGAATCGAGCGCCGACGTCGCCTCGTCGAGGATCAGGACCGGCGCGTCCTTGAGGAAGACGCGGGCGATCGCCACGCGCTGACGCTGACCGCCCGACAGTTTCACGCCGCGCTCGCCGACAAAGGCTTCGTAGCCCTGGCGGTCCCTGTTGTCGCGCAAAGTCAGGATGAATTCATGGGCCTCGGCTTTTTTCGCCGCCGCGACGACCTGCGCATCGGTTGCGTCGGGCATGCCGAGCTTGATGTTGTCACGCAGCGAACGGTGGAACAGGGCCGTATCCTGGCTGACGACGCCGATATTGGCGCGCAACGAATCCTGCGTTACACCAGAGACGTCCTGGCCATCGATGGTGATCTGGCCGCTTTCGAGATCGTAGAGGCGCAGGATAAGGTTCGCCAGCGTCGTCTTGCCGGCGCCCGAAGGCCCGACCAGCCCGACCTTCTCACCCGGCTTGACGATAAGGTTGATGCCGTTCAGCACCCCAAACCCCTTGCCGTAGTGGAACTCGACATTTTTTACGTCGATGCGCCCGCCCGCCACGACCAGTTCCCCGGCGTCCGGTGCATCGGTCAGGCCGAGCGGCTGCGAGATCAGCGCCTTGGAGTTCTCCAGCACGCCGAGATTCCGCAAGATGCCGTTCATCTGCATCATCAACCGGCCGAGCAGCATGTTGAGCCGCAGCACCAGGCTGAGCGTGAAGGCGACCGCCCCGACCGTGATCGAGCCCTCGACCCAGAGATAAACGGCAAAGCAGCCGATCGCCGTGATCATGATGCCCGACAGCGTCGTCAGCGCCATGCGCACGCCGGTCAAGCGGCGGGTGAAGGGCCGCAATGCGTCGAGATAGATGTCGAAGCCGTTCCTGATGTAGCGATCGTCGCCGTCGGCCGCGAACAGTTTCAGCGTCTGCACGTTGGAGTAGGAATCGACAATGCGGCCATTGATCATGGAGCCCGCCTCCGCCGTCGCTTCGGCGTGCTTGCGGATTGCCGGCAAATAGCGCTTCGCCAGAAAGCCGAAGGCGGTGATCCAGACCACCACGAGTGCCGCCAGCCTGAGGTCAAGCCCGGCGACCAGCGCCAGCGTCGTCGCCGTATAGACGACCATGAACCAGACGACCTCGATGAAACTTTCCATCAGGTCGCCCGTTGCCTGCCCGGCCTGCCAGACTTTCGTCGCGATGCGGCCGGCAAAATCATTCTGGAAGAAGGCGTAGGACTGGCGCGAGACGTGCCGGTGCGCCTGCCAGCGCACCAGATTGTAGAAGCCGGGCGTGATCGTCTGTTCGTCGACCAGCGCCGACAAGGCGACGACCACGGTGCGGATGATCAGCACCACCGCGACCATGAACACCAGTTCGGGTCCGGCGGCGGTCCACAGCGCGTGCCAGCTCCGTTCGCCGGGCAATTGGTCGAGAATATCGACCAGCCGTCCGACGAAATAGAACAGCCCGGCCTCGACGAGCGGCGCGATGCCGCCGATGACCAGCATGGCGAAGAAGGCGAACTTCGCTTGCCCGACATAGTGCCAGAGGAAGCCCGTAACGCTGGCCGGTGGCCGAAGATTCGCCGGCTCCCTGAACGGGTAGACCCAGGTCTCGAACCAGCGGTAGACGGCTGTCATCATGCGGCGGCCATCATTCTGCGGCTTGCCCCTTTGCTATTGCGTCATTGGCGGCTTCGACTGGGACGTCATCGAGCAGGAACCCACCCGACTGGCGCTGCCAGAGCTGCGCGTAGAGCCCGCCTCTGGCGACCAGTTCCTCGTGTGAGCCTTCCTCGATGACGCGACCCTGGTCCATCACGACGAGCCTGTCCATCGCCGCGATGGTCGACAGCCGGTGCGCGATGGCGATGACGGTCTTGCCTTGCATGAGCTTGTAGAGGTTCTCCTGGATGGCGGCTTCCGCCTCGGAATCGAGCGCTGACGTCGCCTCGTCAAGGATAAGTATGGGCGCGTCCTTCAACATAACGCGAGCAATGGCGATGCGTTGCCGCTGACCGCCGGACAGTTTGACGCCGCGGTCGCCCACATAGGCATCGAACCCCTTGCGTCCATGATGATCCGAAAGTCCTGATATGAAATCCATCGCCTCGGCCCGCCGCGCCGCCTCGAGCAGCATCTCGTCGGTGGCATCGGGCCGGCCATAGAGGATGTTCTCGCGCACCGAACGATGCAGCAGCGAGGTGTCCTGCGTGACCATCCCGATCTGGGCGCGCAGCGAATCCTGTTTCATGCCGGCGATCTCCTGGCCGTCGATCAGGATCCGGCCGCTTTCCAAGTCGTAGAAGCGCAAGAGGAGATTGACCAGCGTCGACTTGCCGGCGCCCGAGCGGCCGACAATGCCGACCTTCTCGCCCGGCTTCACCGCCAGCGACAGGTTTTCGATGACGCCCTTCTGCTTGCCGTAATGGAAGCGGATATCCTCGAAGCGGATATCGCCTTTGGAAACGATGATCTCCTTGGCATCCGGCCTGTCCTCGACCAGGCGCGGCAACGAAATCGAGGCAATGCCGTCCTGCACCGTGCCGATATTCTCGAACAGGCTCGACATTTCCCACATGATCCACTGCGACATGCCCCACATCCGGAGCACCAGGCCGATGACCACGGCGACCGCACCGATCGTCACCACTTGCCCCATCCACAGCCACAGCGAGATGGCGGTGACCGAGAACAGCAGCAGCGCGTTCAGTATGTAGAGCGAGCCGAACAGCAGTGTCACCAGCCGCATCGACCGGTAGACCGTGTCGAGGAAGCCCATCATGCCTTCCCTGGCGAAGGCGGCCTCGCGGCGTGAATGGGAAAACAGCTTGACCGTCTGGATGTTGGTGTAGCTGTCGACGACGCGGCCGGTCATGGTCGAGCGCGCATTGGCCTGCTCTTCGCCGACCTTGCCCAGTCGCGGGATGAAAAAGCGCAGCAGCAGGATGTAGCCGACCATCCAGACGCCGAGCGGCGCGGCCAGCCGCCAGTCGGCCGAACCGACGATCAACAGCATGCCGAGGAAATAGACGACGACGTAGTTCAGGACGTCGATCACCTTGATGACGCATTCGCGCACGGCAAGCGCGGTCTGCATCAGCTTGGTGGCGATGCGGCCGGCGAACTCGTCCTGGTAGAAGCTCATCGATTGCTTGAGCAGGTAGCGGTGCACCTGCCAGCGGATGCGCATGGGGTAATTGCCCATCAGCGTCTGCTGGTTGAGCAGCGAATGCAGCCAGACCGTGCCGGGCAGCGCAAACAATACAATGAAGGCCATGCCGGCGAGCTTCCACCCCTCCGTCTGCAGGAAGGTCTCGCGGTTCTGCCCCGACAGCCAGTCGACGATGCGGCCGAGGAAGCCGAACATCCACACTTCCGCGATGGCGATGGCCGCGACCAGCACCGCATCGACAAGAATATAGGGCCATGCCCCGCGCGTATAATGCAGGCAGAAGGCAACAAGCGTCTTGGGCGGCTCGACCGGTTCCGCGGCCGGGAACGGATCGAGCTTTCTTTCAAACCAGCTAAACAACAACATAGGTCACGCCTGTGAGATCTGTTTTCCGCTTACGCGGCTTGGCGGCGTACGAAGTCCTCGGACCGCATGGCATCGAGGGCCGACGCTCCGGAATCATCCGGAGCGTCGGCCCTGCTTCGCGCTATATAGGGGTTCGCCGGCTTTTCGCCGACAGCCACCTTTGTCGATCCTGACGACATGGCGCCACCAGTCCGGTTTTTCGCGCCTGGCCGGATCAGCCGGATGATCCGGCGCACCAGGGACGGCCGGCTCGGATCGGGTACCGCGCGCGAGAAATCGACATCCGGCAGCATGCCGCGATGTGGACGCCGGCGTATTTCGGCATGAACCGCCGACGAATAGGTGTCGCCGATCAACAGCGCCCAAGCCACCACCTTCGGGTGTTGCAGGCTCCTCGAGCCCGGTATTCTGTAGGGATCGAACATTGGTCCGTCCTCCGGGTTGAAATAGAGATAAAAAGGATGATCGACATCGTGCCGCGGGATCGGCGGCGGATCAGTCGGAACGCGTTGGGACGGGGCCGTCGGCCCCTTCGGCAGCTTGAAAAACATCGCGGGTTTCCTTCGAAGACCAGGGTATGGTTTCGGCGGAAAATCGGTGCGGAAGTGTCTAAAAGATCAGGAGAAACGTCGTACCGAAACCGCCAGGGCGCAAATAAGCCCACAGGTGGGGCGCTGGATGTACATGGCCATCATGAATTACCCCTCCATCGGTTCGGGTTGACAATGCTGGTCGTATACCCGACTTCGAAAAAAATGGCCACCCGTAGGTCCAGGAATTTCCAAAACCAGGAAGCTGCTGTGGCCGATCTGCCACTTATTAGAAGGACGCGGAAGTGAACCCTGGTCTCCGCATCGCGCTCTACCAGCCTGACATTGCCGGCAATACCGGGACAATCCTGCGCTTCGCCGCTTGCCTCGGCCTCGGCGTCGACATCATCGAGCCGGCCGGCTTTCCGCTCTCCGACAAAGCGCTCAAGCGCGCCGGCATGGACTACCTCGAAATGGCTGCCCTGACCCGGCATGTCGACTGGGACGCCTTCGAGGAGTGGCGCAAGGCCCGCGCGGATCGCATGGTGCTGCTGTCGACCAAGGCTACGACCCCCTACACCGACTTCAGCTTCACCGACCGCGACATCCTCCTGTTCGGTCGCGAATCCGCGGGGGTGCCGGATCCAGTCCATCAGGCGGCGGATGCGCGGCTGACCATCCCGATGCGGCCCGGCGCGCGCAGCATCAACGTCGCCCTTTCCGTGGCCATGGTGGCGGGCGAAGCCGTCCGGCAACTCCGATAGGGGATCGCCGGCAGCGCTGTCCGCGGTGATTTTTGCCCAGGCGCACATCCGCCTTCTCCTCGGTTTGCACAGTCAGGCTTTCTTGGCTACAAGCTCAACTAAACTTGAGGTCAAGCGGAAAGTGCGAAAATGGCGCCGGTAACGGAATTGACGGTCGGCCAGGTGGCCACGCGCAGCGGGGTGGCTGTGTCGGCACTGCATTTCTACGAAGCCCGCGGTCTGATCAGCAGCCATCGCACGGCAGGCAACCAGCGGCGCTACGGCCGTGACGTGCTGCGCCGGGTGGCCATAATCCGGATTGCCCAGGAGGTCGGCATCTCGCTCGCGGAAATCGGTGCCGCGCTTGAATCATTACCTGAAGGCCGCACGCCGACGCGCGAGGATTGGAATCTGCTTTCAACGGCTTGGCGCGATAGCCTCGACCAGAAAATCAGCCAGCTAAGGAAGCTGCGCGACGGCTTGACCGACTGCATAGGCTGCGGCTGCATGTCGATCGACAAATGCCCGCTTCGCAATAAGGGGGATCGGCTGGCAAGGGAGGGAACGGGCGCGAGGCGCCTGCTGGCCGAGCGCTAATCCGCGGCTGGCAGCCGCCTTATCGTGAACTCGATCAGATCGCCCGGGCGTTCGAACCAGCTTTCGATCTCGGTCCAGTAGGCCTGCTTGGGGAAACGCTCGAACCACTCCTTGGCCTTGAGGCGCGCGTCCGAACGCGGCAGCACGAAGGTTTCACGCAAAAAACCGTCGCGCGGCATGCGTGCGCGCTCGGCCCGGCTTTGATCGAGCCTTTTCTTCAGGCCATCCAGCGGCGGTCTTGCCGGGGTGCGCACGAAACAACTCCTTGCACCTGGCGCATGACCCCGAAATCGGAATCGGGTTTCGGAAAGGATCATGCGCGAAACCAAAGTGACTTGACCCTATCCCTTAAGAGATTAGGGATCGCGCCCGGAAAAGACGAGTCTTTTGTCGACTCACCGCCCCGCAACCGGAGACGGCACTTGGAACGACCTGAAATACCGGCGGGGCTGCCTGCCGACATCGAAGAAAAGAAGATGAAGGCCCGGCTTTGGTTCGAGGCGCTGCGCGAGCGCATCTGCGGCGCTTTCGAGCAGATCGAGCAGGATCTCGGCGGGCCGCTGGCTTCGTGGTCACCGGGCCGTTTCGAAAAGACGCCTTGGGAGCGCGATCTCGGCAAGGGCGGCGGCGGCACCATGTCGATGATGCACGGCCGCGTCTTCGAGAAGGTCGGCGTCCACACCTCGACGGTTCATGGCGAGTTCTCGCCCGAATTCAGGAAGCAGATGCCCGGCGCCGAGGAAGACCCGCGCTTCTGGGCATCGGGCATTTCACTGATCGCGCACCCATGGAACCCCAACGTTCCGGCCGTGCATATGAACACCCGCATGGTGGTGACCTCGCGCCAGTGGTTCGGCGGCGGCGCCGACCTGACGCCGGTGCTCGACCGCCGCCGCACCCAGGATGATCCCGATACGATCGCCTTCCAGCGCGCCATGCAATTCGCCTGCGAGAAGAATGCCGCCGTCGCCGACTATCCGAAATTCAAGGCCTGGTGCGACGAGTACTTCTTCCTGCCGCACCGCAACGAGCCGCGTGGCACCGGCGGCATCTTCTTCGACTACCTGCATCCGGAAGAGGAGAAGGGCGGCTGGAATGCCAATTTCAACTTCGTCCAGGATGTCGGGCGCTCTTTTCTCGTCGTCTACGGTCACCTCGTGCGCGCCAACTTCAACGAGAACTGGACCGATGGCGACCGCGACGAACAGCTCGTTCGCCGCGGCCGCTATGTCGAATTCAACCTTCTTCACGATCGCGGCACCATCTTCGGGCTGAAGACCGGCGGCAATGTCGCCTCGATCCTGTCCAGCCTGCCGCCGGAAGTGCGCTGGCCATAAAAAAATTGTGAGCGCGATGTGAGGCCGCATTGATGTCCCATTGTTCGAATCTGCGCGCGGAATGTGACGCAATGAATATCTTTTTCGTCTAATATCCATCTGAAAAAGCTGGGTTATTTATCGCATTCGGGTCGGGAAGCGCCGGTGGTTTGCCTGAGGGCAATTCCAGGAAAATGCGGTTTTCCCTTCGGAATTGCGTCGGAACAGGCGAACCGCGACTCGACGCGACCGGACGGCCCGAAGACGATGCGGATCATCTTCGTCAAAGGATGGCCGCTTTCCCAGGAGTATATCAGCATGAGAAAGATCATTGTTTCCGCTGCCGCGGCTGCCTTTCTTGCTTCCGGTTCGGTGGCGTTCGCCGCCGTCAAGCACACCACCGGAACGGTCAAGAGCTTCGATGCGACGGCCAAGAGCCTGGTTCTCGACAATGGATCGTCTTTTACGCTTCCCCAAACCTTCAAGGATCCTGGCCTGAAGGTCGGCGAGAAGGTCAGAATTTCGTGGGACATGAGCGGCAAGGACAAAGTTGCCGAGGCAGTCAAGATCGTGAAGTGACGGCCTGCCCGCCGGGCTAGCGTAAGAGGGCGGAGCAGCGCTGCTCCGCCCTTTCACCGTTGACCGCAACCAATATCACACCATCTGTGTTATGGTTCTCACCCCCGCCCATGATCGGAAAAGTCGGATCATGAGCCAAAAAAGTACCGGAGCCTCGCAGGCTCCACGGAGGAAAAGGAGAAATCCGATGAAGGAATTTCACTGCGGGTCGCTGGTTCCCGGCTGTGAGTGGCATACTCGTGCCGGCGAGGAGGCCGAAGTGATGCGCCGTGCCGTCGAGCATATGCGTGAGACACATGGCGAAACGACCATCCGCGAGACGATGATCGAGGCTATCCGCTCCCGAATTGAGAAGGTCCGCGACGCGGCCTGATCCTCATCAGCCTTCAAGTGCCTCCGCGGCGCGCTTGATCAGTGCGTCGCGATCGGGCGTGAAACTCGCATCGATCCACTCCGCTTCCAGGTTCTTGAGGATTTCGCCGAGCTTCGGCCCTGGTGTTGCGCCGAGCGCGGTCAGATCGGCGCCTCGCAGCGGAAATTCGGGCCTTTTCCATTTGAGCGCAAAGGAAAGTAGGCGCGAAAAGCCGCCGGCTTCGAGCAGCGCTTCGTTGTCTTCAACGGCCCGCACCCGCGCCGCGGCAAGCGAAAGCCGCAGGCGGTCGACAAATCCTTGGCGGTCGCCGCGATAGAGCCTCTTCGCCAATTCGCCCTCGGTCGTCTTCGGTTCGACCGCGATTGCCATCGACCAATGGCGCAGGCGATCCGCTTCAGCGGTCGAGAATTTCAGCCGCTCCGCAAGCGTCTTCATGCGCGCCGCATCCGGCGGCACCATCGCCTCCAGCCGCAGCATCGGATCCACCGCCCAGCCCAGGTCCTTCTCGGCCCTGGTCAATCCGTGGATCGCATCGATGCCCCATTTCTCGCTTTCCGGCAGCGCGGCGGTCAAGACACCGGCCTGCCGCATCCAGAGCAGCGCCCGCGAGGGATCGGGTGCGGACAAGAGCTTTTTCAGTTCGGACCAGATGCGCTCCGCCGAGAGTTGGGCGAGGCCTTCCTTCAACCGGGCGCAGGCCTTCAGCCCCTCGGCGTCGGGCCGGCCTTCGCCATACCAGGCGAAGAAGCGGAAGAAGCGCAGGATGCGCAGATAATCCTCACGGATGCGTGCCTCCGGGTCGCCGATGAAGCGCAGCCGGCGCGCCTCGATGTCGGCGATGCCGCCGACAAGGTCGACAACGCTGCCGTCGGCCTCCGCATAGAGCGCGTTGATGGTGAAGTCGCGCCGCTCGGCGTCGAGCTTCCAGTCGCGCCCGAACGACACCTTGGCGCGACGGCCATCGGTCTCGACATCGGCGCGCAAGGTGGTGATTTCATAAGGTTTGCCATCGGCGACCACCGTGATGGTGCCGTGCTCGATACCGGTCGGCACCGCTTTGAAGCCTTCCGCCTCGGCGCGGCGAATGGTTTCCCGCGGCAGGCAAGAGGTTGCTATGTCGATGTCGGTGACAGGCTGGCCCATCAGCACGTTGCGTACGGCGCCGCCGGCGATGCGCGCCTCTTCACCGCCTTCGGTGAGCGCGCCAAGCAGGCACTGCAGATGCTTGTCGAAGAGCCAGTCCGCCCTGCCCGCGATCGAAACACTCACGCATAGAGCCTTTCATACAGTGTGCGGATGATCCCGGCGGTGACACCCCAGATGCGCCGGTCGCCATAGGGCATGTCGTAGAAGAACCATTCGAGATCGTTCCAGATGCGGCTGTCGCGCTTGTGGTTGGCCGCGTCCATCAGGAAGCGCAGCGGCACTTCGAAGGCGGCGTCGACCTCATCCGCGTTCAGGGTCAGCTGGAAATGTGGCCGCACGATGCCTAGCACCGGCGCGATGCGGTAGCCGCTGCCGGCGACGTAATCGGGCATCCGGCCGATGATCTCGATGCGATCCTGGCCAAGGCCGATCTCCTCGAAGGTCTCGCGCAGCGCCGCCGCTTCCGGGCTTGCGTCGGTCGCATCGATCGTGCCGCCCGGGAAAGCCACTTGCCCGGAATGATTGCGGAGTTTTTCGGCCCGTTTGGTCAGCAGAACCGTCGCCTCGCCGTCATGGTCGACCACCGGGATCAGCACCGCGGCGTTGCGCAGCGGCTTGCCCGGATTGAGGCGCGGATGGCCGGGATTGAACCGGTGATCGCCGTAGTCGCCGCCGGCATGCGCCTCCGGCTGCGCGGCAAAGCGCGCGCGAAAATCCGCCGATGAAAACGGCGCCGACGATACCTGGTCCATCATGAACTCAACCGCTTCAACTGATCGGCCGGCATGATCGGAAACACGGCGTTCTTGGAGCGCACCGAAAACATCGTCCTGCCGTCGATTTCGATCTCCTCGCCATGCCCGACCAGTTCGTACATGACCGGCCGCGCCACAAGCGCCTCCAGCCTGCCGCGCACCAGCAGATACGGCTTCAAACCGCCGGTCCCGTTCTCGTCGACGAAGCGCAGCGGCCGCTCCGGTCCGGCCTCGATCACGTCGCCGACATTGGTGCGGAAGGTGATGACCTGATCCTCGCCTTCGCCCGAAACATCCATCTCGACGGCGACGAAGGGCGCATCGGCGACGCGGATGCCGACCTTTTCCACCGGCGTCACTAGATAGGTCCTGCCGTCGGCGTCCTTGCGCAGCACGGAGGAGAAAAGCTGCACCAGCGGCATGCGGCCGATCGGCGTGCCCAGGTAGAACCAGGTGCCGTCGGCCTTGATCTCCATGTCGAGATCGCCGCAAAAGTCGGGATTCCAGCGCTCGACCGGCGCCGCGCCCTTGCCTGCGCGGGCAGCGCGCGAGATCAGCGCCTCGAGGCCCCGAGCCTCGGTGGCCTGCGTAAGGCTATGTTGGCGATGTTCGTGGTGTTCGCTCATCGTCACGAAATAGTCACTGTTGTTCCGCTTGTCAGCCTAAGTCTGTGATTTAAGTTCAACCATAGGCGCTCCGCGAGGCCGAATCGCGGCAGTCTATGGTATGGTGCGGGCCAGCATTTCCAAACCATGGCATTTCCAACCAAAGGGATCGATGCGGCATGAGCGTGATGGTCAAGGAAAGCCCGATCAGCGAAACGGACATGGTCGCCGAGGCCGAGAAGGCACTTGCCGACATCTCCAGGATCCGTGACGGGGTTGGCCGGGTGATCTTCGGCCAGGAGAACGTCGTCGAGCGTACGCTGGTGGCGCTGCTGGCCGGCGGCCATGCGCTTCTGGTCGGTGTGCCGGGCCTCGCCAAGACCAAGCTGGTGGAGACGTTGGGCGTCGTGCTCGGGCTCGATTCGCGCCGCATCCAGTTCACGCCCGACCTGATGCCGTCCGACATCCTCGGCTCCGAGGTCATGGAGCAGGACGAGACCGGCAAGCGCTCCTTCCGCTTCATTTCCGGGCCGATCTTCGCCCAGCTGCTGATGGCCGACGAGATCAACCGCGCCTCGCCGCGCACGCAGTCGGCGCTGCTGCAGGCGATGCAGGAATATCATGTCACCATTGCCGGCGCGCGCTATGACCTGCCTTCCCCCTTCCATGTGCTGGCGACGCAGAACCCGCTGGAGCAGGAAGGCACCTATCCGCTGCCCGAAGCCCAGCTCGACCGCTTCCTGATGCAGGTCGACATCTTGTACCCCGAAATCGAGGCCGAGCGCCGCATCCTGCTGGAAACCACCGGCGTCGAGGACGCGAAAGCCCAGAACGTGCTGCAGCCGGCGCGGCTGAAGGAGATCCAGACACTGATCCGCCGCATGCCGGTACCCGAAAGCGTCGTCGAGGCGATCCTTACCCTGGTGCGCTCGGCGCGTCCGGGCCAGGGCAATGCCGACACGGACAAGCATGTCGCCTGGGGCCCGGGCCCGCGCGCCAGCCAGGCGCTGATGCTGTGCACCAGGGCCCGCGCGCTCTACGACGGACGCCTGGCGCCTTCGGTCGACGATGTCAGGGCGCTGGCCGAACCGGTGCTGCAGCATCGCATGGCGCTGACCTTCGCCGCCCGCGCGGAGGGCACCAGCGTGCGCGACGTGGTGGCGAAGCTTGTGAAAGGCATTTGATGGCGCGTATCGGCGAAGTCCAGGCCCCGGCAGCGACGCGCGATGCGCTCGCCCGAGGCCGGTTGCGGGCTTCGCTGGTTCCCGACCTGCTGGTCGAGGCGCGCCGTATCGTCAACACCGTGATCGCCGGCTGGCATGGCCGCCGCAAGCGCGGCATCGGCGAGAATTTCTGGCAGTTCCGGCCCTATGTCGAAGGCGACGCCTCGCGCATCGACTGGCGCCGCTCGGCCCGCGACGACCACACCTATGTGCGCGACCGTGAATGGGAAGCCGCCCACACCGTCTGGCTGTGGGCCGACCCCTCGCCGTCCATGCTCTACAAATCGACGGGAGCCGGCGTTTCCAAGCAATCGCGCGCCCTGGTGCTGACCTTGGCCATGGCCGAGCTTTTGTCACGCAGCGGCGAACGCATCGCCTGGCCTGATCTGACCGATCCATTCACCGCCCGCAACGGCGCCGAGCGCATCGCCGCCCAGCTCATGCATGCCGGCGAACTGCCGGCAAAACCCGATCTCTCCAACATCAGGCGCTTCTGCGACATCGTCATCGCCAGCGATTTCCTCGACCCCGTCGAGGAAACCATGGCCTGGCTCGACGTGCTCGCCCGCCATGGCGTGCGCGCCCATCTGATCGAGGTTGCCGACCCGGCCGAGGAAACCTTCCCCTATGCCGGCCGCACCGAGTTCACCGATCCCGAGACCGGCGACAAGCTGACCGCCGGCCGCGCCGAGATGCTGGCCGATGAATACCGCCTGCTCTACACCGCTCGCCGCCAGGAGCTAGCCGGCTGGTGCAAGCGGCTTGGCTGGAGCTTTACCGTCAACCACACCGACCGGCTCGCGTCCGACGCGCTGGTGCGCCTGCACATGGCGATGACCGCCGATGGCGGGCATGCCGGTATCATTGCCGGCGATCAGCCCAGGCTGATCGCCAAGGGCGATCAGCCTGGAAAGGCGGTCGCATGAGCTGGCTGCCGCTCTCCTTCGGTGCCCCCATGGTGCTGTGGGGCCTGCTGGCGCTACCGGTGATCTGGTGGCTGCTCAGGCTCACCCCGCCCAAGCCACAGACCGAGGTGTTCCCGCCGCTGAAGATCCTGGCCCGTGTGCTCAAGCGTGAGGAAACCCCGCAGCGCAGCCCCTGGTGGCTGACGCTGCTCAGGCTGCTGATGGCCGCCCTCGTCGTCGCGGCATTGGCCGAACCGGTGTTCAACCCGCGCGAAAAGCTGCCGGCCGAGGGTGCCGCGCTTGCCCTGGTCATCGACAATGATTGGGCGAGTGCCGCCGACTGGAACAAGCGTGTCGCCACCGCCGAGCGGCTGATCAAGGACGCCGGCTCGAATGGCATGCCTGTTATCATCGCCTTCACCGCCGAAAAGCCCAATGCGGAGATGGGCCCCTTCGATGCCGCCGCCGCGCTCGACCGGCTGCGCGCCGCCAAGCCGCGGCCGATCCCCACCGACCGGCCCGCCGTCTATGCCCGCGTCGCCGGCATGCTGGAAACCTTGCCAGGCGCCAGCGTCGCCGTGCTGGCCGATGGCCTGGGGGCAAAGGGCGACGAGGCCGCCTTCAACACGCTGTTCTCGAAAAATGCCGCCCGTATCGTCTGGGCGGTGGCCGACCGGCTGTCGCTGACTGGCCTGACATCAGCCGAAAACCAGGTTGATGGCTTTGGTTTGACCGCCATCCGCGCGCCCGGCGATCCCGCCCCGGCGCAGGTCACCGCCGGCGCATTCGACGACAAGGGCCGCCGCATCGCCGATGCGATCCTGACCTTCGCGCCGGGCGAAGCCACGGCCACCGGCACCATGGCGGTGCCGTTCGAATTGCGCAACGACTTCGCCTCGATTGCGCTCGATGGCGAACGGCATGCGGGTGCCGTGCGTGTGCTCGACGAAAGCTCCAAACGCCGCCGCGTCGGGCTGTTGTCGCAAGCCGAGGCCGACCAGGCGCAGCCGCTTCTGTCGCCGCTCTACTATATCAGGCGCGCGCTGCAGCCCTTCGCCGATCTGGTCGAGCCCTCCAGCGCCGATCTCGCCGACGCCATCCCGCAGATCCTCGACCAGAAGCCGGCGATGATCGTCATGGCCGATATCGGCACCATTCCCGCACAGGTCCGGCAAAGACTGGTCGACTGGGTCGACAATGGCGGCACGCTCGTGCGTTTCGCCGGCTCGCGGCTGGCCGCCGCCGGCAATGACGACGATTTGCTGCCGGTCCGCCTGCGCACCGGCGAGCGTTCGCTCGGCGGCGCGTTGTCATGGACCTCGCCGCAGCCGGTCACCGAATTTCCCAAGGCCGGCCCCTTCGCCGACCTGGCGCCGCCGACCGAGGTCACGGTGACCAGGCAGGTGCTGGCCGAACCGACACCCGACATCGTCGAGCGCACCTGGGCGGCTCTTGCCGACGGCACGCCGCTGGTGACCGGGCTGAAGAAGGGCAAGGGCACGCTGGTGCTGTTCCATGTCACGCCCGAGGCGACGTGGTCGAACCTGCCCATATCGGGCAGTTTCGTGGAGATGCTGCGCCGCATCGTGCAATTGTCGCGCAACCAGGGCGCGGCGATCGCCAATGCCGAAGCCGCCGCCACGTCGCTGGCGCCCTATCGGATGATCGCGGCAGACGGCTCGCTGGTGCCGCCGACACCGGATGCACGGCCGCTGGTGCCGGGCGCAGGACCACTGCCGGTCACCTTCGAGAACCCGCCTGGCCTCTACGGCTCGGAGACCGGCGTCTTCGCCCACAATCTGCTCGACGCCTCAAGCACCTTTGCCCCGCTGGCGCGCCCGCAAGTGACGGTGCCTGTTACCACCGTCCAGTACGCCTTCGATGAATCGCGCAACCTGAAGGGCACGCTGGTCGCGGCGGCTCTGCTGCTGATGCTGCTCGACACGCTGGCGGTGTTGTGGATGGGCGGCCTCTTTTCGCGCCGGCCGCGCCGTGCCGGTGCGGCCGCGACCACAGCCGCCGTGCTGATCGCGCTTGGCGCACTGTTCGGCCATGCCGATGTCGCGCGCGCCGACGATGCCAAGCCGGGCGATCAGGTCGCTATCGAGGCGATTTCGAAAACCCGCATCGCCTATGTGCTGACAGGCGTCCCGGGTGTCGATTCGATCAGCCGCGCCGGGCTCGAGGGTCTGACCCGCTTCCTGATCGAGAAGACCGCCTTGGAGCCGGGGGCGCCGGCCGGCGTCGATATCTCGAAGGACGAACTGTCCTTCTATCCCCTGATTTACTGGCCGATCGATCCGGCGGCACCGATGCCGAGCCAGGCCGCGATCGCCCGCATCGACGCCTATATGCAGCAGGGCGGCACCGTGCTGTTCGACACCCGCGACCAGTTCGCCAACGGCATCGGTGCCGATTCCACCAGCCCGGCGACCGAGCGGCTGCGCGACATCCTCGGCAACTTGAACGTGCCGCCACTGGAGCCGGTGCCGTCGGACCATGTGCTGACCAAATCCTTCTTCATCCTGCCCGAGTTTCCCGGCCGCTTTGCCGGCAGCCCGCTCTGGGTCGAGGCATCGCTCGATGCCAGCAATGCCGACAACCGACCGGTGCGCACCGGCGACGGCGTATCGCCGATCATGATCACCGCCAATGATTTCGCCGGCGCCTGGGCGGTTGACGAGAATGGCGATCCGCTGCTGCCGACCGTACCGAACGATCCGATGCAGCGGGTCTACGCGCTGCGCGCCGGCGTCAACATCATGATGTACATGCTGACCGGCAACTACAAATCCGACCAGGTGCATGTTCCCATCCTGCTCGAACGGCTGGGGCAGTAGGATGACGTTCTTACTCTCCACGGCGGGTCAACTCTCTCCACAACGGAGAGGATGAAGCATGAACTGGTCGATCTCCTTCGAACCGCTTCTATCCTGGCCGCTTCTGGCCCTGGTGCTGGTACCGTTGGCGCTGCTGGCGCTCGTCGGCCTGTGGTTTCGCCAGCGCGGCTCGGTCCTGCGCCTGGTCGCCCTGCTCGCGCTCGCCGCCGCCCTCTTCAACCCCGTATTCCTCAACGAGGATCGCGAGCCGCTGAAAAGCGTGGTCGCGCTGGTCGTAGACCGCAGCCAGAGCCAGGACATTGGTGACCGTACCAGGCAGACCGACGAGGCCATGGCCGGGTTGCAGCAGCGTCTTGGCCGCTTCAAGCAGTTCGACGTCCGTGTCGTCGAGGCCGGCAAATCCGACGCCGCCGAGGAGCGCACGGAAACGCGGCTGTTCGGCGCGCTGGAAGGCGCCTTCCGCGACGTGCCGCCCTCGCGCATCGGCGGCGCCATCATGGTCACCGACGGCGAGGTGCATGACACGCCGTCGGGCACGCCCGAGTTCAACGCCCCCCTGCATGCCCTGATCACCGGCAACGACCATGAGAAGGACCGCCGTATACGTTTCGAGAACGCGCCGCGTTTCGGCCTCGTCGGCAAGCCGCTCGACATGAGCTATCGCGTCATCTCGACCGAAAACGAGACCGGACCGGTCGATGTGCGCGTCTCGGTCAATGGCGAGCAGGTTTCGGTCGAGCATGCCACGGTCGGCCAGGCCATGCCGCTGCAGGTGACCATCCCGGGTGCTGGCCGCAACATCATCGAACTTGCCATCGACCGTGAGCCGGGCGAACTGACCGACACCAACAACCGCGCCATCGCGCTGGTCGACGGCATCCGCGAGAACCTGCGCGTTCTGCTCGTTTCGGGCGAACCGCATGCGGGCGAGCGCACCTGGCGCAATCTGTTGAAATCCGATGCCTCGGTCGATCTCGTCCATTTCACCATCCTGCGGCCGCCGGAGAAGCAGGACGGCACGCCGATCAACGAATTGTCGCTGATTGCCTTCCCGACCCGCGAGCTGTTTGTCGAAAAGATCAAGGATTTCGACCTCATCATTTTCGACCGCTACCAGCACCGCGACGTGCTGCCGATCCTCTACTACGACTACATCTCCGAATATGTCGAAAAGGGCGGCGCGCTGCTGATCGCCGCCGGTCCCGAATATGCCGGCGAGGCTTCGATCGCACGCACGCCGCTGATGTCGGCGCTGCCGGCCATGCCGACCGGCGAGGTCGTCGACAAGGCCTTTTATCCCCGCCTCACCGAACTCGGTCAGCGTCACCCGGTGACGCGCGGCCTCGACGGTTCGGCCACCGAGCCGCCGCACTGGAGCCGCTGGTTCCGCACCATCGGCGTGCAGAACCCGCAGGGTGAAGTGGTGATGAAGGGCGCCGACAACCGGCCGCTGCTGCTGCTCGACCGCAAGGGCGAAGGCCGCGTCGGCATGCTTCTGTCCGACCAGGGCTGGCTGTGGGCGCGCGGCTTCGAGGGCGGCGGCCCGCATGTCCAGCTCTACCGGCGCATCGCCCACTGGCTGATGAAGGAGCCCGAGCTCGAGGAAGAGCGGCTGACCGCCGAGGGACGCGGCATGGTGCTGGAGATCCGCCGCCAGACCATGGCCGACGATCCCGGCCCGGCGCAGATCATCACCCCCTCCGGCAAGACGCTCGCCGTCAAGCTCGACAAGTCCGAGCCCGGCGTCTTCCTCGGCAGCGTCCAGACCAGCGAGATCGGCCTCTTCCAGGTCGCCAATGGCGATCTCACCGCGCTTGCCCATGTCGGACCGGTCAACGCTCCGGAATTCGCCGACGTCGTCTCCACGCAGGAGCGGCTGAAGGCGCCGGCGGAAGCCACCGGCGGCAGCGTGCGCCGGTTGGCGTCTGCCGCGGGCAGCGACGTGACGCTGCCTTCCATCGTGCCGGTGCGCTCGGCCGGCGAGGCGTCGGGCAGCGACTGGATCGGCCTGCGCACCACCGACGACAGTGTGCTCAAGGCCGTGTCGCGCGTGCCGCTGTTCGGCGGCTTCCTTGGCCTGGGCCTGTTGCTCCTGGCGATGGGTTCGATGTGGTACCGCGAGGGACGATAGAGCGGTGCGCTCCTACTTTCTCCCCGTGTAGTGACGCGGAGAGCGACGCTGTCGCGAGTGGTTTCGCCAATCGTCGAAACCAAGGCTATGACGAGCCCCTCCTCACTCCTCCGGTTCCGTCGTGAACAGCAGTGGGTAGCCCTTGGCCTTGCCGGCGTCGGTCGCCCGCGTCGCCTTGGTCTCGGCGACATCCCTGGTGAAGACCGCGACCACGCAGACGCCACGCTGGTGCGCGGTGATCATGACCCGGTGCGCCTGGTCCTCCGAGAGCTTGAACTCGCCCTTCAGCACCGTCACCACGAATTCGCGCGGCGTGAAATCGTCATTGACCAGGATGACCTTGTAGAGCTTCGGCCGCTCTGTCTGCGGCTTGACCTTGGTGCGCGGTTTTGTGGTGATTTCAGGCATTCGAACCGACTGTTTTCGCGATCAGCTTAAGTCCGCATTTTGCCACGGCCGGCAGTGATCGTCCATTTACGGACCGTCGACGGGCGGGCCCGGTCCTCCGGGATCATGTGGGGAATTGTCGGTCGCGGTTCAACGGCCCTGACGGCCGAAGATGCGGCGCGTTGGGTCGGCATCCGCCCGGCGTTCCAGCCATGCCGCGATCGGCCATCCGGCTACACAGATCAGCGTCACGCCGGCGAGCACGATCAAAAGCCATGCCTGCACCGGCGTGATGTAATCCCAGTTGCTGGAAATCGCCGGTGCGAACAGCGAAGGCTCGGTACGCCCGCTTGCAGGGTCCGGCACGGGGCTGGCGGTGAGCAGAATCAGCACCCTGGCGACGCCGGTGGCAACCAGGCCGCCAATCACCATGGAGCGAAAAATGGACGAAAGCCGCTTCTTCATGCGGATTGTCCTACAGGGCCGGCATTGCAAACGGGTTAAGCACGATCGAGATGCGTGGCTGAAAGCCGCCGGCGTTCAGCTCTTCGACCATGCCCTTGGCAGAAGGCCGCCCCAGCCGGTTTGCGGCGGGGCGGCCTTGCTAGAACTAACCTCGAAGCTGATCAGGGCTTCTTGGGAGCAGCCTTCGCAGGGGCCGCCTTCGCAGGAGCCGCCATCGCGGGGGCCTTCTTGACCGGGCACTTGTGCTTCTTGGTCACCTTGCAGACGGTCTTCTTGGCGACCTTCTTCGGAGCGGCCTTGGCCGGAGCAGTGGTCGTCGCGGCAGCAGCCGGAGCGGTGGTCGTGGTGGCAGCGGCCGGGGCAGCGGTCGTGGTCGCGGCAGCGTTGCCGAGAACGGGCATCGAGAAGGCGAGAGCGACGGCGAGACCAAGGGCGGACAGGAGGGATTTTTTCATGGCTTCGTTTTCCTTTTTTGTGCGGGTCGTTTTGAGTGTCACTGGACCGGGTCGTTCGGTGTCACTCCAAGCAGCTTCAAAGCATTGGCGAGCATCCGGATGCCCTGCGCCTGTTTCTTGGCGGCGCAGTACCGGTTACCCTTTCTCTGAAGTGCCTTTGCCGCGGTGACCTGCGTTGCCGTGGCATGGGTTTCGAGGGCTTCATCAAATTGGTGGCTGAGGTTGGCGCACCGTTCGCTCCGGGTCAGCGGCGCCTTTGCGTCGGATTGGTCGACAGCGGCAGTGAGCAGGCCAAGGCCCAGCAAAACTCCCAACAAACTGATCGACAATCTTGGCATCGGTTTATCCGTGAACCCGGAGACTAGCGTCGCAGCCGATGACCTGACCGCCACGGCACCGTTATGCCGGCCTACCTTTTCAGGAGTTTTTCCCGATTGTAGAATTTTGTTTCTGAATTGTGTCTGGCCAGGCCACGCCAAGCTGGCCGTTGCTTCATGTGGAGACGGCGGAATTCATTTTTCCTTGAAAAGCAAGGCACTGGCCAACATACGGCCCGAATTCTATCGTGTGGCTCACGAGCCAAAAATGGCGTGGCTGGCAAACCAGACAGGGCAGCTGTGAAATCCGAGACACACATACTGATCGTCGACGACGACAAGGGCATTCGCGACCTGCTTCAGGAGTTCTTCCAGAAGCGGGGTCTGCACACCTCGGTTGCCGCCGACGGCACCGAGATGGAAACCATCCTGCGCCGCACCCAGGTGGATCTGATCGTGCTTGACGTGATGCTGCCCGGCAGGAGCGGGCTGGAACTGTGCCGCGACATCCGCGCCCAGTATACGACGCCGATCATCATGCTGACCGCCGTCACCGAGACGACCGACCGCGTCGTCGGGCTCGAGATGGGCGCCGACGACTATGTGCCCAAACCCTTCGACCCGCGCGAATTGCTGGCCCGCATCCGCGCCGTGCTGCGGCGCAATGGCGCCGCCGAGCCCAAGCGCACCACCACCAAGCAGATTTACCACTTCGCCGGCTGGACGATGGACTGCTCGCGGCGGCGGCTGACCGCGCCCGACGATGTCAGGGTCGAACTGACCATGGCTGAGTTCAACCTGCTGCAGACCTTCGTCAAGAGCGCCCAGCGCGTGCTGACCCGCGACCAGCTCATCGAACTGTCCGGCGGCGACAGCGACTATTCCTTCGACCGCAGCATCGATATCCTGGTCTCCAGGCTGCGGCGCAAGATGGAAGATGATCCCAAGACGCCCAAACTGATCCTCACCGTGCGCAGCGGCGGCTACCAGTTCCTGCCCGAGACGACATCCGAATGAGACGTTTCCTGCCGCAGACCTTGCCTGTCTGGGTGCTGCTGATCGTCATTGCCGGCCTGCTGATCAGTCAGGTCGCGACGCTTTATATCGTATCGCGCGACCGCGCCGCCGCCAACGACGTGGTCGACCTCTACCGCCTCAACGACCGCGCCTTCTCGCTCGTGCAGCTGATGCACGACGCCACGCCGGAGGAGCGCAAGGCGACGGCGACCGGGCTGTTCAACTCCACCTACGCGCTCACCGTCTCGGACACGCCCGCCGTCACCTCCTCGATCGCCGGCGACGACGAACTGGCCGAACTGGAAGACATTCTCGTCGGCCGATTGTCCAAGTTCGGTATCACCGACGCGCGCGTGCGGCGCGATCCGGCGACGCGCGAAGCCGACGATGCCGGCGGCGCGGCACCGGGACCCGAGATCGGCCAGGTGGAGCGGGATCTTCTGGTGCTGGCCGCCGATTTCGCCCAGAGCGACAAGCTGACGGCTTCGCTGCGCTTCGCCGACGGCCAATGGCTGAATTTCACCGAACCGATCACGCCCGTCGGCCCGATCCTGAGCGTCGATAGCCTGCCGCTCTATTCGCTGATCGCGGGGCTGGTGGTGATCATGTCGATCTGGTCGCTGCGCCGGCTGACCGCGCCCTACCGGATGATGGAAACCGCCGTAAACCGGATCGGCAACGACCTCAAGAGCCCGCCGATCGCCGAGAGCGGCAGCCGCGAGGTACGCGCCGCCGCCAAGGCGATCAACGCCATGCAGGCGAGGCTGCGCGAATATGTCGAGGATCGTGAGCACCTGGCGGCGGCCCTCGCGCACGACCTGCGCACGCCGATGACCAGGATGCGCCTGCGCCTGGAGCTGTTGCGCAGATCACCGGCGCGCCAGGCGCTCGCCCACGATCTCGCCGACATCGAAAGCATCGCGAGTTCCGTGATAGACTTCGCCAAATTCGAGGTCACGGAAGAGAAGGCCGAACGGATCGATTTCTGGTCGCTCGTCGAATCGGTCGCCGACAGCTACGAGACGGTTTCCTTCGACAATGACGACGTCCGCCCGCGCGGCCTGATCTGCATGGCGCGGCCGGTGGCCCTCAAGCGTTGCGTCACCAATCTGGTGCAGAACGCCGTCGCCTACGGCAAGCAGGCGCATCTCAGCCTCAGCCGCTTGGACGGCACGATCACGCTGGCCATCCGTGACGAGGGACCGGGCATTCCCCAGGCACAGATCGACGCCGTCTTCGGCTCCTTCGTGCGTCTCGAACAATCCCGCAATCGCCAGACCGGCGGTCTCGGGCTTGGGCTGACCATTGCCCGCAACATCGCGCGCGCGGCGGGCGGCGAAGTGCGCCTGTCCAACCATCCAGACGGCGGCCTGCTGACCGAGTTGCGCCTGCCGATGGCGGCTTAGGACATAGCCGCCTTAAGCGCGTCGCGTCGAAGCGGATCAGGCGACGCGCTTTAGCCTTCGTTTTTGTGCATGTCGTCTTCCCAAAACCGAGGTCACTTTTGGGCGACATGCATCAGCGCCGCAGCACCGCGCTCAGCACGTCGCGGATGCCGATCGCGCCGACGAAGCGCGACTGGTCGTCGAACAGCGCCACGGGTGCGGTCTGCGACCGGTGCATGGCCAGCATCACGGTCTTCAGCGAGGTGCCGGGATTGGCCCAGAACACTTGCGCCAACTCCTCCGGCTGGCCCTCGACATCGGCGCAGGACACCCATACGGCCGGCTTGCCGTCGCGCTCGGCCGCCGCCACCAGCCCGTGTTCGTCGATCTTGAAGCGCGTCGTCTTGCGCCGGTCGAGCCACACCCAGCCGTCCTTGCCCTGTTCGAGATCGCGGCGGTCGCGCATCACGTTCCAGGCGGTCAGCACCGAGAGCGGGTTCACATTGGCGATGAAGTCGCGGACATAATCGTTGGCGGGGCGCAGCACGATGTCTTCCGGCGCGCCGGTCTGGACGATACGGCCGCCCTCCATGATAGTGATGTGGCTGCCGATCTTCAGCGCCTCCTCGAGATCGTGGCTGACGAAGATGATGGTCTTCTTCAATTCCGCCTGCAACTGCAGAAGTTCGTCCTGCAGCTTGGTGCGGATCAGCGGGTCGAGGGCCGAGAACGGCTCGTCCATCAACAGGATAGGCGCCTCGGTGGCGAAGGCACGCGCCAGGCCGACGCGCTGCTGCATGCCGCCCGACAGCTCATGGGCGTATTTGTTCGACCATTGGTCGAGATTGACCAGCTTGAGCTGGCGATGCACCCGCTCCTTGCGCTCGGCATCCGGCACGCCGGCGAGTTCGAGGCCGAGACCGACATTCTCCTCCACCGTGCGCCATGGCAGCAGGCCGAACTGCTGGAACACCATTGCCACCTGCTTCTGGCGCAGCCGCCGCAGGGTCGGCTCGTCGCAGGTGACGACATCGACCGTGCGGTCACCGTCCTTCACCAGCACTTGGCCGCGCGACACCACGTTCAGCCGGTTGACCGCGCGAAGCAGCGTCGACTTGCCCGAACCGGACAGGCCCATCAGCACCGAGATTTCGCCTTCATGCACGGTCAGGCTGGCGCCGGCGCAGCCGAGCACATTGCCGGTCTTCTCGAGGATTTCGGCCCGGGTGGCGCCCTTGTCGATCATCGCCAGCGAGCCGGCCTGGTCGGCGCCGAAGACGATATCGACATTCCTGAAATCGACGGCGACGGTCATTTCTTGCCTCCAACGCC
Organism: Mesorhizobium sp. ESP6-5; assembly: GCF_020164695.1. NCBI lineage: Bacteria > Pseudomonadati > Pseudomonadota > Alphaproteobacteria > Hyphomicrobiales > Phyllobacteriaceae > Mesorhizobium > Mesorhizobium sp. ESP6-5. Next base: position 193,643 of record NZ_JAIUGR010000011.1, read on the forward strand.
AATGCGGGTCATCCGGTCGAGCACGATGGCGAGCACGACGATGGCGAGACCGGCCTCAAGGCCCAGATCGATGCGGCGCGAACCGAGCGCCCGGTTGATTTCCGTGCCGAGCCCGCCGGCGCCGATCAGGGCCGCGAACACCACCATCGACAGCGACAGCATGATCGACTGCGTCAGACCGGCCATGATGGTCGGCAGCGCCGAGGGCAGCTCGACCTTCCACAACAGCTGGCTCTTGGTGGCGCCAAAGGCCTCGCCGGCCTCGATGATCGACTTCGGTACCGAGACGACGCCGAGATGGGTGAGCCGGACCGCGGTCGGGATGACGAAGATGATGGTGACGATCAGGCCGGGCGCATTGCCAAGACCGAACAGCGTCAGCACCGGGATCAGGTAGACGAAGGTCGGCAGCGTCTGCATCAGGTCGAGCACCGGCAGCATGATGCGATAGACCTTCGGCTTGTGCGCGGCCCAGATGCCGAGCGGCACGCCGATCGCCATCGCCGCCGCCGCCGCCGCGACAACCAGCACCAGCGTCTGCACCGTCTGTTTCCAAAGGTTCTGGTTGATGATGAAGATCAGCCCGATGAAAACGCCGATGGCGAGCGGCCGCGAACGCTGCAGCAGCCAGGCGATGACGGCAATCACCAAAGCGAGCAGCACCGGCGGCACCATCAGCAGGATGTTGACCAGCCCGTCGAGCAGAAAATTGAGGCCATTCGAGAACGCCCTGAAGACGGTGTCGAAATTGTCGGTAAGGAAACCGAAGAACGCCTTTCCCCAGGCGCCGATCGGGATCTTGTGATCGACCATGAACTTGGAAATCGGATCCATCTCACCCCTCGTTTGCCAGAGCTCTGCCTTCGGCCCCGTACTGTCGCGACGTCATCTTGTCACAGGATACGAAAAAGGGCAGCCTTTTCCACAAAGACTGCCCTCTGTTTCGGTCACGCCGAAATCAAAGTCGGCTCAGCTTCCGAGCGCGGTCTTGACCGCCGCCGCAGCGTCGCCGCCGTCGAAGGTGGTCACGCCGGCGATCCACGGCTTGACCGCATCCGGGTTTTTCTTCAACCAGTCGGTTGCCACCTTGTTGGCATCGCTGCCCTTCAGGATGGCGTCCATCATCTGGCCTTCCATATCCAGATTGAACTTCAGGTTGGCGATGAACTTGCCGACATTCGGGCACTCGGTCATGTAGCCCTTGCGCACATTGGTCGAGACGGTGGCCGCGCCGAAACCGCTGTCGCCCATGCCGTCGAGATAGGTGATCTTCATGGCGCCCATCACCGGATGCGGCGTCCAGCCGAGGAAGGCGATCCACTCATTGCTCTTCATCGACTGCTCGGCTTGCGTCAGCATGCCGGCCTCCGAGGATTCGACCAGTTCGAACCCGTCGAGATTGTCCTTCGGGTTCTTGATCATGTCGAGGATGATGCGATTGCCGTCATTGCCGGCCTCGATGCCGTAGATCTTGCCGTTGAACTTGTCCTTGAACTTGCCGAGGTCGGTCAGCGACTTGACGCCGGCATCCGCGACATAGGTCGGCACGACGATGCCGTAACCGGCGCCGACCAGGTTCTGGCTGACGGTCTCGACCGAACCGTCGGCCGTATAATCCTTGATGTCATTGGTCATCGACGGCATCCAGTTGCCGAGGAAGACGTCGAGGTCCTTGTTCTTCAGCGACGCATAGGTCACCGGAACCGAGAGCTGGATCACCTGCGGCTCGTAGCCGAGCGCGGTGAGCAGCACCGAGGCCAGCCCGGTGGTGGCCTGGATGTCGGTCCAGCCGACATCGGAGAGGCGAACCGCCTTGCAGCTTGCCGGATCGCCGGCGAAGGCGGCGCTCGTGGACAGGAAAGCCGCCAGGCCCAGGCCGGCGACGAAGGAATTCATGCGCGACATCTGTATTCTCCCATTTCGATTCTTTGGCGAAGCGAAGTTACGGTTTTTGTGCCCGCCTTGTTTCGTCAGCCAAACACCATTCTGGAGTGGTTTCAAGCGCTAAGACAATCACGATCAACGGCGCTGGCTGGCCCATCAGCGACACAGCTGACGCTTTCCGCGCCGAGCCCAAGCGCAATCTGCCTCGGCAATGGCGGCTTTTTCAGGGGAATGCGGCGCCTGCCCCTCCCCGAGGCCTGGCAAGTCGGCTTAAAAGAGCGGCATGGCCAAGCTTTACTTCCACTACGCGACGATGAATGCCGGCAAGACGACCATGCTGTTGCAGGCGTCGTACAATTACCGCGAGCGCGGCATGACGACGATGCTGTTCGTCGCCGGCCACTACCGCAAGGGTGACACCGGCCTGATCTCGTCGCGCATCGGGCTGGAAACGGAAGCCGAGATGTTCCGCGACGGCGACGACCTGTTCGCCCGCGTCGCCGAGCATCACCAGCACACGGCGGTGCATTGCATCTTTGTCGACGAGGCGCAGTTCCTGGAGGAGGAGCAGGTCTGGCAGCTTGCCCGCATCGCCGACCGGCTCAACATCCCGGTCATGTGCTATGGCCTGCGCACCGATTTCCAGGGAAAGCTGTTTCCCGGCTCGCGCGCGCTGCTGGCGATCGCCGACGATCTGCGCGAAGTGCGCACCATCTGCCGCTGCGGCCGCAAGGCGACGATGGTCGTGCGCCTCGGTCCCGACGGCAAGGTGGCCAGGCAGGGCGAACAGGTGGCGATCGGCAAGGACGTCTATGTCTCGCTCTGCCGCCGGCATTGGGAAGAGGAAATGGGCCGCGCGGCACCGGACGACTTCATCGGCTTCATCAGCCGCTGAATGGGGCTCGCTGGGGCGTCGGCGTGGGTAGCTGGCTGCCACCTCTTGTCGGCCGCGCCGTTCTATGGTGCCTTTGTCAAGGTCAGCGCCCTATTTTCCCACCCTCAGCCAGAGCCTCCCGGGGTCAGCCATGCTTCGAGCCGTCTTGTCCGCCAGCCTTCTTTTGCTTGCCACCTCCGTTACCGCCCGGGCCGGGGGCGATCCTGTGCTGGGCAAACATGTTTTCAACCGATGCATGGCCTGCCATGAGGCGGCGTCCGACCGCGACAAGGTCGGCCCGCATCTGATGGGCGTCGTCGGCCGCAAGGCGGGAACCGCCGAAAGCTTCCTCGACCGTTATTCGGACGCCATGAAGAGCGCGGGTGCTGCCGGCCTCCTCTGGGACGAGGCAAATCTTGCCGAATACCTCAGATCGCCCAAGCTGAAGGTGCCCGGCAACAGGATGGCCTTTGGCGGCCTCAGCAATGACGACGACATCGCCAACGTCGTCGCCTATCTGAAGGCCGACCCCAAACCCTGAGCAGACGCCGTTCGTCGTCGGATGGGCCGACTTGTGCCGCCGGTGGGGCTGCAAATGGCCAGTTGTTGTCGAGTTTAGGAGCCATTCGCTTCCGCGTGGATTGATTGCTTTGCCGGCATGAAAGTTCAAAATCAGCTGAACAAGGCTTGGCCTGCCAGTTGATCACGCCATGACCACGGCTCCATTGCCTTTCAAGGGTTCGGCCGGATATTTGTTTTCGCGCCACCCACTGTCTTCACGTCTTTCAATCCCCTGATACCCCACATATATTCGCCGCTGTTCGCAACCAGCGAGCGGAAGCCGAAGCGGGAGGCCCCTATGGCGACATTGCAGAATTTCGATGCCGAAATTGCCAAGACCAAGCAGGTCGTCCAGGACATGCGCACCAAGATCGAGCAATCCGGCACCGTGCTCGACACGCTCGCAACCGCCGACAAGAAGATCGGCGACGCCAATTTCGACATCGAGAACGCCCGCATCGAGGATGTACTGAAGCAGCAGAAGGTGATGGAAGGCAACATCGCCGACCTGATCATCGGGCTGGAGGACGCCACCAATGTCTTCGGCGCCGAGTTCGAGAGCATGAAGAACTATACCGGCTGGGAAAACTTCGTCGGCGTTTTTTCGGCACAGCGCAAGCAGCGCATGCGCACCGATCGCGTCCGCAACATGTCGCTCGCCGGCAACCTGCAGGAGCTGCTGGCCAAGTCCGATACCATCGTCGGCATATTGAAGGCGCAGAAAGAAATTCTCGACCAGCGCTACAAGACCTCCGAGGCCAGCCTGTCGCAGGTGATCGAGCGCCGCAAGACCACCATGACCAACCTCGAAACCGTGCAGAAGCGCATCGAGGAGCTCAATCCGATGCTGCTCGACATCGAAAACAGGATCGCCGCCTCGACCAGCCAGAAAGACCGCACGCAGCTCGAGGGCGAGCGTTCCAAGCTTGCCACCGAATACAATGAAAAGCAGGCGAAGGAGCAGGAGCTGCTGGCCGAAAGCCAGACGCTGGAGCGCTATACCTCGATGTTCCAGACCTTCGTCGATTCGCTCAACAACCAGATCGCCGCGCAGTCGACGCTGATCAACAAGCTGACCATCGATACCGAACAGCGCATCGTGCTCTACAAGGCGCTTGAGGACTCGCTGAAGACCGCCGCCCAGCAGGACGTCGCCCACAAGATCAACACGCTGGGCAGCCAGGTCGACAACACGGCCGAGGAAACCATGGCCGGCATCGGCGCCGCCTCGCAGAAGCACATCGGCGATCTCCTGGAGATGCACGAGAAGAACATGGTCGCCAGCGCCGACATCCAGCGCCGCAAGAAGCTGGCCGACGATGCCTTTGCCCGCCGCTTCGACGAGGTGCTGAAGAAGCACAATTCGGCCAACTACGTGCAGTCATAATTGCCGCGCACACCGGTGCGACAATCCCAGGACTGACAGCATGACCCCCGAAAACGACGCCGCGGCGCGGTATTTCTCGGCAATCACGGCCGCGCTCAGCGGCCTTGAAGTGTTCATGCGCGACGACCGCTCGCCGCTTTACCGACACGGCATCGTCGCCAAGATCGTTGCCGAGTACATCGCTCGGCTCGACAAGTCCTTTTCCTGCTGGCGCAACCGGCTGGGCTTCATGGACACGTTCCGCATTTCGCGCGCCGAGAGCGGCTACCCGGTGTTCCAGAACCTGCTTGAACTGGAAAACGACCGCCTGCAGGCCGACGCGCGGCTCGCCAACATCCCCCAGGCCGGCGAGCTGCGCGAGGAGATGGCCGACTTCATCCTGCGCCACAAGGAGTTTCCCGAGGCGCTGCAGAAATCGATGGCCGAGCGGCTCTATCTCGAAGACGTCAAGAGCGAGCAGACCTTCGGTCCGTTCACGCTGGCGCAGACGGCCAAGGTGTCGGTCAATCCGAAGACGGCGCGGCCTTATTACCTCGTCCACTGGGCAAGCTTCGACGGCAGCGCCAACCTGCCTCTGGTCTATATGGTGACGGTGGAGGATTCCTCGGAAAGCATGGTCCGCCAGCTTGTCGACCGGAGCGGCAAGCTCAACGACAAGGTCGACATTCCGCTGCCCGTCGACGGCCTGCTCAACCCCGAGCTTGCCCACCGCTTCGACGATTTCACCGAGAAGAATTCGGCCTATACGCTGTCGCCGGCGACCATCGCGGTCAATCTCGACAAGGATTTCGAGCCATTGCACCCCAAACAGCTGAGGCGGGTGGTGCTTGGCCCCTTCTACTCGGCAGGCATCACCGACAACAACTCGACGGTGACGGAAGTGCTGGCCAAGGTGCGCAAGCCCGAAAATGCCTGGCTTTTGACCTGGACCATCCAGGAAGTCTATTCCAAGGGCGAGAAGCCCGGCCGCAAGGGCCTGTTCTCCAGCGAGAAGACGACGCAGGAATTCTTCATCAACACCGACGACCTGGAAGCCGCCCGCCAGGGCGTGTCGAGCTACGAAAACCACGCGCTGATCCCGCACGAAGCCTACCAGGCGCTTTACGCGGCCGGCGAAGCACAGAAGATCTTTGGCGGCTACAAGGTTCACATCCTGTCGAATGGGCAGGTCATCTCAGACGTCTGACCGTCACACCGCGGAGCACCCTTCATGGACACCGGCCTGACCACCATCCCGGAAGCGGCTATCGAAAAACACCGGGCCACCGCGCAGAGCTTCATCACCCGCATCGTCGTGCTGGAGGATCCATCGCGCGAATCCGGTACGGCATTGGCCGGCACCAACCGCCGCTTCGTCTCCACCGTCTCGGTCGGTCAGGTGCGCCGCACCCGCGAGGTCGAGCTGTCGAAGACGGTCGGCGCCGTTCATCCCGACGACCAGTTGCTGACCATCCCGCAGCACACGCTGCTCTTTCGCGCCCGCCGCGGCACGGCGATCGCGCTGGCGGTATCGGACGTCTTCGCCGAAGGCTCCGATCTCGAAAGCCTGCAGGCCAGGAACACCCGCGCGCCGCTCGAAGGCGACGAGGCGTCCACCTTCAAGAAACTGCTGTCGGCTTCGGCCTATATTTCGGCCTTCAGCCTCGCCTCGTATCTGTTCCAGCTCATCGACGGCGACGGCGAGGCGCCGAACGATATCCCCGAGCCGGACTTCCTGTTCGACACGCCCCAGGATGCCGTGAAATCGATCCTGGCCGGCCTCGACAAGGCGATAGCGGGCTCGACGGACGACGGCGACCTGACGACCAGGGCGCGCGCCTTCGCCCGCGTCGCCATCGACGGGCTTGTGGCGCGCAAAAGCCGCTTCGACGGCATCGGCCCGTTCGAGAACGCCCATATCCGCATCGACGCCGACGACTTCACCCTCGACGGCTTCGACGTGGCGCCGGGCAAGCGCTCCAAGCCGCTGGTGATGACCTTCAAGAAACCGGAAGAGGTCGTCGGCAACCACATCGCCAAATACCAGTCCGTCAAGCTCGCCAAGATGCTGATGGCCTATGATTTCGAGCGTGAACTGAACCCGTTCGTCGAGCTCGGCGGCTTCCTGTTCACCTTCATCGGCGACGGCGCGCCCGGCACCGGCAAGACGACGCTGATCCAGATGATCGCCGGCCTTGTCAACGGCTATTGCCAGGTCGCCGGCTATCCCTTTGCCTATGAAAATTTCGGCGTCGACCAGATTTCGTCCTACCAAGGCAAGTCTGGCCAGAACTGCCGCCAGTTCATCAACAATGTGTTGAACCCGCGCGTCATCGGCTTCGGCACCATCGACGACATCGACCAGGTGGCCGCCCGCCGTTCCGACGACCGCGCATCGGCCGGCCAGCAGGAGATCACCGGCGTGCTGATGGACGCCTTCGCCGGTGCTGCCACCGTGGTGCGTGGCAATTGCTCGTTCGGCATGTTTTCCAACTATCCCGAAAATGTCGACGATGCGCTGCGCCAGCGCGCCGGCGCCCGCTGGCTGGTCGACGGGCCGCAGACCCGAGACGACTATATCGACATTTTCGTGCTGCTCGCCGGCAAGAACCACGAAATCCCCCTGGGCAAGCACGAACTCTACGCCGCGCAGGAGATCCAGCGCGCCGTGACCGAAGCCTATGAAGAGCATGAAAAGCCGCGGGAGGACGGACTGGTGCGGGTCTACGAGCGCTACATGAAGGAAAATGGCGCGCCCAGGACCATGGCCGACATCGGCACCTACCTGCACCTGATCAAGGACGCCGAGCCGCGCTTCACCGGCCGCGCCATCAAGAACGTCACCGACGCCATCAAGATGCGTGCCATGGACATCGAGCTTCCCGACGACTGGTTCGAAAAGCCGGAAGCCTTCATGCACAAGAGCTACGACGACAAGAAAGCGATGATCGAGGAATTGCGCGGGCCGTTCTCGCTTGCCATGGTCATGCAGGAGATCAACCGCTACGCCGATTCCGAGTTCCGCTATTCCGACAAGTCCGACGATGCCGCGGTGGAGAAGCTGCTGCGCGACGCAAGGCTGCGCGAACGCGCGGCGCGTGAGATGGAGGAGATGAAGAAGAAGGGTCTGTGGAATGCGTGAGGCGAGCTCTTCTTCCTTCTCCCCGTTCACGGGGAGAAGGTGCCCGAAGGGCGGATGAGGGGCAGCGCCATGCGTGGTGGAAACGAGCCCAAGGTGGCAAGAGCCCGCGAGCTTCGGAAAATCGAGAATGATGCCGAGGAAAAGCTCTGGCATGAACTGCGTGGGCGACGATTGAATGGCCACAAATTCATTCGCCAACTGCCCATCGGGCCCTATTTCGCCGACTTTGCCTGTCGTGAGGCTAATCTGGTCGTGGAGGTCGATGGCAGCCAGCATGCAGGTGGATCCCGGGATCGCTACAGGGACGAAACGATGAACGCTAATGGTTGGTCGGTATTGAGGATTTGGCACGCTGATGTTTTGAGCGGCCGAAAGAGCGTATTGGAGACCATCGTTGCGGCCGTGGATGGTCGGCTGAACAAGAAGATGATTGGCATCGACGCGAAGTTTCTGCCTTCAATCTTGGAGACGAGATGATGAGCGTTTGCGCCGCCCCTCATCCGCCCTTCGGGCACCTTCTCCCCGTGAACGGGGAGAAGGCAAGATGAGCAAAAAACCCGATCTCCTGCGCGACAACGAACTCATCTACGGCCGGCTGCTCACGGTCGACGAGCCGCATCTCATCCAGCGCTACAACAAGGCGCTGGCGGCTTTCGGTCTCAAGCCGACAAAGCTGAAGAGTTTCCAGATCGACCGCACCGGCTTTTCGCCCGAAGTGGCCGAGGAGTGTGGCGACTACGATTATCTGGATCCCAACGAGGTCAACCGCCGCTTCATCATCCTGACGCCGTCGCAGATCGACCTGCCGGTGGTGCACACGGCCTTCTCGAACACCTCGCAGCTGATGTTCGAATTCATGTCCAGGAACCAGCGCGCCATAGACGCGCTGACCATCAAGGACGTGATCTACGGCGAGATGGAGGATTCCGTTCCCAAGGTCAACGACATCGAGGACCTGCTGTCGATCAGCCAGGTCGAGTTCAAGGTGCTGTCGGCCGAGGACGTGCTGGGCAAGGCGGCCGAGCTCGGCAAGCTCGTCGACCGGCTGAAGCAGGAGCCCGACGCCTGGCGCGACAATGCCATGCTGACCCGCATGGTGGAACTCGCCAAGGTCTGCGGCGACATCAGGGAGAACGCGCTGGTGCCCGACCAGGTGATCTTCCGCCACAACGCCTACTGGACCAGCCATTTCGGCGGCCTCTACGTCTTCGTCGATCCCGACATGACGACGGTGATCAGCGATCCGGCGGCTCCAGGTTTCCGCCGCTCGCGGCCCTGGCAGGTGAGCTATCTCTCCATCAAGGACGCCGACAAGGTGTTCAAATTCCTGGCCGCCACCGGCCGCATCGAACTGCCGCGCGCCTCCTGGATCGAAACCTCGGGCTATCTCGAGCACCGCGCCGAAATGGTGGTGCGCGCGCTGATCCGCGACGCCGAGCCGAACCGCAATTTGACCGATGTCGACAAGGTCTGGCTGCAGACCTGGATCCAGAGCCATGCCGACCTGATCACCAGGGACGGCAATTTTCCCTTCCTCAACGCCGCCAAGCGCGAGATCGCCCAGCTCGGCCACCTCAAGATCGAGGACGTCTTCCCGCAACAGCGCTTCCTGGTGGTCCGCGCCAAGCCTGATCATCCCGACGCCTGGCTGACCAACCGGCTGATCTCGGATTTCGTGCCGTCTGACTTCGTCTCGCGCTACATCTTCAACAAGGACGGCTTCTACAAGGACTATGACGGCTTCAGCGACGCTTGGCGATCGCATGTTGTGGACGTTCTGAAAACCACATATTTGAAGGAAAAGGTGGCGTTTCGCACACGCCTCTACGGCCTGACCGACTAGAATGATATGAACCGGCATTCCGTTCTAACTTGTTGTTTTGGTGCATGATGTTATCCAAAAAGCCTGCAACTTTTTGGCATCGTGCTGAGGGGGTGATACAGCCATGCTCGACCCGATCGTGAACTTCTTCGTCAAGCTGTTCCAGTGGATCGGCCGCGGCATCGGCCTTCTGATCGGCGTGATCCTGTGGCCCTTCTTGTGGGCCGGCCGCTGGTACACGCAGCGCGGCTGGATCCTGAAGGCCGTCGTCGGCCTAGCCTTGCTGGTGCTGATCGGCCTTTACGCCAACTTCTTCTACGCCACCCAGTGGTGGAACAGGTTCAACCCGAACTACCCGGACACCTATACGTTCGAGAAGCGCAACGTTTCCGCCGGTGAACAGGTGGCCGCCGGCGCCGGCACCGACACGGCCAAGACTTGCGGCAACTCCGGCATCGCCCAGGTGGCGGCGGACCTGACTGACTTCAACGTCAACCAGAATGCCTGGATCTCGTCGATGATCCTCTACAAGCTCGGCCTGTTCGGCATCGACTGGGACAACACCCCGTGGATGGACAACAAGGCCTCTTTCCAGCGCGGCATCAACCAGGCGGTGCGACGCACGGCGACCGAGCTTGCCGACAATCTCGGCCGCGTGCGCACCACCTCGCAGATCGATGCCGACCTGCAGGACGCGCGTGGCAATCTGCAGTTCGACGAGTATACCTGGTATTTCGGCGTGAGCCCGTTTGGACCGAAGACACCGACGCCGAGCTACTATCGCGACGCCGTGCGCAAGCTGCGTTCGTTCAATGCCCGGCTCGCCACCTGCCAGGCCACTTTCGATGCCCGCGCCGACAATCTGAAGCAGTATATCGATCGCATCGCCAGTGACATCGGCTCGACCTCCGCCATCCTCAAGGAGCGTGCCGAGAACCACAACAATGGCTGGTTCGACACCCGCGCCGACGACCGCTACTGGTTCGCCTATGGCCAGCTCTATGCCTATTACGGCCTGATGAAGGGCGCCCAGGCCGACTTCGAGGACGTCATCAAGGAAAAGCACCTGCAGAGCCTGTGGGATACGATGGACGCGCAGTTCGTGTCGGCCCTGCGCATCCAGCCCTTCATCATCGCCAATGGCCGCGAGGACGGCTGGCTGCTGCCCACCCATCTGACGACGATGGGCTTCTACGTGCTTCGGGTGCGCTCGAACATGGTTGAAATCAGCAACGTGCTGACGCAGTAGCGCTGTCCCACGGCAACACTCGCGATGGCGGATTTGCGTCGTCGCGTCTGTCGCATTCCGTGCATTGTGCGGCTGTTTTGAGACGGCGGAAGCGCCCCTGCTCTGGCTTCTATACGGCGCGGCAAGCGGAGCCATAAAGAACCGGGAATAGGTCGGCCGCCGCAGAGGAATTTTCTCTATAGGAAACATAGTTGCATGAAAGTTGACGCCGCCGCAGCGACAGGGTTAGATGCCCTGCGCGTCCGGCTCCAGCCTTCTTGCGAGTAAGATCAACCCCGTCCCCTCCACCGTCCAATCCAGAGGAACGCCGTCATGGCCGAAGTGAAGTCCGACATCGAGATCGCGCGTGGCGCCAGGAAAAAGCAGATCCAGGAGATCGGCCAGAAGATCGGCATCCCAACCGAACATCTGCTGCCCTACGGCCACGACAAGGCCAAGATTTCGGCCGAGTTCATCAAGTCGGTGAAGGGCAACAGGGACGGCAAGCTGATCCTCGTCACCGCCATCAACCCGACCCCGGCCGGCGAAGGCAAGACCACCACCACCGTCGGCCTCGGTGACGGTCTGAACCGCATCGGCAAGAAGGCGATCGTCTGCATCCGTGAAGCTTCGCTCGGCCCGAATTTCGGCGTCAAGGGCGGAGCCGCCGGCGGCGGTTACGCGCAGGTCGTGCCGATGGAGGACATGAACCTCCACTTCACCGGCGACTTCCACGCCATCACCACGGCGCACAACCTTTTGTCGGCCCTGATCGACAACCACATCTACTGGGGTAATGAACTCGGCATCGACACCCGCCGCGTGGTGTGGCGCCGCGTCATGGACATGAACGACCGGGCGCTGCGCGAGATCATCTGCTCACTCGGCGGCGTCGCCAACGGCTTTCCGCGCGAAGCCGGCTTCGACATCACCGTCGCCTCGGAAGTGATGGCGATCCTCTGCCTCGCCACCGACCTGAAGGACCTGGAAAAACGCCTCGGCGACATCATCGTCGCCTATCGCCGCGACAAGTCGGCGGTCTATGCCCGCGACCTCAAGGCCGATGGCGCCATGGCCGTCCTGCTCAAGGACGCCATGCAGCCCAATCTGGTGCAGACGCTGGAGAACAACCCGGCCTTCGTGCATGGCGGCCCGTTCGCCAACATCGCGCATGGCTGCAACTCGGTCGTCGCCACCACGACGGCGCTCAAGCTTGCCGACTACGTCGTCACCGAAGCCGGTTTTGGTGCTGATCTGGGTGCCGAAAAGTTCTTCGACATCAAGTGCCGCAAGGCCGGGCTGAAGCCGGCCGCCACCGTCATCGTCGCCACCGTGCGCGCCATGAAGATGAATGGCGGCGTCAAGAAGGAAGACCTTGGCAAGGAGAATGTCGAAGCCGTCAGGAAGGGCTGCCCAAACCTTGGACGCCACATCGAGAACATCAGGCAGTTCGGCGTCCCGGCGGTCGTTGCCATCAACCACTTCTATTCCGACACCGACGCCGAAATCCAGGCGCTCAAGGACTACGTCGCCTCGATGGGCGAGGAAGCGATCCTGTGCAAGCACTGGGCCAACGGCTCCGCCGGCATCGAGGAGCTTGCCAATAAGGTGGTGGCGCTCGCCGAATCCGGCGCGTCGCAGTTCGCGCCACTCTATCCCGACTCCATGCCGCTGTTCGAGAAAATCAACACCATCGTTCAGCGCATCTATCGCGGCTCGGAAGCCATCGCCGACAAATCGGTGCGCGACCAGTTGAAGGCCTGGGAGGATGCCGGTTACGGCAACCTTCCGGTCTGCATGGCCAAGACACAGTACTCGTTCTCGACCGACCCGAACCTGCGCGGCGCGCCGACCGGCCACACCGTGCCGGTGCGCGAGGTCAGGCTGTCCGCCGGCGCCGGCTTCGTCGTCATCATCTGCGGCGAGGTCATGACAATGCCGGGCCTGCCGAGCAAGCCGTCGTCGGAAAAGATCTTCCTCAACGACGCCGGCCAGATCGAAGGCCTGTTCTGATCTTTTATCTCGACAAAACAAGAAGGGCGCCGCATCGCCGCGGCGCCCTTCTCGTTTGCGGATCGTCCTACGCGGCGCTGCGCGAGAGCGCCCGCTGGTTGGACGCATGGATCGTGTCGCGTTCCGGCAGTGCGCCGGTCTCCAGGCAGTCGATCCATTCGGCGGTCTTGAGCACCGCGGCGAAGCGCGACTGCAGGATGATGCTCACCACGCGATGGATCTCCTCCGCCGAGGCGTAGCCGGCGCTGTTGGCGTAAGGCACCGAACCGGTCGCGTCGGACAGGAACTCGACCGCGAAGCCCATATGCACGGCATGGATGATGGTCGACAGGTCGCAATTATGCGTCATGTAGCCGACGACCGCGATCGTATCGATGGCGTTGGCGCGCAACCAGTCCTCAAGGTCGGTACCGGTGAAGGCGCTTGGCAAGTTCTTCTCGACATAATGGTCGCGGCCGCGCCTGGCGATCTCGGGATGCAGTTCGCCGCCATGGCTGCCCCGGGCGAAGATCGGCGACGTCTCGGGCGCCATCTGCTTGACGACCACGACCTTGATGCCTGCTGCCGATGCGGCATCCATGGCACGCGTCACGTTGACGACGCTGTCGCGGAACGGCGGATACTGGATCGCCAGGTTGCCGCCGTCATAGTCATTCTGGACGTCGACGACGATCAGCGCGCGGCGCGGCGCGGTGTTGGCTGGGGCAGACATGATATTTCCTTTCAGGCTTGAATGCGATGGACCGAAGATAGCCTGCTGACCGAGGCGCCAACAGTGGCCCGATTGACATCATACGAAAGAATTGGGACAATCCTCCTTCACACTGGAAACGCCCCATGACCGCTCCCATCATCGCCGTCCTCGCCTTCGACGGCATCAGTCCGTTCCATCTCTCCGTGCCGTGCCTGGTGTTCGGCGCAGACCGCACCAGGCTCGGCCTGCCGCGCTTCGACTTCCGCGTCTGCGGCGTGGAGGAAGGGCTGATCCAGACCGACGCCGGATTGAGCATCCTGGTCCCGCACGGGCTTGCCGCGCTCGAAGACGCCGATATCGTCATCATCCCGAGCTGGAAAGATCTCGGAGCGCCTGTGGCAAAACCGCTCGAGGAAGCGCTAGGCCGCGCCCACCGGCGCGGCGCGCTGATCGTGGGTCTCTGCCTCGGCACCTTTGCCCTCGCCGCCGCCGGCCTGCTTTCAGGACGGAAGGCGACCACGCATTGGGCCTATACGGATCAGTTGCAGGCTCTCCATCCCGACATTTCGGTCGATGCGGACGTGCTCTACGTTGACGGCGGCGACATCGTCACCTCCGCCGGCGTCGCCGCCGGGCTCGACTGCTGCCTGCACATCGTGCGCGCCCGCTATGGCGCCGAGGCGGCACTGCGGCTCGCCCGGCACATCGTGCTTTCGCCGCACCGGCAAGGCGGACAGGCGCAGTTCATCGAACGCCCGGTAGCGCCGAGCCCGGCCGCCGACCGCTTTACCCAGGCTCTCGACATGGTGCGCGCGACATCAGGCGAACCGCACGGTCTCGACAGCGTCGCTGACGCGGCCGGTCTCACCCGCCGCACCTTTACCCGCCGTTTCCAGAAGACGACAGGTACCAGCTTCGGCGACTGGCTGGCCGACCAGCGCATCGCGCTGGCGCAGAGGCTGCTGGAGACGACGGACAAGCCAATGGACATGGTCGCCTTCGAGGCCGGCTTCGGCAGCGCAACTTCCTTGCGCCAACATTTCGCCGCGCGGCTAAGGACATCACCCGCGCAATATCGGCGCGAGTTTTCCCGGCGGGTCGATCAGGACGGACGGGTGGCGCTGGCCCTGTCATCGTGATCGAACGGCAAGGGCGTCGCGTCGCTGCGGTGCCCTTGCATTTCCGCTCTCCGCGGTCAGCCAACGTCTTGCGGCGAGGCCGCGCGTTTACGGCCGGTGATCATGGCGCGAACCAGATTTTCATGATGACGCAGACTGGCGAGCAGCACGCCGCCGACATGAAGTCCAATCAGCACCAGTACACCATTGCCCAGGATCTTGTGCGTATCCTCGACCCAGGCCACGCCCCACCAGGCATCGGTGGTCTGCATCCAGCCGGTGAGCGCAATTCCTGCCACGCAAGCCAGAAGCGCCAGCACCATGGCACCGCCGGCGGGGTTGTGGCCGAGATAGCGTTTTTCATCGCCATGCGCCACGTCGGCGAGATAAGAACTCACCACGCGCGGTCCACGCACAAACTGACGGAAGCGCGTGTATCCCGACCCCGCCAGACCGGCGATCAAACGCGAGGCAATCAGAACCCCGGCACTGTAGCCGGCCAGTTCATGCACCTTCATGATTTCGCCTGAAGAAAGCCACGCCACCGCGACGCAAAGGACCAGCGACCAGTGAAAGAGGCGGACGTAGGGGCTCCAGACCTCGACCGAGGCCTCTCGTGTCGACTCGGCCGAGGTTTCTCGTGTCGAAACAGTGGCGTTCATGGCCGTCAACCGTCATCGGAATCGGCACCGACCGACTCCAGCGTCTTGGGATTGAAGACGGCTTCCAGCTTCTTGCCATTGGCGTCAAGCGCCTTGGCTTCATAGCAGCCGTGTTCCGTCTTGATGCTGCGAACCTTCCAGCCTTCGCTTTCGAGCTTCTTCTGCAAGGCTTCGCGCGGCTGCCACTGGCCGGTCGGCACATCGCATTTGTCGGCGGCGAAGGCCGGTCTGGCAAAAGCCATAACCAGCGCGGTCAGGATCAAGGTCTTCATCTTATTTTCTCCATCGGCCGATTCCGATGTCGAGGACCTTGGCCGCGAAACCTGACAGCAGCCTGAACACGCATCGCATCGTGCAAAAGCCTCAGTTGGCTTTCATTCAGCTTCCTGTCAGCCTCGTGCCGCATGAAGGCGCGTGTTGCAGCGACACGGAGGCGAAGTGCGCGTTCTGTTGATCGAAGATGATCCGGTGCTGGGCGAAGCGGTGCGCGATCATATCGCTGCCGACGGCCACGCCGTGGACTGGAGCACGACGCTTGGCGGTGCCTGCGATCACCTCCGTGTAGTTTCCTATGTGCTCCTCCTGCTTGACCTGCATCTGCCCGACGGCAAGGGTCTCGAATTCCTTAAAACGCTGCGTCGTGAAGGCACCGATACGCCGGTCATCATCCTGACCGCGCGCGACCAGCTCTCAGACCGCATAGCGGGGCTGAATTCCGGGGCGGACGACTATCTGGTCAAGCCCTTCGATCTCAGCGAGTTGTCTGCACGCCTTGCCGCTGTCGCGCGCCGCTATGCCGGAAACCCCAACCCTTTGATCCGGCTCGGAGCCGTCGAAATCGACCAGGCCGCGCGCCGCGTTACCATCGACGGCACGGAGGCCATGCTGACATCGCGCGAATGGGCGGTGCTGGAGCAGTTCCTGCGCCGGCCTGGCATGACAGTCGGCAAGAACCAGATCGAGGAGGCGCTCTATGCCTTCGGCGCGGAGATCGAAAGCAACACTGTCGAAGTCTATGTCAGCCGCTTGCGCAAGAAGATCGGGCGCCAGGTCCTTACAACCGTGAGGGGGTTGGGCTACCGCCTTGCACTCCCATGAAGGTCTTCAGCAGCCTTGCCGGTCGCCTCGTGTCGTCGCTGATCCTCGTCACGGTCGCTGTTGGCCTGGTCGCCGCTGGCACCGGAAGCATCACGCTGCACCGCGAAATCAATGAAGCCATGGACAATTCGATGCAGGAGGCAGCCCGCAGACTGCTGCCGCTGGTCATCGACGATATGTTCGGGCGTGAGGCATCGCAATCGCCGCGCAGGCTGGGGGAGGCTGTTTCGGACGACGAAGGCGGCCGCCTCATCTTCCAGGTGCGGGACGCCGGCGGCCGCGTTCTCATGCATTCCCATGACGCTCCCGCGGAGCCGCTCACGGCTGAGCTCGCGCAGGGCTTCTCGGAGGCAGCCGGATGGCGCATCTACACCGAGCCCGCGGTCAGCGGCACAATACTCATCCAGGTCGCCGAGCTCGATTCACGGCGCAATGAGGAAACGCTCGAAGCCGCCACCGGCTTCCTCATACCGATGGTCATTCTGATCCCGTTGAGCGCACTTGTCGCGTGGCTGACCCTGACGCGTTTCCTGAGGCCGATCGCGACACTGCGCGGCGAAATCAGCGCCCGCCACGGCGACAACCTTGCTCCGATCCGCACCGAGGACCTGCCCTCCGAACTTGCCGCCATCGCCAAGTCGGTCAACAGCCTGATGCGGCGCCTGCATATGGCGCTCGATGCTGAAAAGGAGTTCACGGCGAACGCCGCGCATGAATTGCGCACACCAATCGCTGGGGCGTTGGCACAAACGGAGCGCCTGATCGCGGAAACATCCGACGAGGCGGCAAGAAAACGCCCGCGCCAGATCAAAGCGGCTCTGTCCGACCTCGCCGGCCTGTCCGAAAAGCTGATGCAGCTGGCGCGCGCCGACGCCGGAGTAGCGATCGCCGGCAAGCCAGCCGATCTCGCCGCGGTCGCCGCATTGGTGGTCGCCGACTTCGAGCAGCACGGCCAGAACAGGGGTCGGCTTCGTCTTGAAACGTCCGACCAAGGCAAGGCGTTGGCCGCGATCGATACGGATGCATTGGCCATTATCCTGCGCAACCTCATCGAGAACGCCTTGCGGCATGGCGCCGAGGGCGGCGAGGTTGTCGTTCGCATCACTGACGATGCCCGGCTCAGCGTGATCAACCAAGGTCCGGTGGCGTCAGCTCCCGGCGGTCTGGTCAAACGGTTCGAACGCGGTGGGACGCGTGCCGAAGGATCAGGCCTGGGACTGGCAATCGTCAACAAAATCCTGCAGCAGATCGATGCGACGCTTGTCCTGACCTCACCGGCATCCGGCCGACGGGACGGTTTTGAAGCGACGATCAGGTTTCCCGCCGTGTAATGTCAAAGGCGTTTGACCACCCGCTCCGGATTGCCGACAACGGTCGTGTGCGCCGCCACGTCGCGCGTCACCACCGCCCCGGCGCCGACGATGGCGCCCTCGCCAATGCTGACGCCGCCAAGGATGACCGCGCTGCCGCCGATCCAGGCATTATCGCCGATCGTGACCGGCCTGGCGATCTCCAGCCCCGCCTGCCGCCCTGCCGCCTCCTTATGGTGCTCGGCGCAATAGATCTGCACATTGGGGCCAAGCAGCGTCCCCTTGCCGAGGCGCACCGGCGCGGTGTCAAGAATGGTGCAGCCGGCATTGAGGAAGGTGCCGGCGCCGAGAAAGATGTTGAAGCCGTAGGCGCAATGGAACGGCGCCTCGATGCGGGCACCCTCGCCCACGCCGCCCAGCAGTGCCCGCAGGGCCGGCCCGAGGTTCCCGCGTCGGCGAGGCGGCAGCGTATTGTGCTCGAACACCGCATCCGCGGCCACGCCGCGCAACGCGCCAAGATCGTCATCCAGGCACGTATACCATTCACCATCAGCCATTTTCGCGCGTTCGCTCTGAACCATGGCAGTGCCTCCTTTTTTTTACATCACTGCGGACACGCCAAGGCGATGACTGACGTGAAATCCATAAACCAGGATGCGCGGCCTTGTTGATTGGCGGCATTCCCGATCTGCTCCGGCAATGAAAATAGTTCAGGACCGATGTCGATTTCCGGGAAGCTCATTCGTCCTCGGTAGGAAGCCGAAGAAATTCGCCCAGGCAAGGAACAAATGCGATGACAATCACGATCACGGCGTTTGAACGATCACCCGATGGCGGGAAGGGACTGGCCCGCGATACGCGTGTTCGCTGGGCGCTGGAAGAAGTGGGGCAGCCTTACGCGGTTCGTTTTGTTTCCTTCGCGGGCATGAAGGCGCCTGACCATCTGGCCATCCATCCTTTCGGCCAGATCCCCACCTATGAGGACGGTTCTCTCTCGCTGTTCGAGACCGGCTCGATCGTCTTTCATCTTGCCGAGCAGCATGCGGGCCTGCTGCCGAAGGAGCGCAACGCCCGCGCGCGAGCGATCACGTGGATGTTTGCCGCGCTGAACACCATCGAGCCGCCGATCCTCGAATTGACCACGGCAAGAATTTTCGAAGCCGACAAGCCCTGGAGCGAGGCGCGCTTGCCGCTGGTTAAGGACCGTGTTCGCGCCCGGCTGGACTGTCTCTCGGCTCGTTTGGGCGTCGCGGACTGGCTCGATGATGCGTTCAGCGCTAGCGATCTATTGATGGTGTCAGTGCTGCTGCGACTGAGAATGTCAGGCATTCTGGATGAATACCAAAACCTGGCCGCCTATGTGGCGCGCGGGGAAGCTCGGCCCGCCTATATCAGGGCTTTCGCCGCGCAATTTGCGATCAACGCTCCATCAGCCAACTGACTCGCCTCGGTCCGCCGTGGCTGTGCGCTTGTGAGTCTGCGGCCTAGCCAAATATCCGGCCTATGGTAGCTTGCCGTTTCAAGGCTGTACCGGCCCGGGATCGAGGGGGATCGACCATGCTCTACATTCTTGCACTCCTGATCGGCGTCATTGCCGGCCTGCGCGCCATGACGGCACCTGCCGCCGTTGCCTGGGGCGCCTATCTCGGCTGGCTGCCGGTTGCCGGCACCTGGGCGAGCTTCATGGGCCATTGGGCGGCTGTCGGCATCTTCACCGTCCTGGCCATAGTCGAACTGGTCACCGACCAGCTGCCGTCGACGCCAAGCCGCAAGGTGCCGCAGCAGTTCGGCGCCCGCATTCTGCTCGGCGCGTTCAGCGGCGCGGTGATCGGCGCGACCAGCGGCGCCACCATCGTGTGCCTGATCGCCGGAGCGATCGGCGCGGTCATCGGCACCCTGGGTGGTGCCGAAGCGCGCGGCCGGCTGGCGGCCGTTTTCGGCAAGGATCCGCCCGCGGCCTTCATCGAGGATGCGGTGGCGATCATCGGCGGCCTGCTGATCGTGGCGGCGGTGGCATGACGGCCCAGACCTTGAACGCAAGGACCTTCGATGCCATCGTCATCGGCGCTGGCCAGGCGGGGTCGCCCCTGGCGGGCCGTCTGACGGCAGCCGGCATGAGCGTGGCGCTGATCGAGCGCAAGCTGGTCGGCGGCACCTGTGTCAACACCGGCTGCATGCCGACCAAGACCATGGTCGCCAGCGCCTATGCCGCCCATCTGGCGCGGCGCGCCGCCGACTATGGCGTGACGTTCCCGGGTCCCGTCGGGATCGATTACAGCAGGATCAAGGCGCGCAAGGACAAGGTCACCAACGACGCCCGCGGCAATCTGGAGACCTGGATCGCCGGAATGGAGCGTTGCACGCTCTATCGCGGCCATGCACGCTTCGAATCCGCCAACACGGTGCGCGTCGGCGACGACCTGTTGACCGCCGACAAGATCTTTCTCAACACCGGCGGCCGCGCCTCGGTGCCGGACCTGCCCGGCATCCACGACATCGACTATCTGACCAACTCGTCGATGATGGATCTCGACGTTTTGCCGCGCCACCTGATCGTCGTCGGCGGCAGCTACATCTCGCTCGAATTCGCGCAGATGTTCCGCCGCTTCGGTTCGGAAGTCACCGTCATCGAAAAGAGCCCGCGCCTCACCGGCCGCGAGGACGAGGACGTCTCGGCCGCCATCCTGTCGATCCTCGAGAACGAAGGGATCGCGGTCCATGTCGGCGCCGACGACATCGGCTTCGCCAAGCAGGGCGGGGACATTGCCGTGAGGTTCTCCGCGGGCAAGCCGCCCGCGGTCGGCTCGCATGTGCTGCTGGCGCTGGGCCGAACGCTCAATACCGACGATCTCGGTCTCGACAAGGCGGG
This sequence comes from Mesorhizobium sp. ESP6-5, assembly GCF_020164695.1. Lineage (NCBI taxonomy): Bacteria > Pseudomonadati > Pseudomonadota > Alphaproteobacteria > Hyphomicrobiales > Phyllobacteriaceae > Mesorhizobium > Mesorhizobium sp. ESP6-5. The sequence goes on from NZ_JAIUGR010000011.1 coordinate 214,284, forward strand.
CGTCGAGGTCGACGGACGCGGCGCGGTTGTCGTCGACGACCAGCTGCGCACCAGCGTGCCAGGCATCTGGGCGATGGGCGACTGCAACGGCAAGGGCGCCTTCACCCACACCTCCTACAACGACTATGAGATCGTCGCCGCCAATCTGCTCGACAAGGATCCGCGCAGGATCAGCGACCGCATCGAGGCGTACGCGCTCTACATCGATCCGCCGCTCGGCCGCTGCGGCATGACCGAGACGGCGGTGAGGAAATCCGGACGTCGCGCCCTGGTCGGCCAGCGACCGATGACCCGTGTCGGCCGCGCCATCGAGAAGGGCGAGACGCAGGGTTTCATGAAGATCCTCGTCGATGCCGACACCAGGGAGATCCTCGGCTGCTCGGTGCTCGGTCCCGGCGGTGACGAGGCGGTGCATTGCGTGCTCGACCTGATGTACGCCAAGGCGTCGGTCGACACACTGGCGCGCGCCGTGCACATCCATCCCACCGTCTCGGAGCTGCTGCCCACCATCGCCCAGGAGCTGAAGCCGCTGGCGTGAGACTGTCAGCCGCTGCCCCTTCAATCGTCGCCTGTGCCTTGCCGAAGGCTCCGCGATTTCACGGTCGTCATCACGCATTTATTGCTGGGGCCGCGCCGGCTTCAAGATATCGTGTCGGGCACGAAGCGACATCGTTTCAGCCCTTGAAGGATCGGTCTGCGTCGGGCCGTTAGAAGAGGAGACGTCCGCTCCATGCTTTCTGCATTGCTGCATTGCGGCAATGTCTGTTGCGCCCGGCAGGGATCCTCGCGCAGTCTGAAATTGAACCGATTCAGTCTGGACCTCCCATGCCTTTGCCGATCCTTGCGCTTGCCATTGCGTCCTTCTGCATCGGCACCACCGAATTCGTCATCATGGGCCTGCTGCCCGAGGTCGCCGCCGATCTCGGCGTGACGATCCCCGCCGCCGGCCTGCTGGTCACCGGCTATGCGCTGGGAGTCGTCTTCGGCGCGCCTGTCGTGGCCATGGCCACCGCGCATTTGCCGCGCAGGCCCGTGCTGGTGGGACTTGCGGCCCTGTTCGTCGTCGGCAATCTCTTCTGCGCCATCGCGCCCAATTACTGGCTGCTGATGGCGGCGCGCGTCTTCACCGCTTTCGGCCATGGCGCCTTCTTCGGCATCGGCTCGGTCGTCGCGGCAAGCCTTGTGCCGCGCAACAAGCGCGCCAGCGCCATCGCGCTGATGTTCGCGGGCCTGACGCTCGCCAACATCCTCGGGGTTCCCGCCGGCACCGCACTCGGCGAAGCCTTCGGCTGGCGGGCCACCTTTCTGGCCGTGGTCGGCATCGGCCTGATCTCGGTCGCGGCCATCGCCTGGCTAGTGCCGTCCGACGTCACGGAACCGAGCGGCGGCGGTCTGCGCGCCGAAGTCCGTGTGCTCGGCAAGCTGCAAGTGTGGCTGGCGATGCTGATCGCGGCGCTGACCTCGGCCAGCCTGTTCGCCGTTTTCACATACATAAAGCCATACCTCACCGGCGTGTCGGGCCTGTCGACCGCGGCGGTCACCTGGGTGCTTTTGCTGTTCGGCGCCGGCATGACCATCGGCAACATCATCGGCGGCAGGCTTGCCGACTGGAAACTGATGCCGACAGTGATCGCCACCTTGCTGCTGATGGCCCTGCTGTTCGTCGGCTTCATGCAGTTCGGCACGATCGCCAGCGTTGCCATCGGCATCGTCTTCCTCTGGGGCCTGCTCATCTTCGTCGTCGTGCCACCCCTGCAGATCCGGGTCGTCGAGGCGGCTTCCGAAGGACCGAACCTTGCAGCCACGCTCAATCAAGGCGCCTTCAATGTCGGCAATGCCGGCGGCGCATGGATCGGCGGCGTGGCGCTGTCATCAGGCGTTTCCTATGCCGGTTTGCCACTGGTCGGCGCGGTGCTAGCCCTGCTGGCGGTCGCCGTTGCGGTGCTGTCGGCGGCGCTGGACAGGCGCGCGCCTGTCACGCTTCACGCTGCCGCGGAATAGGCCCTTGCGCCCATAGCGCGGCGGGCTGGACCAATCGACATCGGTACCTTCCAATGGGCATGTCTTCTCGCTTTCATGGAGAACGTCATGCAGAAATCGATCGAACGCATCGCCGGCGACAGCGACGGCGTTTCCTACGAATTCCCGGTGCTCCGCTTGGCCGGCGCCGACAAGACAGCACCTTCGGCCTACCTGCAGGCAGCGCTCCATGCCGGCGAATTGCCTGGCGTCGTCGCCATCGATGCATTGATGCCGATGCTGAACAAGGCCGAGGCCGAGGGTCGCATCAGGGGCAACATCACCATCGTGCCCTGGGCCAACCCGATCGGCCGCGCGCAATACCACTTCGGCGAGCACCAGGGTCGCTTTCATCTCGGTACCCGCACCAACTTCAACCGCGGCTTTCCGCTGCTGGCCGCGCCCGACGCCAGGCTCTTGCCGGACGCCACCTTTGGCGGCGCCGACCAGCGGCTGAAGTCGCGCCTGGTGCAGCTTTCGCTCGGCCATGACATCGTGCTCGACCTGCACTGCGACGATGAGGGTCTTGCCTATCTCTACGTCCACACCAGCCTGTGGCCCGGGATGGCCGATTGCGCCGCCGCCATGGGCGTCGATGCCGTGGTGCTGTGGAGCGAGGACACCGACGGCACCTTCGAGGGCGCTTCGATCATGCCCTACCAGAACGCATCGGCCGATGTGGCGAAGTTCGACAGGCGCGTCGCCACCACTGTCGAATATCGCGGCATTCTCGATGTCGACGGCGCGCTGGCCAAGTCCGACGCCGAAGGCCTCTACCGGCTGCTGGCGGCGCGCGGCGTGATATCCGACACCGCCCTGCCCGCGCCCGGCCCCTTCAAGGGCGTCGCGGCACCTCTGGAAAATATCGACATGATGCCGGCGCCCCGTGGCGGTGCGGTCCTCTACGACGTCAAACCCGGCGACCGCGTCACCAGGGGCGCGCGGCTCGCTACCATCGTTCACGCGCCAGGCGAAGCCGATGGCCGCACGGAAGTGTTCGCGCCGCAGGACGGCATCATCCTGACCCGCCGCTCGCGCCGCATCATCCGCACCGGCGAAGACCTGTTGAAACTGGTTGGCGACAGGAAGAGTGCCGATGCAAGGTCGGGCACGCTGGAGGATTGAGCCTGCGTCGAATCCAGTTGCGCGGCCGCCCAATCGCCGCTAAGGGAATCGCCATGAACATGCGTTCGATCAAGACCATTTGGTGGTGGGCCTGCTGACAGCGGCCTGTTCGAACGCGTGCGCGTGAAAATAGAGGGTGGCCGCAACGGAATGTCCGGGCGGCCATTTGTTTTTTAAAGCCATTCCCGGGTCCGTTGCCCAAGTAGCTGATGGAGACGGCAATGACGTTGAAGGTTCTGGAAAACGGCGCTGAAAGCTTCGCGACGGCGGGTGGCATCACCATCACCCGCGAGCGCCACGACCGCCCCTATGAAGGCGCGATCGACACTTATGTCGAGGGACTGAACTCGCGCCGGGGCGCGGTATTTTCCTCGAACTACGAATATCCCGGCCGCTACACGCGCTGGGATACGGCCATCATCGATCCGCCGCTGGTCATCTCGGCACGCGGCCGCGCCATGCGTATCGAGGCGCTGAACGGCCGTGGCGAGGCGCTGTTGCCGGTCATCGGCAGGACACTGGGCGGCCTCGCCGAGGTCACGATCGCCGAGACCTCGAAAAAGCTGATCCGTCTCGATGTCGCCAAGCCCGGCCGTGTCTTCACCGAGGAGGAACGCAGCCGCGTTCCCTCGGTCTTCACCGTGCTGCGCGCCATCACCGCGCTGTTCAAGACGGCGGAAGACGCCAATCTCGGTCTCTACGGCGCCTTCGGCTACGACCTTGCCTTCCAGTTCGACCCGGTCGACCACACGCTCGTGCGCAAGCAAAGCCAGCGCGACCTGGTGTTGTTCTTGCCCGACGAGATCCTGGTCGTCGACCACTACTCGGCCAAGGCCTGGACCGACCGCTACGACTATGCGGGCGAAGGTTTTTCGACCGAAGGCCTGCCACGCGACCAAATCGCCGAGCCGTTCAGGACCGCCGACCGCATCCCGCCACGCGGCGACCATGAGCCCGGCGAATACGCCAATCTGGTGCGCCGCGCGATGGACTCGTTCAAGCGTGGCGACCTGTTCGAGGTCGTCCCCGGCCAGATGTTCTACGAGCGCTGCGAGACCCAGCCCTCCGAGATTTCGCGCAAGCTGAAGTCCATCAACCCGTCGCCCTATTCCTTCTTCATCAACCTGGGCGAGAACGAATACCTGATCGGTGCGTCGCCGGAGATGTTCGTGCGCGTCAACGGCCGCCGCGTCGAGACCTGTCCGATCTCCGGCACTATCAAACGCGGCGACGACGCCATCTCCGATAGCGAGCAGATCCTGAAGCTGCTCAATTCGAAGAAGGACGAATCCGAGCTCACAATGTGCTCGGATGTCGATCGCAACGATAAGTCCAGGGTCTGCGAGCCGGGCTCTGTACGCGTCATCGGCCGCCGCCAGATCGAGATGTATTCGCGCCTGATCCACACCGTCGACCACATCGAGGGCCGCTTGCGTGAAGGCATGGACGCTTTCGACGCGTTTCTCTCGCACGCCTGGGCGGTCACCGTCACCGGCGCACCGAAACTGTGGGCCATGCGCTTCATCGAGCAGAACGAGAAAAGCCCGCGCGCCTGGTATGGCGGCGCGATCGGCATGGTCAACTTCAACGGCGACATGAATACCGGCCTTACCTTGCGCACCATCCGCATCAAGGACGGCATCGCCGAGGTTCGTGCCGGCGCTACATTGCTCTTCGACAGCATTCCAGAGGAAGAAGAAGCTGAAACCGAACTGAAGGCATCCGCCATGCTCTCCGCGATCCGCGACGCCAAGACGGGCAATTCGACCAGCACCGAGCGCACCACGGCGCGCGTCGGCGACGGCGTCAACATCCTTTTGGTCGACCACGAGGATTCCTTCGTCCATACGCTGGCCAACTACTTCCGCCAGACCGGCGCCAATGTCTCGACCGTGCGCTCGCCGGTGCCGGAGGAAGTCTTCGACCGGCTGAAGCCCGACCTCGTCGTGCTGTCACCCGGACCCGGCACGCCGAAGGACTTCGACTGCGCCGCGACCATCAAAAAGGCGCGCGCGCGCGACCTGCCCATCTTCGGCGTGTGCCTCGGCCTGCAGGCACTGGCGGAAGCCTATGGCGGAGAACTCAGGCAGTTGCACATTCCCATGCACGGCAAGCCGTCGCGTATCCGCGTCTCGAAGCCGGGCATCATCTTCTCCGGCCTGCCCAAGGAAGTCACCGTCGGCCGCTACCACTCGATCTTCGCCGATCCGGTACGCCTGCCCGACGATTTCATGGTTACGGCCGAGACGGAAGACGGCGTCATCATGGCCTTCGAGCACCGCAAGGAGCCGATCGCCGCGGTCCAGTTCCACCCGGAATCGATCATGACGCTCGGCCACAATGCCGGCATGCGCATCATCGAGAACATCGTCGCGCATTTGCCGCGAAAGGCCAAGGAAAAGGCAGCCTGACGCCAATGGCCGAAGCCGAGAACACGATGGCGATCGCAGCCAGGGCGGCCGCGAAGCGCAAGGTCGCCAACCTTGCCTTCTGGTCGATCGTGGTCGCTTTTGTCGTGCTCGCGCTGAAAGCCGCCGCCTGGTACGTGACCGGCTCCGTCGCGCTCTATTCGGACGCGCTGGAATCGATCGTCAACGTCATCGCGTCGATTGCCGCTTTCTGGGCGATCCAGGTCAGCCACAAGCCGGCCGACCAGGATCACCCCTTCGGCCATCACAAGGCCGAATATTTCTCCGCCGTGCTGGAAGGCGTGCTGATCGTGCTCGCCGCGCTTTTGATTCTGAACGAAGTCTGGCGCTCCTGGCAGGCCCCGGCGCCGCTCGAACAGCCTTGGAAAGGCCTTGCCGTCAACGGCGTCGCCACCGTCATCAACGCCTTCTGGGCCTGGATGCTGATCCGCACGGGCCGGGCGGAGAAATCGCCGGCGCTGGTCGCTGACGGCAATCACATCATGACCGATGTGGTGACGTCGGTCGGCGTCTTCGGCGGCCTCGTCGGAGCGATCCTGACCGGCTGGCAGATCCTCGACCCGGCATTGGCCGTCATCGTCGCGCTCAACATCCTGTGGCAGGGCTGGCATGTCATCGGCTCGTCGATGAACGGCCTGATGGACCGGGCCGTCGACACGGCGGAGCACATGCGCATCCGCGACATCATCTCGGCCAATTGCAAGGGCGCCATGGAGGTGCACGACCTCAAGACCCGCATCGCCGGCCGCGCCACCTTCATCGAGTTCCATCTGGTCGTAGACGCCGACATGTCGGTCGGCGCCAGCCATGTCATCTGCGATCGCATCGAAGACGCGCTGAAGGCCGAACTCCCCTCGGTGCGGGTGACCATCCATGTCGAGCCCGACGACGAAGCCAAGCTGCCCAAGGGCACGACCGCGGTGCCGTTCGCCTGAGGCGGGTCACTGTCGCTGACCTTGGAAGAGCAATTCCAAGAAAGCGTGAGCGGCTTTCCGTCCGGAATTGCGTAAAAACAAAGAGCTAACCGGAGTTTCTCGACTTCGTCATCCTTGGGCGAAGCAGGAGCGCAGCTCCGTAGCGGCGACCCAAGGATGACGAAACGCTGGTTACGGCGCGCAGGCGGATTGTGGCATTGGCTCCAGCCGATAGACCTTGTCGTCGGACATCGTCTTGCCGTCGGCCGCCTTCGAGCACAGGTCGACGACCGCCAGGCTGCTGTTGGGATTGGCAAGCGTGATGGCGCCGTTGGCGCCGCGCTTGAGGAAGATTTCCTTTTGCGCGATGTCGCAGGAGAAATTGCTCGTCTTCGAACTCGCGGCACAACGCCATTGATCGGCCTCGCCCTGGCATGAATAAGTCTGCGTGACCTTGGCTCCCTTCTGCCGCGTCGTGACCGAGACCACGATGTCGGCGCCGTCGGGCCAGCTCGCGGCGTCGCCTCCCGAGGCGAAGGACGCCAGTTCGACCGGTCCTCGAAACACCCGGATCGACTGCGTCAGTTGCTCGGGATGCGAACTCATATGCGCAGCGTCATAGTCGCGCCCGTAGCAGAAGGCCTGGTCTGGCTTCAGCCGCTCGCGCAGCGGCGGCCCGAGCGCCGGGTCGATCGGATCGATGCGGGCGAATTCAGCCTTGCAGGTCGCCGCCGGCATCGGATCGAGGCGGAAATTGTCGTCTTCCTTGCCAAGCGCCTGCCTGTCGTATTCAGCCGCGCCGAGTTCTTCTTCCGAACCGGCGTCGAGGTAGATATCGGACGACAGGTCCGACAGGATCAGCCGACCCTTGCCGTCGACCTTCAGCGACGCCAGCGTACGGTCGCAGTCCATGCCGCAACGGATCGGGCCCGATTTGCCATCCTCGGACTCGTGATTGCACCAGCCTCCGGCCCATTCCGGCGCCTTGGCGCCACGCACCGTGGTGGTGAGGAACCCATTGTAGGAAGTATCGGAATTCGCGTTCGGTTCCTCATTCGGACGGCTGACCGGATCATGGCCGTAGTAGAAGAAAATCCGCGTCACCTTCTGCTTCGGACGCGCCTTGAGGTGCGCCGCGTCATAGACCCGGCCGAAACAGGCGTCCGCCCCGTTGGGGCTGAGTTCGGTGAGTTTGAGCGCATTGTCGGCAAAAGCAGAACCCACAAGTCCGCCAAGCAGTGCGGCGCCAAATCCGGCGCTGGCAAACGTCTTCCATTCCCTGAACGCCATGTGCCCCTCTCCGCATCGACAGGACGTAACGTCAATTTATGCTAGTATTGCGGCCGCGGCCACGCAAATCGCGCTGAGCCGGCAAGCCAGGGAGGCACGCCATGCGCCGACGTGACATGTTCCACGCGGCTCTCGCCGGAGCCGGGACGCTTCTAGGCCTGCGGGCGGTGCAGGCGGCAACCACCGAGCCTGCCAGGCTGAAGGTCGCCTATCACCTCAGCGACCTCGACAAGGTCAATTTCGTGCTCGGCAACATCAAGAACCACTATGAGGGCACGGGCGGCAACGTCGATATCGCGCTGGTCGTGCATGGTCCGGCGCTTGCCGGCTTCAAGTCGAAGGGCATATCGGCGGCGGTTTCGGGGCGCTTTACCGGTCTTGTCCAGCAAGGGCTCGACCCGCATGCCTGCGGCAACACCATGCACGGCATGGATATTACGCTCGCCGATTTGCTCGACGGCTTCCATGCCGCCGACAGGGGTGGCGTCGTCAAGCTCGCCGAACTGCAAAGCCAGGGCTATGTCTATCTCAGGCCTTGAAGCGGCACTGACTTGAATGCAAGGGTGGCAACACCCGCCAAGAAACTTGGATCCCCCGGAGGAACAGCAGTGCCAGAGACAGCCCTTGGTCTTGTCATCCCCGACCTCGCCGGCAAGGCGGTGCTGGTCACCGGCGCCTCGACCGGCATCGGCGCGGCGCTCGCGCTCGCTTATGCCGAGCAGAAATGCAAGGTGGCGCTGCACTACAATTCCAGCCGCGACGCCGCCGAGAAACTCGGCCAGACCATTCGCGGCGGCGGCGGTGAGGTGTTCCTCGTCCAGGGCGACTTTTCTGTCACCGCCGATGTCGAACGCGTCGTCGAGGACAGCGCGCGGCATTTCGGCCGGCTGGACGGGCTGGTCAACAATGCCGGCGGCATGCTTGGCCGCGTGCCCTACGCCGAGCAGACCGAGGCGCATTACGACGCGGTGATGGACCTCAACGCACGCTCGGTGCTGACCGCCTCGCGTAAGGCGATCCCGTGGCTGAAAAAACAGGGCGGCTTCATCGTCAACACCTCGTCGATCGCCGCGCGCAACGGGGCGGGCGGCGGCGCCGGCCTTTACGGCTCGGCCAAGGCCTTCGTCTCCAACGTGACGCGCGGCATGGCCAAGGAACTGATCGGCTTCGGCATCCGCGTCAACGCCGTGGCGCCGGGCACCATCCTTACCCCCTTCCACGAACGCTATTCGACCGACGAGCAGATGAAGGGCATGGTCGCCACCATCCCGCAGGGCCGTGCCGGCACGGCGCAAGATTGCGTCGGCGCCTATCTGTTCCTCTCATCGGACCTGTTGAGCGGCTACGTCACCGGCCAGGTGATCGAAGTCAATGGCGGCCAGTTGATGCCTTGACCGGCGACCGGCATACTGGACACACTCCTTTCGCGCCAACCCAGGGGGAGACGAGGACATGTATGGACTGATCGGCAAGATGCGGGCGGCGCGTGGCCAACGCGACGCAGTCATGACCGTGCTGCGTGAGAGCACTGGCGCCCTGCCCGGCTGCCTGAGCTATATCATCGCCACCGATCCGGCCGATGCCGACGCGATCTGGGTGACCGAGGTGTGGACCGATCAGGCGAGCCACAAGGCCTCGCTGCAGCTTCCCGAAGTCCAGGCGGCGATCGCCAAGGCGCGCCCCTTCATCGGCGGCTTCGAATTCCAGGTGGAAACGCATCCGGTGGGCGGCTTCGGCTTGGCTGAAGCCAAAACGGGCTAAGGCGGGCGCCCGAGGCGGAAACGTGCTTTTTCAGGCGCACTTGCGTTCGCATTTTTCGCGTCTGGGGTTAGACCAGAACATGGATTCCGAGGCCGAGCAGCCATCTTCCGACCAACCCGCCATCGAGCGCATGACGCGGCTGAGCAAGCCTTGGCAGTGGCTCATCCTGCTGGTCATCTCCGCGCTCTTCGCCGGCGCGCTGGAACTCGCCGCTTTGCCGGCGGCGCTGCTGATCGGACCGATGCTGGCGGCCATCGTCGCCGGCACCAACGGTGCCGCGGTGCGTGTGCCGCGGCTTCTGTTCGGCGCCGCCCAGGCTGTCGTCGGCTGCCTCGTCGCGGCTTCGATCTCGGCCGATATCTTCCCGGTCTTCTACAAGGAATGGCCGCTGTTCCTCGGCTTGGTGATCGCCACCGTCGCGGCCTCGAGCCTGCTTGGCTGGCTGATCAGCCGCTGGCGCATCCTGCCGGGCACCACCGCCGTCTGGGGTTCTTCGCCGGGGGCCGCCACCGCCATGGTGCTGATGGCCGGCGCCTTCGGCGCCGACCAGCGCCTTGTCGCCTTCATGCAGTATCTGCGCGTCATCTTCGTCTCGATGACGGCAGCCCTCGTCGCCAAGATGTGGGTCGACACCTCAGGCATCGAGGTCCCGCCCGTCGTCTGGTTCCCCGAGATCGATCCGCAACCCTTCGCCGCCACCATCGGCATGGCGCTCGTCGGCGGCCTCGCGGGCAGGCTTTGCCGGCTGCCTTCGCCCTTCTTCCTCGGCAGCTTCATCTTCGGCACAGCCATCCACCTCGGCCTCGGGGTGCCGATGCAATTGCCGCAATGGCTGCTGGCGGTCAGTTACGCGATGGTCGGGTGGGCGATCGGCCTGAACTTCACCAGGCCGATCCTGCGCCACGCGGCACGCGCTTTGCCGCAGATCATCGCTTCGATCGTCGCGCTGATCGCCTTTTGCGGCGGCCTTGCCTTCCTCATCAGCCGGCTCGCCGGCGTCGACCCGCTGACCGCCTATCTGGCGACCAGCCCTGGCGGCATGGACAGCGTCGCCATCATCGCCGCCGCCGCGCAGAACGTCGACATCTCCTTTGTCATGGCCCTGCAGTCGGCGCGCTTCCTGATCGTGCTGCTTGTCGGCCCGAGCATTGCCCGGCTGGTAGCCAGAAGCATCAGGGAATGATGAGGGCTGCCACCAGGGCACCGCTATCGCGCGGCTGCCAGGCGTTCGGGCAGGAAATCGACGAAGACGCGCACCTTTGGCGACAGATGGCGATTGGAGGGCCATAGCATCCGGAACTGGCCACGGCCGTCGACATGATCGTCGAGCACGGTGCGCAGCCGGTCCTCGCGCAACGCGTCCCGCACCAGGAAATCGGGCATGCAGGCGATGCCGAGTCCGGCGATCGTGGCGCCTTTCAAAGCTTCCATGTTGTTGCAGGTCAACATTGAACGGATCAGCGGTTGGGCGCTCCCGGTAATGAACGGCCAGTCCAGCAGCCTGCCGCTGTTGAGATAGCGGAAGTTTATGCCGAAATGCCTGATGAGATCCGCCGGCACGCCGGGAGTGCCATGGCGGTCGAGGTAGGAGGGTGCCGCGCACAGCAGCATGCGGAAGGGCGCAATGGGTCTGGACACCAATCGTGAATCGGGCAGCTCGCCGCTGCGGATGGCGACGTCGATGCCTTCCTCGATGACGTCGACGATCCGGTCGTTGAAATCGATATCGAGCTCGATCTCGGGATAGCGGGCCATGAACTCCGACAGCACCGGCAGCAAAAGATGGTAGGTGACGATCGGGGTCGAGACGCGCAACCGCCCACGCGGCGTCTCCCTTGTCCGCGACAGCATTGCCTCGGCATCGTCGATGTCGTCGAGGATGCGCCGCACGCGGTCGTTGAACAGCTTGCCCTCCTCCGTCAGGCCGATCCGCCGCGTGGAGCGCTGCAGCAGCCGCACGCCGAGTTCCTGTTCGAGCCGCGCGACGCTTTTGCCGACCGCTGAAGCGGAGATGCCGAGCGCCCGGCCGGCGGCGACGAAGCTGCCGAACTCGGCAGTGCGGGCGAAAGCCAGAAGGCCGCTGAGGCGATCCATCATGCTGCTCCATTCGAGCGTTTCAGTCCGTTATATCAGGATATTTAATACTATTATTCCTGATCTGTCTCTGACCTATCTTGGTCCGCATGATCGGCGCCGCGGTTGCGCGCCGGCGCAGACCGCTCAGATAGGAAAAACCCATGACCTTGAAGACCACCACCGGCCCGGCCGGGCGATGGCTCGTGCTCTTGTCGGTATGCCTTGCCGCGATGACGATGCCTCTGACCTTCACCGGCCCGGCCGTCGCGCTCTCCCGCATCGCGGCCGATCTCGGCGGCAGCCCGATCACGCTCAACTGGGTGACCAACGCCTTTATGCTGACCTTCGCCGCCAGCCTGATGGCGGCCGGAGCGCTGGCCGATAATCATGGCCGCAAGCGGATCTTCCTCGTCGGTCTTGCCCTCTACATATTCGCTTCGCTCGGCGCGATGCTGGCGTCCGACATCGCCTGGTTCGACATCTTCAGGGCCGCGCAAGGGCTCGGCAGTGCCTTGGCCTTCGCCGGCGGCGCCTCCGCACTTGCCCAGGAATTCGAGGGACCATCGCGGCTGCGCGCCTTCTCCTTCCTCGGCACCAGTTTCGGCATCGGGCTGGCCTTCGGCCCGATCGCCTCCGGCCTGCTCATCGCCGCCTTCGGCTGGCGGTCGATCTTTGTTCTGGTGATGGCGCTCGCGGCTGCCTCGGCAACCCTCGGCGTGCGCACCATCAGGGAATCGCGTGATCCGGATGCGACCGGCCTCGACTGGGCGGGCGCCGCCACGTTCACCTTCGCGCTGGCCTCGCTGACCTATGGCGTGCTCCAGGCACCCCAGAGCGGCTGGACCGACCCGCTGGTGGCAACGCTTCTCGGCGTCGCCGTCCTTTGCTTTGTGCTGTTTGTCGTCGCCGAGCGGCGCGTGCGCCGGCCGATGCTCGATCTTACCCTGTTTCGCTTTCCTCGCTTCGTCGGCGTCCAGTTTCTTGCGGCGGCGCCCGCCTATGGCTTCGTCGTCCTGCTCGTACTTTTACCGATCCGCTTCATCGGCATCGAGGGGATGAGCGAGATCAAGGCCGGGCAATTGATGATCTGCCTCTCCGGACCGTTGCTGTTCCTGCCCTTGCTCGCCGGCCAGCTGGCGCGCTGGATCGCTCCAGCCACGATCTGCGGCGTCGGCCTGTTCGTCGCGGCGGCCGGCCTGGTCTGGCTGAGCCTGACGCCCCCGGTTGACGTTGCGCTGGTCGCGCCACTGATCTTGATCGGCGTCGGCATCGCCTTGCCTTGGGGGTTGATGGACGGGCTCGCCGTCAGCGTCGTGCCGACAGAGCGGGCCGGGATGGCGGTCGGCATCTTCAACACCACCCGTGTCGCTTGCGAAGGTGTGGCGCTGGCCATCGTCATGGCGACGCTGTCAGGCTTCACCGCCGCGCAACTCGCCGCTCGGGGCGCTGCGCCTTCCAGCGACGCGGCCGCCGCGGCGCAATTGCTGGTGACCGGCAATCTCGGTGGAACCGCGCACCGTTTGCCGGCGGCCGGCGCCGCCGTGCTGGTCGAGGCCTACGAAACGGCGTTCGACAGGCTACTGATCGTGCTGGCGGCAATCACCATCGTCACCGCCCTCGTCGTCTTTCTCGGCCTGCGCCGCGGATCCGCGGCGGAGCACCAGACCGCATCCCTGCCAGCCTGCCAGGAAGGGTAGGCGTCAGCCATTCGCAGGCCGGCTGAATATCAATGCACCTTAGTCCAGCCTGTGCATCAGATCGTCATCCAGCCAGCGGCCGAAGAAATAAGCCAGCTGCTTGTGCCACCACGGCCAGTCATGGCTGACGTCGCCGCCCCAATAGTCGACCCAGGCCGGAATGGATTTGTCGCGCAGGATCTGTTCCAGCTGGCGCGTCTCGACCAGCATGCGCTCTTCCCATGCGCCCTGCCCGCAGCAGAAGATCAGCCTGAGCGCCTTCAGCCGCGCCAGCAGTTTCGGGTCGACGATCCCTGGCAGATAATCGAGCGGCGAGTTGTAGAAGATGTCGCCGTCGAGCGCCTTGCCAAAGAAATCGCGGGCCGAATAGACACCCGACAGCGAGATGACGCCGCTGGCGAGCTCGGGAAACCGGAAGACGAAGTTCGAGGAATGGTAGCCGCCCATCGAACAGCCCGAGAACAGCGGCTTCAACCGCCGTCCGCCATTGGCTTGCGCGGCGGTTTCCAGGAATTCCGGCAGCGCCTCCTCGCGCAGATAACGGAAATAGGCCTCGTGCCGGTCGATGCGATGCACGGCATCGACATCCCTGGCGAAGAAGGATTCTGTATCGATGCCGTCGACGGTGAACAGCTGGATGCGGCCGGTATCGATGAACTCGGCGAGCGCCCCCACTCCGCCGGAATCCTCGAACTGGTAGAACCGGCCCTGCGAGGTCGGGAACACCACGACTGGCCGGCCGGCATGCCCGTAGCGCTTGTACTCCATGTCGCGGCCGAGATTGCGGGCGAAGACCTTGTGATAGGAAATGTCCATGCCTCAAGCCTTTTCGGCGTGGATATAGGCCACCGCCTCGCGCAGATCAGCCTGATCCTTCGAGCGCATCTGGTAGGCGTAATTTCCCATGGCCCGGCTGAAAACCTCTTCTATCGGCTGATGATGGACGATCTTGTCGCGGTGGGCGGCTAGCACGTCCGCATGGCTGTGCAAATAGTCGAGGTGGCGCTTGCGGCTGGCATAGGCGGTGAAATACTTGCCCTCATAGGGGCCGCCGACGGCATCCTTGACCACCATGTCCGCCCATGCCGCGTAGACATCGATGTCGAACGTGTAGTTGATCGCGTCGGTCATCCAGGCGCCGGGCGGCCGCATGTTGACCTCCAGCGCGATGATGCGGTCGTCCCTGGTCTCGAACAATTCGATATGGAAAAAGCGTTCGCGCACGTCGAATGCTTTCAGGATCTTGCGGCCGGCCTCCTCGACGGCAGGCCTGATCCGGGGAAAGCAGGTGTAGCTCATGTGGCGGTCCTTGTTGACCACGTCCATGACGCTCTGGTCGTAGCGATGGCTGGCCGCCAGCACCACCTCGCCGTCGCGGTTGATCAATCCGTCATAGGTCACCACCAGCCCTTCGATGAACTGCTCCATGACGAAGGTCACGTCCTCCGGCTTGTCCCGGAAGAACTGGTCGAGCTCTTTCGGATTGGAGATCTTGAACGTGTTCGAGGCGCCGGAGCCCGAATCCGGCTTCACCACCACGGGGTAGCCGACGCGGCGGATGAAGGTCATGGCGCCGGCCCGGTCGGAGCATTTGCGCTGCGCGATCGTCTCGACACCGCTCTTGCGGAAGAAGGCGCGCATGCGGCTCTTGCGCTTCAGATTCTTCACGAAATCGAGCTTGGTGCCGTAGATGTTGAAGTCGGTGCGGATGTTGGCTTCCAGCTCCAGCCAGTGCTCGTTGAGCGATTCGAACCGGTCGATGCGGCCCCATTTGTGGATGAAATGGCCTATCGCCCGGAACACCGGCTCGTAATCCTCCATGTCGGCGACGCGATAGTATTCCGAAAGCGCCTGCTTCAGCTTGCCGTCGAGCGCATCGTAGGGCGCATCGCCAATGCCGAGCACGGTTGCACCGGCCTTCTTCAGCCGGTCGCAGAAATCGGCGCCATTGGCGGGAAAATGCGGCGAGAAGAACACGAAATTCATGAACGCCCCCTGCCGACGGCACCCCGCCGGAAGCCAAGTCTGGCGCATTTGCGGCGCGCGGGGAAGAGCATCCGCGTTAAGATAAAATTCGACGGGGGCCGGCCCGCTTGCCTCCAACAGGCCGCTCCTGTATGAGAGCGGCCATGAATACGCGCGCCACCACCGCTTCCCGTCAGACCGGCTTTGCCGGCGAGACCGTGCGCGCGCTTGCCTCGACCCTGCTTCTTCTCGGCCTTATCGGCGATCGCCGGGTTCGCTGAAGGAGCGCCCGGCGGTCGAACCGCCGCGCAAGCGCATGCTCCTTGGCAAATCATATCAAGCGAACGAAATTCTGGTAAAGGCGCCGCTTGGCTCCACATCCGCCTGAAAGGTGGACCCGCCAGCCGCCGGGAGAAACAACGATGAACGCACGAGAAGACATCCGCGCCAGCGAGGCCGCGACCGGCAAGCAAGTTGGCCGGGGCATGCCGGACGCAGCCCGCAAATATCAACCCTACCCGACCGTCGGCCTCACCGACCGGACCTGGCCCTCGAAGGTGATCGACAAGGCGCCGATCTGGTGCTCGGTCGACCTGCGCGACGGCAACCAGGCGCTGATCGATCCGATGGGCCACGAGCGCAAGGCGCGCATGTTCGGCCTGCTGCTCGACATGGGCTTCAAGGAAATCGAGATCGGCTTCCCCTCGGCTTCGCAGACCGATTTCGACTTCGCGCGCTGGTGCATCGAGCAAGGCAACGTGCCGGCCGATGTGTCGTTGCAGGTGCTGGTGCAGTGCCGGCCTGAACTGATCAGCCGCACCTTCGAGGCGCTGAAGGGCGCCACCAACCCGATCGTGCATTTCTACAACTCGACCAGCGAGTTGCAGCGTCGCGTCGTCTTCGAGAAAGATGTCGGCGGCATCAAGCGTATCGCGACCGACGCGGCCAAGATGATCACCGACATGGCTGCCAAGGCCGGCGGCGGCTATCGCTTCGAATATTCCCCGGAGAGCTTTACCGGCACCGAACTCGAGGTCGCGCTGGAGATCTGCAACGCCGTCACCGAGATCGTCAGGCCGACGCCCGACAACAAGCTGATCGTCAACCTGCCGTCGACGGTCGAGATGTCGACGCCCAACATCTATGCCGACCGCATCGAGTGGATGTGCCGCAATCTCGACAACCGCGAAAACCTGATCATCTCGCTGCATCCGCACAATGATCGTGGCACCGGCGTCGCCACCACCGAACTTGGCCTGATGGCTGGCGCCGACCGCGTCGAGGGCACGCTGTTCGGCAATGGTGAGCGCACCGGCAATGTCGACATCGTCACCTTGGCGCTCAACATGTACACGCAAGGCGTCGATCCGGGCATCGACTGCTCCGACATCAACCGGATGAAGGATGTCTACGAATATTCGAACCAGCTGAAGATTCCCGAGCGCCACCCCTATGTCGGCGAACTCGTCTACACTGCTTTTTCCGGCTCGCACCAGGACGCCATCAACAAGGGCATGAAGGCCTTGAAGAAGGCCAACACACCGCACTGGGAAGTGCCATACCTGCCAATCGATCCGGCCGATGTCGGCCGCAGCTATGAGGCCATCATCCGCATCAACTCGCAGTCGGGCAAGGGCGGCATTGCCTATGTGTTGCAGGCCGATTACGGCCTCAATTTGCCGCGCAACCTGCAGATCGAATTCAGCCAGGCTATCCAGGCGATCACCGACGCCGAAGGCAAGGAAGTGCCGGCCAAGCGTATTCATGACCGCTTCCTCGAAACCTATGTCGACCAGCCTGGCGCCCGCCTGAAATTCCTCGACCATCACACTTATCCGGCCACCGAGGTGAAGGGCCGGCGCGTGGTCGAGGCCGTCATCCTCGACAACGGCAAGGAAGTGACGATATCAGGCACCGGCACCGGCCCGATCGACGGCTTCGTCGATGCGCTGTCACGCCATGTCGGCGTCGAGATGTCGGTGCTCGATTATTCCGAGCATTCGATGCAGCGCGGCTCGAATGCGTCGGCTATCTCCTATGTCGAGATGGAATATCCCGGCGGCAAGCTGTTCGGCGCCGGCATCAACACCAACATCGTCGCTGCCTCACTGGAAGCGGTAACGTCAGCGGCCAATCGAATCGTCGGCCGCAACGCGCGATAGTTTACCGTCGGGGGGGGGGGGGGGGGGGGGGGGGGG
>NZ_JAIUGR010000012.1:0-212430 GCF_020164695.1 Mesorhizobium sp. ESP6-5
TTGGAGATGCCGCCCGGGAAATCGCCGGCGCGGAAGGCCGGCACCATGTCGTTCTCGATGATCAGTTTGGTGTGCAGATCGGTCAGCGTGCCTTCCAACCCGTACCCGACCTCGATGCGCATCTTGCGGTCGTTTGGCGCGACCAAAAGCAGGACACCGTTGTTCTCCTTGGCCTGGCCGAGCTTCCAGAAGCGGAACAGCCGGTTGGCGTAGGGCTCGATCTCCTCGCCGCCGAGGCTGGGAATGGTGGCGACGACGATCTGGTCGGAGCCCTTGGTTTCGAAGTCCGCCAGCTTCTGCGTCAGCGCCGCACGTGTGCCGGCATCGATGATGCCGGCATTGTCGACGACGCGGCCGGTCAGCGCCGGAAGATCGGCAGCGAAGGCGGCGAACGGGAGGAAGAGGATGCTGGCAAGAAGGCCGAGAAAGGAAAGGTAGGCGTTCCGCAGCGCCCCCCTTGAGGAGGAGATGTCCGGCAGGACAGAGGGGGGTGTTTGCACGCCGGCGGTCCGTCTTTTCGCGGAATTCGTTCCGATGACAGTCGCCGTTCACCCGCCCTGCTTCGTGCCGAAATCGACCTTCGGCGGCTGCATCTTGTCTTCGTCGACGGTGAAGTTGGCGAAGGGCTCGTTGCCGCGGAACCAGAATGTCGCCCACAGTACCGACGGGAAGGTCTTCAGCGTCAAATTGTAGTCCCTGACCGCCTGGATGTAGTCGCGCCGCGCCACCGCGATGCGGTTCTCCGTGCCTTCGAGCTGCGCCTGCAGCGCCAGGAAATTCTGGTTGGCCTTGAGGTCGGGATAGGCTTCCGACACCGCGATCAGCCGCGACAGCGCGCTGGTCAGCCCGGCCTGGGCATCCTGAAACTTCTTGAGGGCTTCCGGATCCTTCAGCGTTTCGGGCGTCACCGTGATCTGCGTCGCCTTGGCGCGCGCTTGGACGACGGCGTCGAGCGTGTCCTTTTCATGCGAGGCATAGCCCTTGACCGTCTCGACCAGATTGGGAATGAGGTCGGCGCGGCGCTGATACTGGTTCAACACCTCGCTCCATGCCGCCCTGGCGTTTTCTTCCGCCGTCGGGATCGTGTTGTAGCCGCAGCCGGCAAGCAGCGGCAGCACGATTGCCATCATCAGGAAGGCGGGCAACGTGCGAAATGTCGATGGTCGAGCAAGGCGCTGGGCAAGCATGAAGGGATCCCTCGATAGAAGTTGCATCCGAGCATTACCACAATCGGCGCGCAAGAAAACGGCCTCGGCCTCTGAAGCAGGCTCGGCATGAATTGTGCCCGCCCAAGGCCCTGTGATTGGCCCGGTGAACGCGATAAGGTTCGATCAGAACGGGATATCATCATGGCGAAACGCCAGGACAGCGACAGCGAATCGCGCCGTATCCTCCAGCGCGTCGCGCAGGAGACCGATCCGGCCGGCAACTCTTTCGTGGCACGGACGACGAAAGGCGTGCGCGACCACGTCTCCGCGGCCGATGCCGATCGCACGGATCCGATCGAAGTCTGGGGCACGCGTGTTGGCAGGATACTCGGCCTGCTTCTGGCGCTGGGCCTGATGGTCTGGCTCGTGCTTTTCCTCACCCGGGGCAGCTAGGAATCAAGAAACAATGAGCGCCGAAAAAACCGACGCGCCGCACGCGGTCATCGTCATTTCCAGCCATGTCGCCCGCGGCTCCGTCGGCAACCGCGCGGCCGTCTTCGCGCTGGAGACACTGGGCTTTCCGGTCTGGGCCGTACCTACGGTCACCCTGCCCTGGCATCCCGGCCATGGCCGCGCGACCCGCATCGTGCCGCCGCTCGACCAGTTCAAGGCGCTGATGGCCGATCTGGAGCGCGCGCCGTGGCTGGGTGAGGTCGGGGCCGTGCTGTCGGGTTATCTCGGCGAGGCCGGCCAGGCCGAGGCGGTCGCCTCGCTGGTCGCCGCGGTCAAGGCGAGAACGCCCGATGCCGTCTATATCTGCGATCCGGTGATGGGTGATTCCGGCGGCCTCTACGTGCCCGAGCCCACCGCCGCCGCCATGCGCGACCGGCTGATGCCGATCGCCGACATCGCCACCCCCAACCGCTATGAGCTGGAATGGATGGCCGGCGCGCCGCTGCCCGATCTGAAATCGGTGATCTCGGCCGCACTCCACGCCGGACCATCGACCATGCTGGTCACCTCGGCACCGTCGATGATGTCAGGCGGAACAGGCAATCTGCTGCTCGACGGCACCCAGGCGCTGCTGGCCGAACACCGCCTGATCGACAAGCCGCCGAACGGCCTTGGCGACTTGACGGCAGCGGTCTACCTGGCGCGCATCCTGTCCGGCCAGCCGGCGATCAAGGCGCTGCAGTCGACGACGGCGGCGGTCTACGAAATCCTGGCGCGCACCGCAAAACGCGGCGGCGACGAGTTGCAGCTCGAAACCGACGCGCAGAGCCTGTCGCACCCGATGGCCATGGTCCAGCTTCGCCACCTCACGCATCCGGGGCGGGATCGCCGGGCGTGACCCCGGCCAAGGTCGTGCTCGTCGGCGCCGATGGCTGCAAGGCCGGCTGGATCGCCGTGCGGAGCGAACCCGGTTCGACACGTCGTGACCCAGATACGGCGCCTTCGGTCGATGTCTTCTCTTCGTTCGCCGCCCTGCTGGCGGCGATCCCCGATGACGCGATCGTCGCCGTCGACATGCCGATCGGTCTACCGGAATTTTCGCAAAAGGGCGGACGCGGGCCGGAAGCGCTGGTGCGGCCGCTGCTTGGCGCTCGCCAGTCCAGCGTCTTCTCGATTCCGTCCCGTGCCGCGCTCTATGCCGACACCAGCGGCTTCACCACGATCGAAGCCTGGTACGCGGCGCATATCAGGGCAAGCGAAGCGGCCAAGGCCACATCCAACCCGCCGCGCGGCGTTTCCATCCAGGCCTTCGGCATCTTTTCGAAAATCCGCGAGATCGACACATTGCTGATCGCGCGGCCCGAACTGCGCGGCCGCATCTTCGAATCGCATCCGGAAGTCGCCTTCTGTCGCCTGAACGGCGATCAGGCCATGCGGTTGCCGAAGAAGATCAAGGGCAGCGTCAATCTGGCCGGCATGGCGGAGCGCAAGGCGCTGCTTTGCCGGCACGGCTATGACATGGATTTCCTCGACCAGCTGCCGCCACGTGGTGCGGCCGCCGACGATTTCCTCGATGCGGCGGCCATGATGCTGATTGCCGGCCGCATCGCCAGCGGCGACGCGAAGCCGTTTCCCGACCCGCCTCGCACTGACGGTTTTGGCATACCGGTCGCCATTTGGGCGTGACAATGTCGGCGGGCGTCCCGCTCTGGCGCATGGCATTTATAGCTAGCCCCTACAATTCTGCATTGCTCGTAACGGGTTTTTGCCGTTAGAGGCTTTCCTCGACCGCAACGAGCTGCCGCCTCCAACCCGGAAAGGCCTTAGCCGCCCATGCCTCATCTTCCCGAACACCTCCTCGCCGGCTACCGCAATTTCATGAACGGCCGCTACCTCACCGAGAGCGGCCGCTATCGCGAGCTCGCCCGCGAAGGCCAGGCGCCCGAGACCATGATCGTCGCCTGTTGCGACTCGCGATCCGCGCCCGAGGCGATCTTCGACGCCGGCCCCGGCGAACTCTTCGTCTTGCGCAATGTCGGCAATCTGGTGCCGCCTTACGAGCCGGACGGCGAGTTCCATTCGACCTCGGCCGCGCTCGAATTCGCGGTGCAGAGCCTCAAGGTCAAGAATATCGTTGTCATGGGCCACGGCCGCTGCGGCGGCATCCGGGCCGCGCTCGACACCAACTCCGCGCCGCTGTCTCCCGGCGACTTCATCGGCAAGTGGATGAGCCTGATCGCGCCGGCCGCCGAGACGGTGTCGGCCAGCACCTTCATGACGGCGACGGAACGCCAGACGGCCCTGGAGCGCATCTCGATCCGCTACTCCCTCGCCAATCTCAGGACCTTTCCCTGCGTCTCAATCCTTGAGGGCAAGGGGCGGCTGTCATTGCACGGAGCCTGGTTCGACATTTCGACCGGCGAGCTCTGGGTGATGAACAAGGAGACCGGCGATTTCGAGCGGCCGGTGCTGGAATGAACGGTACGGCGCGGCAGGCGATGAGTGTCCGGCCGGTCGTTTTCACGGCGGCCGCGCTGATCATAGCGATCGTTGCCGCTCGCGCCGATGACCGCGCCATCATAAGCCGCTGGTATTCGGCGCTGCTGGTCGCCGATCGCACCGAGCTGGCGGACCTGCTCGCCGACGACGTCCGCATCAAGCTCGACGACCTCGGCGTTGTCCAGAGCAAGCAGGAATTCATCGCCTCGCTCGACGAATGGAAAGGTGCGGTTGCGGGAGCCGCGATCCGCCACCGCATCGAGAAGACCGAAGGCGGGGTCACCACCGTGATCGCCTGCTACGACTTCCCCGACAATGATATGTTGATGCAGGAGACCTTCGCGGTGAGCGACAACCGCATCACCGCCAGTTCGCAGGCGGCAATCGCTGAAAACTGCGAGGGCTACTGAGGCGGAGCGGCCAACTGGCATATTGCGGGCCCGCGGACCGCGCCCTACATCGGTGACACCTCCTTCCTGACGCCAGCGAAAGACCCTCCATGCCCTCTCCGAAAGCCGTCGATCTCGCCGCCCATCCGTTGACCGCGTGGCGAGGGCCGCTCGGCCTGCCCGATTTCGCCCATATTGGCGACGGTGATTTTTCTCCCGTCTTCGACGCCGCGCTGAAGGCGCATGAGGCCGAGATCGACGCGATATCAGGCAACAAGGATACGCCGAGCATCGAGAACACGCTTGCCGCGCTTGAGCTCGGCGGCGAGGCGCTGGATCATGTCTCATCGATCTTCTGGTGCCGCGCCGGCGCTCACACCAACGAAACCATCCAGGCCCTGGAGCGTGACATTTCGCCGAAGATGTCGCGGCACTTCTCGGCCATCTCGATGAACGAGAAGCTGTTTGCCCGCATCGACGATCTCTACCGGCGCCGCGAGAGCCTTGACCTCGATCCCGAGACGCTGCGCGTCCTGGAGAAGACCTGGAAAGGCTTCGTCCGTTCCGGCGCCAAGCTCGACGCGGACGGCAAGACGCGGCTGGCCAAAATCAACGAGGAGCTGTCGTCGCTCGGCACGACTTTCGGTCAGAACGTGCTGGCCGACGAGCGCGACTGGGCACTGCTCCTCGACGAGGCCGATCTCGCCGGCCTGCCGGATTTCGTGAAAAGCTCGATGGCCGAGGCCGCCGAGATGCGCGGCCAGAAGGGCCGCTACGCCGTCACCCTGTCGCGCTCGATCTATGAGCCGTTCACAACCTTCTCCGAACGCCGCGACCTGCGCGAGATCGCCTATCGCGCCTTCACCATGCGCGGCCAGAACGGCGGTGCGTCCGACAACACGTCCGTGGTGCGCGACATGCTGAAGCTGCGCGCCGAAAAGGCGAAGCTGCTCGGCTACGCCTCCTTCGCCGCGCTCAAGCTCGACGACACCATGGCCAAGACACCGAAGGCGGTGCACGCACTGCTCGACCCGGTTTGGGAAAAGGCATTGGAAAAAGCCGCCGCCGACCAGAAGGAGCTGGAGCGTCTGGCAGCCGAGGCCGGCAGCAACGAAAAATTCGCCGCCTGGGACTGGCGCTTCTACCAGGAGAAGCTGCGCGCCGAGAAGTTCGCTTTCGACGAAGCGGAGCTGAAACCCTATCTGCAGCTCGACCGCGTCATTGACGCCTGCTTCGACGTCGCGACACGGTTGTTCGGCGTCACGTTCGAGGAGAAGAAAGGCATCGCCGCCTGGCATCCGGACGCGCGCGTCTTCGTGGTCAAAAATGCCGACGGCAGTGAGCGCGGCCTGTTCCTCGCCGACTATTTCGCGCGGCCGTCAAAACGCTCCGGCGCCTGGATGAGCGCGCTGAAGTCCGGTTACAAGCTTGGCCATGGCTCGAAGCCGGTGATCTACAACATCATGAACTTCGCCAAGCCGCCAGCGGGCGAACCGGCTTTGCTGTCGGTCGACGAAGCGAAGACCTTGTTCCACGAATTCGGCCATGCGCTGCATGGCATGCTGACCGACGTCACCTGGCCGTCGGTGTCAGGCACCTCGGTCAGCCGCGACTTTGTCGAACTGCCCTCGCAGCTTTACGAGCACTGGCTGACGGTGCCGGCGGTTCTGGAAAAGCACGCGCTGCATGTCAAGACCGGCAAGCCGATGCCGAAGGCGCTGCTCGACAAGATGCTGGCCACGCGCACCTTCGGCGCCGGCTTCGCCACCGTCGAGTTCACCGCCTCTGCCTTGATGGACATGGCCTACCATGCACGGCCCGACGCGCCGGAAGAGCCGCTTCGTTTCGAGGCCGAAACGCTTGCGACGCTGCATATGCCGGATACGATCGCCATGCGCCATCGCACCCCGCATTTTGGCCATGTCTTCGCCGGCGAGGGCTATTCGGCCGGCTACTATTCCTACATGTGGTCGGAGGTGCTGGACGCCGATGCTTTCGCCGCCTTCGAGGAAACCGGAGACCCCTTCAACCCGGCGCTGGCCGAGCGGCTGAGGAAGAACATCTACGCCGCCGGCGGCTCGAAGGATCCGGAAGAGCTCTACACGGCGTTTCGCGGCAAAATGCCGTCGCCGGAAGCGATGATGGTCAAGCGCGGATTGGTGTAGGCAATCGCCGAAGTCGGCGCCGACGTTAACCTCGTTGTCCTTGGCTGCCGACCCAAGGATCCTTTACCCTTGGCCACACCGGCCGCGTCAGCTTCGTGTAATTCGTCGCCGCCGGATTGCTGGGATAGGAACTCGGCGCCGCGACATAGATGATCTCGGCGGCGATCGGCTCGAAGCCGGCGTAGAAATGGTTTGTCGACTTGATCAGCAAAATGTCTTTCGACAGCGGATCGACGCCGATGTTGGAGAAGACATCCGGCTCGAAGGTCTGGGTGCGGTTGGTGTTCAGGATCACATCGACTTCGGTGCCCTCGATGCGCACCACCGCTGATGGCCCCAATGTCACCCGGCTCGGGCCAAAACTCTGCCAGCCCTCGGCAACCGCTTTCAGTACCTTGACGCGTGCATCGATCGGTTCGCCCGCCTGCGGGCCGGCTTTGCCGCCGAAACGCAGGTCGATGACGGCACCCTCGCCGGCCGCCTGGCAGAAAGTCACCGCGATCGGATCCCAGATCGTCGCCACGCCGAACTTGTCCAGGCCCCGCGCCAGCATCTGGCGCAGCACGAAGGTGCCGTCGCCGGGAACGCCGCCGCCGGGATTGTCCCAGATATCGGCAATGACCACCGGCTTGCCCGGTCTTTCCTTGCGCACGGCCAGCGCCCGATCGATGCCGTCGGCCGTACTCAGCATCGTCATCGCGGTCGTTTCGCGCATGGCATAGAGCTCGCGTCCAAGCCGCTCCGCCAGCGCATCGCCCTTGGCCTTGTCATTGTCGGTAACGACAAGGATGCGCGTGCCCATTTCGGGCACGTCGGCGGCCATGAAGCCGTGGATGACCGAGACCGACAGCACGCCGTCCTTGCCGTGCAGCGCCTTGATGCGGTCGACGAAGGAGCGCATCGGCTCGCGGCTGGTCGGCAGCACCTGGATCATGCGGCAATCGAAGGTTGAGATGACCGGCTTGATCTCGCCGCGCGCCGCGGCCAGGCCAAGCTCGACCACATGCTCGCCGCGCACGTAGAAATCGGTGTGCGGGAATTCGAGGAAATAGGCCATGATGTCGGACGCCGCCACGCGCTTCGGTGTCAGATGGCTGTGCGGATCGAACTCGCAGGCAATCACCACGCTTGGCCCGACAATGCCACGCACGCGCTCCAGCAGGTCGCCTTCGCAGTCGTCATAGCCTTGCGCCACCATGGCGCCATGCAGGCCCAGGATGACGGCATCGACCGGCAATGCAGCCTTGAGCTGGCCGAGGATTTCCTCGCGCAGCGCCTCATAGGTCTGCCGCTGCACGAGGCCGCCGGGCTCGGCCCAGGTGGCGGTGCCCTCGATCACGGTCAGGCTTTCGGCGGCCGCGCGGCGGCGCAGCGCCACGATCGGCGAGGAGCACAGGGTCGGCGTTTCCGGATGCTTGCCCGGCTCGGCATAGAACGCCATCTCGAAAGAGGCCCGGTCCGTTGGCACAGGCGAGAAGGTGTTGGTTTCCGTCGCCAGCGAGGCGGTGAAGATACGCATGAAAACTCCACGGGCTTCTTGTTTTCGCAATTCCGGACGGACAACCGCTGGGCACTTTTCCTGGAATTGCTGGGATTGCTATTTGACAGCCCCGAGCGCCAAGCCCCGGACAAGATAGCGCTGCAGCCAGATGAACAGGATCGCCACCGGCAGCGTCGCCAGCAGCGTCGCCGCCATGACATGGTGCCATTCGATCGTGTAGCGCCCGGCAACCAGCGAGAACACCTGGATCGGCAGCGTATAGCTCTCCTGGCTGCGCAGCATGGTGAGCGCCACGACGAATTCGTTCCAGGCATTGATGAAGGTGAAGATCGCCGTCACCGCGATCGCCGGCAGGCAGAGCGGCAGGAACACTTTTCGCAGCGTCAGCCAGCGGCCGGCGCCTTCCATCCAGGCGGCCTCCTCAAGGTCGCGCGGAATGGTGTCGAAATAGCTCTGCAGCATCCATACGGTGAAGGCGACGTTGAAGGCCATGTAGATGAAGCCGAGCGTGGTGGTCGATTCGACCAGTCCCCAGGCAGCCATCAGCCGGAACAGGCCGAGCACCAGCACGATCGGCGAGATCATCTGTGAGATCAGCAGGAACTGGCGGAACGCTCCATAGCCGGCAAAGCGGAAGCGCGACATGGCATAGGCCGCCGGGACGGATATGAGGATGGCGCCAACGGTGGCGATGACAGACACATAGAGCGAATTGGCCAGCGCCCGGCCGAAGCCTGTCGCCACCCACATGTCGGCAAAATTCGACCACCGGAACTCGCTCGGCCACCATGTCGGCGTCAGCACTTCGGTACGCGGCTTGACCGCTGTCAGGAACATCACCGCGAAGGGAAAGATCGTCACCACGATCAAGGGCGCCAGCAGCAGCCAGGCGATGATGGTGCGCTTCAGCTTGGCCTTCATGCGCGCTGCTCCCGCATCGCAAGGCGCACATAGATCATGGTGAAGATCAGCAATATGGCGAACATCACCAGCGAGACCGCCGAGGCCTCGCCGAGCTTGCCGATACGGAATGCCAGCTTGTAGAGGTGGGTGACCAGTATGTCGGTCGAGTTGGCCGGCCCGCCCTGCGTCATCACCCAGATGATCGGGAACGAGTTGAAGACGTAGATGGTGTTGAGCACGATGGCGATGTTGATGAAGGGTTTCAGGAGCGGAAAGGTGATCTCGCGGAACTGCTGGAGCGGCGTTGCCCCTTCGAGCGCCGCCGCCTCGTAGAGATCGTCCGGGATCGACGACAGGCCGCCGAGAAAGATCGTCGTGGTGAACGGCACCGTCACCAATATGCCGATCAGCACCTGCATCGGAAACGCCGTCTCGGCGCTCGCAAGCCACTGGATGTTGTGGTCGATCAGGCCAAGTCCGATCAGCGCCGAATTCAGCATGCCGCTTTCACCGCTCAGCGCCCAGCGCCAGACCACGGCCGTCATGGTCAGCGACACTGCCCAGGGCAGCATGATGATGACGCGGGCAAGGCCACGCCCATAGAAATCGGTATTGAGGATCATCGCCACCGGGACCGAGAGCAGCAGCGCTCCGCCGACCACCAGCACCGTCCACAGCCCCGTGCGCCAGAGCGCGGCGACGAAGTCGGGATCGGCGGCCAGCGCGGCGAAATTGGCAAGACCGCTGAACTCGCGCAGCTGACCAAAGCGATTGACGTCATGCGTGGCGATCTGGATCAGGTCCCAGACCGGCCAGAAGATGACCACCGCCGCCAGGAACAGACTGGGCAAGGTCAGGAGGTAGGGCAGGAAGCGATTTTGCATCGGCTGATTTTACACCGCGTTGCGAGGCATCAGTAGCACTGGTTGGCCAGTTGACCTGTTCTTCCCAGGCGCTCGGTTTCGAACTCTTCCCCGGCGTCGGCGCCGCCCCTCACCTGCCTGCCGGCATCCTCTCCCGTATAGAGACGGGGAGAGGGGAGCTTTCATCACCGCTTTCGCCAGTCACCAGCGTCCAGAAAGGGCTCCGAGATGCCGGCCGCCCTTTCTCCCCGTCTCTATACGGGGAGAAATGCCCGGCAGGGCAATGAGGGGCGGCGCTGACGTCGACAATTCGTCCAAAGTGGTTGCTTGTCAGTCTTCGTTATTTACGTGGAGCGCAGCCAAATGTCTGTTTGGAAATGTGGCGCGCCCCACCTGAGTCGGGGGCGCGCCACGGGCGCAGGGAGATACGCCCTATTTGTTGGGCGCGGCCCCTACTTCTTCAGCACTGCGTTGGCCTTGGCCGCCGCTTCCTTCAAGCCTGCCTCGGGATCGCCGCCGAGATAGATCTTCTGCATGGCATCCGACGTGATCTGGGCAACTTCTTCCCAGCCTGGGATGACCGGCGCGAAACGGGCATCCGGCAGCAGGGCGGTGAAGGCGGCCAGGTCGGCGTTGTTGACGTAATAGTCCATCTTGGCCTCTTCCTTGTTCACCGGCAGGAAGCCTTCGCCCTGCGTGAACTTGGCGCGCTGTTCCGTGGTGAACAGGAAGTCCATCAGCTTCCAGGCCTCGTCCTTGTTCTTGGAGTTCTTGAACATGATCATGGAGTCGGTGACGCCATAGGTGCCGCGCGCACCGGTCGGACCGGCCGGAATGGCGGCAACGCCATATTTGAGGCTCGGCGCCTCGTCCTTGATCTGGTTGGACAGGAAGGGCGCCGTGATCATCATGCCGACCTTGCCCTGCTTGAACAGGTTCTGCACGTCCTCGCGATTGTTGGAGGTGACGCCGGGCTCCGTCAGCCCCTCGTCGATCATCGACTTGTAGAGCTTGGCCGCTTCGAGCGCGCCCGGCGTGCTCAGGCCCGACGTGCCGTCCTTGTTGAGGATCTCGGTGCCCTGCGACCACATCGCGTAGTAGTAATAGACGTCGGTCTCGATCTCCTTGCCCTGAAGGCCGAAACCGAAGGCACCCTGCGCCTTGATCTTGCGAGCATCCTCCTGCAATTCGGTCCAGGTTGCCGGTGGCTTGGCGATGCCGGCCTTCTCGAACAGCTCCTTGTTGTAATACATGGCGCGCGCCGAGGCGGCGATCGGCAGGCCGTAGGTCTTGCCGCCCATGATCGAGGGCGACAGGAAGGTGTCGATGAAGCGACCCTTGAATTCGGGCGTGATGTAGCTGTCGAGCGGCTCGGCGACGTCCTGCTGGACGAAGTCGATCAGCCAGCGCGTGCCTATGATGGAGAGATCGGCGTTGGTGCCGGCGGTGATGTCGGTGGTCAGCTTCTGCAAGAGCACATCCCACGGCACCACCTCGAACTTGACCGTGATGCCAGGGTTCTTCGCCTCGAACTCCTTCTTGACCTGCTCGAAATACGGACCGGTCTTGGCGCTGTATTCGGCGACGGTAACCCGCACTTCGCCGGCCTCTGCCTGCGCCGCGAAGGCCAGAATGCCCATTCCGGCCATCAGGCCGGCAGTCCATTTCGCAAGGTTCATCCGATCTCTCCCATTTGTTTCGCGCATTCGCGCTCCTTGTGCCGGTGCCGGCACAAGATTTATGTGACTTTCCTACATTATCGATGAATTCGCTGCACGCAAGCGGATTAGTATGTTGCTTAATTACATCCGGTTCTTTAGCCTCTCAGGCATCTGCCTGACCTGCGGGAGGAGCAAGCGCCGTGGTTTCGAGAGCCGAATTCGAAGGCAGGACCGCCGTCGTCACCGGCGCCGGTGGCGGCCTTGGCTCGGCGATCGTCGCACTGCTGGCCGGCAGGGGCGCGCGGGTGGTCGGCTGCGACCAATCAGAGGAGGCGCTGGCGAGCCCGCACCTTGCCTCGCGGCATGTCTTCGACCTTCTCGACCGGGCTTCCATCGAGGCGGGGATCGCCGCCGTTCTCGACCGGGACGGCGTGCCAGATATCCTGGTCAACAATGCCGGCTGGACGCGCGCCGAAACGCTCGATGCGCTGACGGCGGACACGATCGAACATGAGCTCGACCTCAACCTGACCGGTGTGATGACTTTCGCCGGCCCGCTGGTTAAGGCGATGGCTGCACGCGGTTCGGGCAGCGTCGTCTTCATTTCTTCCGTCAACGCCATCGCGCATTTCGGCAATCCGGCCTACGCCGCCGCCAAGGCCGGCATCAACGCCTATGCCAAGTCGATCGCCGTCGAGCTCGGCCGTAGCGGCGTGCGCGCCAATGTCGTCTGCCCCGGATCGATTCGCACCGCCGCCTGGGACCATCGCCTTGCCAAGAACCCTGACATAATCGGCAAGCTGCAGCGGCTCTATCCGCTCGGCCGCATCGTCAACGCCTCCGAAGTCGCCGAAGCGGTGACTTTCCTTGCCTCCGACCGCGCCTCGGGCGTAACAGGCGTGGTGATGCCCGTGGATGCGGGACTGACCGCCGGCTGCCTGCCGTTCATCGACGACATACTGGGAGCGTGACCATGACCGACGTCGAGTTTCGCAACCTCTCGAAATCCTTCGGCCAGCACAAGATCCTCGAGGAGATCAGCCTCGACATCAAGAGCGGCGAGTTCGTCGTGCTCGTCGGCCCGTCCGGCTGCGGCAAGTCGACCTTGCTGCGCATGCTGGCGGGCCTGGAGACCATCAGTTCCGGCGACCTCCTGATCGGTGGCACGCGCGCCAACGACCTGCCGCCGCAGCAGCGCAACATCGCCATGGTGTTCCAATCCTACGCGCTGTTCCCGCACCTGAAGGCTTCCGACAATATCGGCTTCGGTCCGAAAATCCGGGGCGAGAGCCGCGCCGCCATCGACCAGAAGGTCAAGAAGGCGTCCGGCGTCCTCAACCTGTTCTCCTATCTCGACCGGTATCCCCGCCAACTCTCGGGCGGCCAGCGCCAGCGTGTCGCCATGGGCCGCGCCATCGTGCGCGAACCCTCGGTGTTCCTGTTCGACGAGCCGCTCAGCAATCTCGACGCGCAGTTGCGCGTACAGATGCGCACCGAGATCAAGGCGCTGCACCAACGGCTGAAATCCACCATAGTTTACGTCACCCACGACCAGATCGAGGCCATGACCATGGCCGACCGCATCGTCGTGATGGACCGCGGCAGGATCCAGCAGGTCGGGCCGCCGCTGGAGCTCTATGACAGGCCGGCCAACAAGTTCGTCGCTGGTTTCCTCGGCTCGCCGTCGATGAGTTTTGTATCCGGGGCACTGAAGACGACGCCCGGGACGACCTGGTTCGAGTCGGTCGGCGGCGGCCGGCTTGCGCTTGCCGGCGACCCGGTGCCGGCAGGCAGTGCCGTCGAGGCGGGCATCCGGCCGGAGCATTTCATCGTCGGTGAAGCCACCGACGCCATGACGCTCAAGGTTGACGTGGTCGAGCCGACCGGCTCCGAAACCCATGTCTACGGCGCCATTGGCACCGATACGGTGCGCGCCGTGTTCCGCGACCGGGTGCCGGTGCGGCCGGGCGACCTGCTGCCGGTCTCGGTCGACCCCGGCAACATCCATCTGTTCGACACGGCGACGGGCCTGCCGCTGCGATGACGACAGAAACGCGGATATGAAGACGCCGGCCGACATCATCACGCGGCTGCAGCTGATGTCGCAGGACGGCACCAAGTCGGATCGCCGGCTGGCGAGCCTCGTCCTGTCCGACCTCGACTTCGCCTCCAAGGCCGCGATCTCCGAGATCGCCGCGCGGGTCGGCGTCAGCGAACCGACTGTCACCCGCTTCTGCCGCAATCTCGGCTGCGAGGGGTTGCGCGACTTCAAGTTCTACCTGGCCCAGGCCATCGCCATCGGCGGCCAGTATCTGTCGCCGGAGCCACTGAGCCGCGACGCCCGCGAACAGCGCATTGCCTCGGCCATCACCGAAGCGGCTGTTACAGCCATCCAGCGCGCCAGCGAGAACCTCGACATGACGACGCTGGTCGACGTCGCCGCGCGGCTTGCGGCATCAGGCAATGTGCTGTGCATAGGTTCGGGTGGCATCTCCTCGATGATGGCGACCGAAATGCAAAACCGGCTGTTCAGGCTCGGCCTGCCGGTTCTGGCACAGATCGACGGACAGCTGCAGCGCATGTATGCCGCCGTTGCCACGCCAGACACCACGGTGGTCGCCTTCTCGGTCTCCGGCTATGCGCGCTCGGTCATCGAGGCGGTGCAGGTCGCCCAACAATATGGCGCCGCCACGGTGGCGGTCACCGCGCCCGACTCCGCGCTGGCCAAGGTCGCCGACACTGTCATCCACCTGCAGCCGTTCGAGGACGGCAACATCTACAAGCCGACATCGTCACGTTACGCGTTGCTGGCGATCGTCGACATGATCGTGACCTCGGTCGCCGAGACACGCGGACCGAAGGTGCTGGAGAACCTGCGCCGCATCAAGCAGAGCGTGAACACGCTGAAGGTCGACGACCCCCGTTTGCCGCTGGGCGATTGACGAGCCGGCGCCGAAACCGCCAATTTCTCCCCAAGCGGGGATAAGGAGTGGTCCGCGCCTTCCGAACGACCAATGCCCGGAGCGACGGCGCAGGACCGGGTCCGGCAGGACAGAGGGGGGCGCTGTCCTGCCTGCATCTTAATTTTGGAAAAGCGCTTCGACACCCGTTACCAGCGCCTCAGGATCACCCAATATCCGCAACGTCTTGAG
This sequence comes from Mesorhizobium sp. ESP6-5, assembly GCF_020164695.1. Lineage (NCBI taxonomy): Bacteria > Pseudomonadati > Pseudomonadota > Alphaproteobacteria > Hyphomicrobiales > Phyllobacteriaceae > Mesorhizobium > Mesorhizobium sp. ESP6-5. Next base: position 14,735 of record NZ_JAIUGR010000012.1, read on the forward strand.
GCGGGCCGTACCGCCGGCAACGACCGAAACAGCCGATGCCGGAACACCCAGCGCCTTGGCGACCAGCCTCTCCAGCGCTTGATTGGCGGCGCCGTTTTCCGGCACGGCGCGGACCCGCGCCTTCACGTGACTGCGTCCGTCCGCCGATGTTTCGACGATTTCGATTCGGTCCACGGAAGACTTCGGCGTCAGCCGCACGAACAGATCGACGCCGTTCTCGCGCATGCGGAACGGCGCGCTCATGCGATCGTCAGGCCAGCAGCAGCGGCGCGACCGTGGTGAGAATGAACTGCCTGAGGAAGAACAGGATCAGCAACAGGATGATCGGCGAGATGTCGATACCGCCAAGGTCGGGCATGAAGCGGCGGATCGGCCGCAGCGCCGGCTCGGTCAGTCGGTAGAGCATGTTCCCGATGCTCCCGACGAACTGGTTGCGCGAGTTGACGACGTTGAAGGCATAAAGCCAGGAAAAGATCGCCGAGGCGATGATGACCCACCAATAGAGGTCGAGCGCCATGACGATGGTTTGAATGAGGGCGAGCATGCCGGACTCCAATTGTTGCCGACATGTAGCCATTACGCGCCAAACCGGCAAGGGCAGGGTTCCGCCACGCGACCGGCAGCCGGTTTTTCGGTGAAGCGCCGCCTTGACAGGAAACCGCGGCGCCCGATAAATGCGCCATCCGCTGGACGGGGCTGTAGCTCAGCTGGGAGAGCGCGTCGTTCGCAATGACGAGGTCAGGAGTTCGATCCTCCTCAGCTCCACCAGCGGAATAATCGTTCCGCTTTTGGCCCTTCCTGCAAGGCCCGGCCGGCATCCGCCACGGTGCGATGCAAGGCATAGCCCCGATCCCCCCAAAAATGGCCAATGGCATTTCGCCGTTTCCAAGGCGAAATGGTTGTCAATTGGACTTATGGCGATGGCCGGTGTCCGGCAGGCGCTATTTTTTTTGGAAGCCGTCCCATTAGACTGGCGTTCTCAAATCAGTTTTTTCTGTGTGTTGTGACAGGGCGTTTCGGCGGGGGCGACCGAAAGCGCTATACGGATTCCGAGTCGAAATGAAGTATCCGCCTGCGAAAGCAAACTAGTGTCCATTCGCCAGAATCTTGCTGCAAATCTCAGGCGGCTCTGCAAGGACCATGCTTCTGTCAGCGCGGTATGCCGCGAGCTTGGCATCAACCGCACACAATTCGAGCGTTACCTGCAAGGGCAGACCGTGCCCAACAAGGCCACCGCCAAGCTGATCTGCGATTATTTCCGCGTCGACGAAGCCGAGCTGTACCGGGACCCCGGCACCACCTCGCCCACGGCTCCCGGTCTGCCGCCGATCTCCGAAAGCCTGTTCACCCAGATGATCCGGCCGCCCGCTCCGTCGATTGCGGGCGGCACCTATTTCACCTATTTTTCGATCCCCGGCAGATCCGATCTGCTGGTGCGGGCGATCACCTTCGTGCGTCGCGAAGCCGAGCTGGTCACGTTCCGCAGGGTCACCGGATGGTCGGAGCATCATCGCTCGACATGGGCGCGGGCACGCGGCAATCATTACGGCGTGGCGATCTCGCGCCTTAACTGGATCTATTTCAGCGGCGTCAACCGCCGCCAGACAGGCGAGCCGTCGCTGATCTCGGTGCAATGGGCGCCTATCTCCGAACCGGTGCTGACAGGCAAGGCCATGCTTCTGACCGAAGCCGGGCCGGCATTCGTGTCGGTCATCATGCGGCAGGATAGGTCCAATATCCGGCCCAGGCATGCGATCCGCATGGCGCATGTCGTCAGGCTCGATGATCCCAGCCTCGACCAGCTCGTCGTCAGCCTCGCTCGGGACGGGCTGGGTTAGCCGCTTGCTTACGCTGAATAAGAACAAGAATATCCCGAAAAAGCGTATGCCAGCGATTGCCTACTCCATAACCGAGTAAAATCGATTTTTTAGACTTTCTAGCCAAGAAAGATATTTTAGCTCATGGCTGATTTACTACAGTTTTAACAAACCAGTAACTCTTCCGACCTTACCTTTCTTCCCGCGGATCCCTTTCCGGGATCTTTCAACAGATCCCTGGGGGTCGGGGAAAGGGACGAAAATGACCAAGAAAGTGAACATTGGCCAGAACATGATGTTGGCGGCAACCAGGCACGGCTTGTCGGCCTGCCCCACGGCGGCGCTGAGCCATTCGGCGATCAAGCGCCTTCTGGGCCTCGACCGCCTCACCGACGCGCCCATCTATGCGTTGACCCTCTCAATCCCGGAACTTGATCCGCATTCGGCCGGTCGATCGATCAATTAGCCGGCGTAGTACATCTAGTGCAGCCAGTACGCATTCCCTAAAGTTCATTCGATGACAGGAGCAGAACATGTCAAATCAGGCCTTACGTCAGTCAGAGCTCGACAGTCTCCAATATATCGCGACGATGACCAATGAGCTGGTGCAGATGGCCGAAGCGAGCCGCTTCCCCATGATCTCCTATCTGCTCGGTATGGCCTATGCCGAAGCCTTCGACGTCTTGCGCGGCGCACGGCCGGCACGACACGCGCAGCTCAGCGGCAATCCGATGCACCCCAAGGCACACCCGAAAGACAACCACGCTCAGCCAAGAACAGCGTAGCGCGATGCAATTGTCGGGCTTGCGGGACGGCTGGCACGGATTTGAGGGGCATTAGTCCCGCAAACTGAACACGAATGGCACTGTACGGCTGACGCGCGGGCCGAGTTCCGCCGGTGGCGCCGGCACGGTCGCGCCCTGCAGCACCGCAAGTGCTGCTCGGTCGAGTTCGGCATCGCCGGACGAACGGGCGACCCGGGCCGACAGGACCCGGCCGGATGGGTCCATTGTAAAAGTCACGTTCACATTGCCCTGCGCGCGCCGGGATTTCGCGGCGCTCGGATAGCGCTTGTGGCGATTGATCCACGCCGTCAGCCGCGATTCCCATTTGGCCGGGCTGACACCCGAGAACCCGGCCGCCGATTTCGGCGCCGCCGCCTTGGCGGCAGGCTTGGCCTCGGCTCTCGCGGCACTTGCCGTCTTCGGTGGCTTGGCCTTTTCCTTCTTCGGCCTTGGCTTGGGCTTGTCGACCGGCTTTTTAACCTTGGCTTCGGCCGGTTTCTTTTCCTTGCGCCGTTCCGTCGGCTTTGCCCGCGGCAGCGGAACGACAGCCTCCGGCGCGACGGTCTCGACAATAGCGGGGACGACCTGTTCCAGCGGCGGCTGTTCGACCGGTTCGGCCTTCGTCATCTCCGTAGGCTCGTTCGGCGGCACCATCACGGCCTCGGTAACAGGCTCCGCTTGCTCGACCATCTTGTCAGGCTCGGCCTCGGCGGCCTTCTCGGTCTGTTCGACTGGCTCGGCCCGGTCGGGAATGGCCGCGTCGGGCATCGCGGCCTGTTCGGGCACCGACGGCGTCACCATCATCGGCGCCATCTCGACCACTAGGGCCGGCGGCGGTCCGCCATCCGACAGGTCGACTGGATTGAAATTCTGCACGGCATACGCGACCGCGACATGAGCCCCAAGCATCAGCACCGCCGCGCATGCCCATAGGCCAAGGTCGCGCCAGTCGAAGCGCGACAGCACCACCGTGGGCGAGGCGGCGGATGGCGTCATGGAGCGGCCGCTTTGCCTGGCGCCGGTGCGGCGATATCACCTGCCGGCGCGGCCTCCAGGCCGACCAGCGCGATCTTCAGATAGCCGGCGGCCCGCAGCAGGTTCATCGCCTCCATCAGCTCGCCATAGGCGACCGCCTTGTCGGCTCGCAGGAATATCCGCGTCTGCTTGTCGCCCTTGGTGCGGCTGTCGAGCGTGGCGGCAAAAGCCGGGCGCGGCACCGTGTCGTTGCCGATCGCCAGGCTGAGATCGTTCTTCAGCGTCAGGAACAGCGGCGTCTCCGGTCGCGGCGCCGGCGTCGCGGTCGAACCGGGCAGGTCGACATTGACATCCACCGTCGCCAGCGGTGCCGCGACCATGAAGATGATCAGGAGCACAAGGATGACATCGATGAAGGGCGTGACGTTGATCTCGTGGCTTTCCTCGAGGTCGTCGTCCAGGGTCTGTCGAATTCTGCTCCCCATGGCGTCGCTCCCGCTACTCCGCCGCCAAGGCTGTCGCCGGCGCTATCGTGCGGAAATCAAGGTCGCGGCTGACCAGCCGTTCGACGCCGGCCGAGGCGTCGGCGAGGATCTGCCGGTAGCCGGCTATCGAGCGGGCGAAAACGTTGTAGATCACCACCGCTGGGATTGCCGCGACCAGACCCATCGCGGTGGCCAGCAGCGCTTCGGCGATGCCCGGCGCGACCACGGCGAGATTGGTGGTCTGAGCCTGCGAGATGCCGATGAAGGCGTTCATGATGCCCCAGACGGTGCCGAACAGGCCGACGAAAGGCGCGGTGGAACCAATCGTCGCCAGCAGGCCGGTGCCGCGCGACATGCGCCGCGACGCAGCCGCCTCGATGCGCGACAGGCGCGAGCTGACCCGTTCCTTCAGTCCGTCGCCGCCGACGTGGTCGAGCGCATTGGCCGAAAGCGCGGCCTCTTCTTCCGCTGCCCGCACCAGGAGCGCGCCGGGATCGCCACCGCGGTCGAGCGCGCGGCTCGCCTGCTTCAGCGTGGCGGCATCGCCGATCGCGCGGACGGCACGGCGGAGGCGCAGCTTGCCGCCGAAAATCTCCAGCGACTTGGCCAGCCATATCGTCCAGGTGACGAGCGACGCGAAGGCCAGTCCAGTCATCACCGCCTTCACGATGATGTCGGCGGCCTTGAACATGCCCCATGGCGACAGGTCATGCGGCAGGTTCAGGTCCATCGCCCCCGCAGGCGCGGCCTCGGCCGGCGCTGTCGCGCTCGGCTGGCCGGCTGGTTGCGCGGGCGCCATGGCAGCCGGTGCAGCTTGTGCCGGCGCGGCAGGGGCCTCAACCGCTGGAGAAGAGCCGGCCGGTTGCTCCTGGGCCGTGGCGCCGGTCGCCCCCAGGACAAGCGATGCGACCAACGCCGCCAACAAACCATGTCTCGACATGAGCTTCTTCCTTGTTCTCACGGCGGCCAGCCGCTTGCCGGTTCCTGCAACCGCCGGCGACGACTTCACTGCACATAGCCGACGGGCTGGCCGGTGACGGGATGCGCGAACACACCCATCTCGACGCCGAAAATGTCCTTGAGCACATCGCTCCGCATGATCTCGCCCGGTGTGCCGCGCGTCAGCAGCCTGCCGTCCTTCAGCGCGATCAGCTCATCGCAGTAGCGCGCCGCCATATTGGGGTCGTGCAGCACCACGACGACGCACAGGTCGCGCTTGCGGCTGAGTTCCCTGACCAGACCCAGCACCTCGACCTGATGCGCGATGTCGAGCGCCGAGATCGGCTCGTCGAGCAGCATGACGCCGGCATTCTGCGCCACCAGCATGGCCAACCAGGCGCGCTGGCGCTCGCCGCCGGACAATTCATCCACCAGCCGCTCTGTGAACCCTCCCATGTCGGTCAACACAAGCGCCTGCTCGACATGGCGCCTGTCCTCGGCGCCGAAACGGCCAAGCGCGCCATGCCACGGATAGCGTCCGAGCGTTGCCAGCTCGCGCACGGTCAAGCCCGTCGCCGCCGGCGTCGTCTGCGGCAGATAGGCAAGAGCCCGCGCCAGCTCGCGCGCGCGCCATTGCGATAGCGGCCGTGCGGCGAAAGTGATGGCGCCGGAGCTTGCCGGCTGCTGGCGCGCCAAAAGCTTGATCAGCGTCGATTTGCCCGAACCGTTATGGCCGATCAGCCCGTAGACGCGCGCGCGCCGCAATTCGAGCGAGACCGGACCGAGCAGCGTCCGTTCGCCGACGGCGAAACGCACGGCATCGATATCGAATGCGGTCTGGCTATCGGCTTCGGCCATGGTCACGGCATTTCTCCAGCCCCGCCGCCGCATTCCGATCCTGTCTGCGGAGGCAGGTCCCCGGTTGACTATGAAACATGATATTGTTAGTCAAGATTTAAGATGGGAATGCACCGCAAAAACCTGAAACGCTCCGGGGCCGGTGCCATTGTTGCCGCGTACGGGCCCTCACCCGCGCAGCCGGCCGATCCGCGCCGGCGATCTCGGTCCCGGGCCACACGATGTCGGCATCCGGTGTCGCCGCATCGATGCGGACACGCTAGGGTGAGCCGGCGGCAAGGAGCTCCGGATGATCAAGGCGACACCCTTCGACTACCCCTATGACGGCAGGCTGGTTGCCGAAAACACCGCGCTCGTCGTCATCGACCTGCAACAGGATTTCCTGTCGACATCGGGCTATTTCGCCAGGAAGGGGTATGACCCCTCGCCGCTGCGGGCGATCCTGCCCGCCGTGAACCGCCTGATCGCGGCCGCGCGCAAAGCCGGCGTCACGGTCATCCACACAAGACAGGGTTACCGCGCCGACATGGCGGACATGACGCCCTACGAGAAATGGCGCCGCAAGCGTTCCGGCCTCGACGGCACCGACGTCCTGCTGCGCTCAGGCGCTGGCTTCCAGATCGTCCCGGAGATCGACGTCGCGCCGCACGACATCATCGTCGACAAGACCTGCAACAGCGCCTTCACCTATACGGATTTCGAGCTTGTGCTGCGGGCGCAAGGCATCACGCATCTGATGTTTTCCGGATGCACGACGGATGTCTGCGTTCACACCACGCTGCGCGAGGCCTGTGACCGCAATTTCCAGTGTCTGACGATTTCGGACGCCTGCGCCAGCGGCGACAGACAAGCGCATGAAGCGGCGTTGCACATGGTGACGGTCGAGGACGGCGTCTTCGGCGTGCTGGCCGATTCGGACGCCGTCATTGAAGGCCTGTCGCGGCTTGGCGACAGCCTGAAGCAGCAGACGATTGATGGGCTTCACCCCGCTGCTCGCGTCTCCAATCCTGGGCGAGGCGCATAAGCTCCAGGCTGGAACTCGCTGGCCTCCCGGCGCGCCAGGGAGTTGCGCAGCAGCGCCAATGTTTCCCGGCCGGCCGTCGCGATCTCGCGCGGCGTGTCGACGCCGACGATCATGAACTCATCGATCCCGAGCCCGGCATAGGCGAGCAGCGACAGCGCGGCCTGAGCAGGCGGGCCGGATAGGTCGATCGCCTTGTGGCCGGCGGCGGAAACACCCTGGTGGATCCTGACCGGAAGCGCGAAGCGCAGTTTGCCCGCACGGCCATGTTCGGCCGCGGCGCCACGTGCCCGCTCCATCAATTGCCTGATGTCGTCGATCGGCCCCGGCGCCAGTTCGAAGACATCGGCATGCCGGCCGGCCACCTTCAGCGCCGTTCCGGATTGCCCGCCCATGCGGACCACAAGGTCGGCGCCATGCGGGCCCTTGCGCGGCACATAACCGCTTTTGATGCTGTAGAAAGCGCCTTCGTGATCGAAGGGCCGGTCGTTCGACCACAGCCGCTTCAACAGCACCAGATATTCGTCGATGCGCTGCCAGACGACGCCATGTCCGACCGGCCGTGTCTCGGCATCGTCGTCGTTCAAGGGCTCGCTGATCATCCTGAGCGTCAGCCGTCCGCCGCTCTCCCTGTCGATGGACGCCAGCTGGCGGGCAGCGACCGTGGGTTCGATCACGCCGGCCCAGTGGGTGAGCACCACTTGCAGCGAAGCGGTGCGGTTGAGCACCTGCGAGGCCAGATCCATGTTGGTCAGCAGCCCGGCCGAATCGTCGACGACGATCTTCTGGAAACCGCTGTCCTCGATCAGCCCGAGCTTGGTCGAGGTCTCGGCGAAGTCATAGAAAAAGGGAACCGCCGCGTCGGCGGTCTTGCCGGGTACATGCGTGAATTCGATCGGCATTGTCATCTCCTCCATCACTGGAATCACTGATGCTGTGAAATGCGAATCCTCAGGCGCGCGAAAACGCCCCGGGATTCGGCTCATTCAACTCCGATTGCCTGAAAGTTGTGGGGCAGCAGCCCCTGTCGATCCCGCGCCTTAGGGAATAAGGCCCAGCACGACTGCCCCGGTGAACACGAACGCAAGGGCAAAGACGAGATAGGCGAAAGCGCCGGCATAGGCCGGGCGAAAGCCCTGCGCATTGGCCACTCGCTGGCCGTTGCTGTCGGTCTGGGCGTTCTGGAAATAGGACATGTCGACCTCCGTCTCGCCGCTTAATCTATAAAACTTGTAGACTTTGTCGATTGCTATTTTTGTGCAAATGGCAGAATTATTTTCTCGTCGACCGCCAAAGATTGGTGTGAAATTGCTATGGGCATGGGTTCCAGGCAATCGATCGGAAGAGCGCGGCGGTATCGATGTGAGGCGTCCCAAGGTCCAGCTTCTTCATTGCGGGACAGCTTGACGCCCTTCCTCTCCTGTCCGGAGGGATAGCAAGGACACCAAATCCTACTCGTCTAACGCTCTTCCCTTCGAAACGGCTTGAGCAGCGCCGATGGCGCCACCGCATTGCGCGACATGACGGCCATGGCGACGATGGTGAAGATGAACGGCAGCATCAGGAACGCCTCGTAGGGGATGTGGCCAAGCCCACTCGCCTGCATGCGCAATTGCAAGGCATCGACGAAGGCGAACAGCAGCGCGGCCCCTGCCGAGCGCCAGGGATCCCAACGGCCGAAGACGACCAGCGCGATCGCCACCCAGCCGCGCCCGGAAACGACGCCGAAGGTGAAGGCGTTGAACTGCGCCATCGACAGGAAAGCACCAGCGAGCCCCATCAGGGCGCCGCCGAGAATGACGGCCTGGAAGCGCGTGGCGATGACGCTGACGCCGGCGGAGTCGGCCGCGCGCGGGTTCTCGCCGACCATGCGCACCGACAACCCCCACGGGGTGCGGTAAAGGATGAAGGCCGCCAGAGGAATGGCCAGAATGGCCATGTAGACCAGCGCGAACTGGTTGAACACCGCAGGTCCCAGCACGGGAATGTCCGAGAGAACCGGGATCGGCAGCGTCTGAAAACCCTTGATGCTCGGCGGCACCGATTGCTGGCCGAAGATCAGCCGGTAGAGGAAATAGGCCAGCCCCGACGAGAACAGGGTGACGCCGATGCCGCAGACATGCTGGCTGAGGCCGAGCACCACCGTGAACAGCGCATGCAGCGCGCCCATCAGCATGCCGGTCAGCACCGCCACCAGCACACCCAGCCACAGGCTTCCACTGAGGCTGGTGGCGGTGAAGCCGGTCATGGCGCAAAGCAGCATGATGCCTTCGATGCCGAGATTGAGCACGCCGGCCCGTTCGGAGAACATTTCGCCGAGCGTGGCAAAGGCCAGCGGCGTGGCGATGCGGATGATGGCGGCGAGAAAGCCGACCTGAAAAATCTGTTCGAACACCGCGCTCATCCAACGGCTCCGACGCGGCGGATACGATAGGCCGTGAACAGCAGCGCCACCAGCATGGCGAGCAGCGCCGTGCCCTGGATGACGTCGCTGAGGAAGGCCGGCACGCCGGTCGCCCGCGACATCGCCTCGGCGCCGGTCATCACGGCTGCAAGGAAGATCGCCGCCGGCACGACGCCGAGCGGGTTGAGCCGCGCCAGCATGGCGACGACTATGCCGGAATAGCCGTAGCCCGGCGAAATATCGCTCATCACCTGGAAATGCACGCCGCCGACCTCGCCGACGCCGGCCAGCCCCGCCAACGCGCCCGACAGCAGCGCCGTCGACAGCAGCACGCGCTCGACATGGATGCCGCCATAGCGTGCCGCTTCCGGGTTTTCGCCGGTGACCCTGATCCGGAAGCCCAGCGTCGTGCGCACGATCAGGAACCAGATCAGCGGGGCCGCGATCAGCGCCGCGACGACACCGAGATGCAGCCGCGTGCCTTCGATCAGCACCGGAAAGTTCGCTGTATCCTCGATCGGCGGCGAGATCGGATAGCCGCTGAAGCTGTCCTTCCACGGTCCCTCGATCAGCGCCATCAGGGCATAATAGATGACCGAGTTGAGCAGCAAGGAGCTCACGACATCGTCGACCTTGAACTTTACCCGCAGCGTCGCAGGCACCAGCGCGACCGCCGCGCCCGCGGCCGCCCCCGCCAGCGCCATGAAAAGCATGGCGAGCGGTCCTGGCATCGGGATCGCACCGACGAAACAGCTCGCCACCGCGCCGGCCAGCAATTGTCCTTCCGCGCCGATGTTCCAGAACTTTGCGCGGAAGGCGACCGCCACCGCCAGCCCGGTAAAGATCATCGGGGCGGCGCGGACCAGCGTTTCGGTGATGGCGTAGCTGTCGCCAAGCGAGGCCGTGAACATCACGCCGTAGGATTCGAACACCCCGGCCCCGGCCAGCGCGATCAGGCCGCTGCACAGGATGAGCGTGGCGACAATCGCCAGCAACGGCAGCGCGAGGTTGAACCAGGCGGGCGTGGACGTGCGGACTTCGAGGCGGAACATCAGTGGCCCTCCGCGCCGGTCATCAGCAGGCCGAGCCGGGCGACGGTCGCATCGGCACTGTCCAGCGTGCCGACGATGCGGCCCTCATACATCACCGCGATGCGGTCGCAGAGCACCAGCAGTTCCTCCAGATCCTCGCCGATGACGATGATGCCGCAGCCCTTGGCGCGCATGTCGAGGAATTTTTCATGGATGAAGCGCGCCGCACCGATGTCGAGGCCACGTGTCGGCTGTGAAACGATCAGCACCTTCGGATCGAAAGCAAGCTCGCGCGCCAGAAGCGCTTTCTGCAGATTGCCACCGGACAGCGCGCCGGCGCGCGTCATCGGCCCGGGACATCTGATGTCATAGGCCTTGATCTGTTCTTCGGCGAAAGCGCGGATCGCATCCGGCTTGAGCAAGCCCTTGGCGGAGAAGGCTGAAGTGCCGATGCGCGGCAGCACCATCGAATCGGCGAGCGGCAAATTGGTAACCAGCCCCGTCGTCATGCGATCTTCCGGGATGCGGCCAAGGCCGAGTGCCTGCACTTCGCGCGGCGAGAATTGCACGACCTGTTTGCCGGCTATCGTCATTTGACCGCTGTCGGGCGCGCGCGTGCCCGAGATAATCTCCGCCAGCGCCCGCTGGCCATTGCCGGAGACGCCGGCGATGCCGAGGATTTCGCCTGCACGAACCGCAAGCGACACGTCGCGCAACGCCGTGCCGGAATGCTTCGAGGTTGAAATGCCGTCGAGCGTCAGCACATCGGCGCCGGGCGTCGACGATCCCCTTGCCGGCGGCACGATCTCATGGCCGCACATCAGTTCAGCCATTGCAGCCGACGTCGTGTTGGCGGGGTCGTCGACACGGCCCGCGACGCGGCCGTGCCTCAGCACGGTGCAGCGATGCGTCAGCGCCCGCACCTCGTTGAGCTTGTGCGAGATGAAGATGATGCCCAGGCCTTGCGCCGCCATCGAGCGCAGGGCCGAAAACAGTCCGTCGACCTCGCTCGGTGCCAGCACCGCCGTCGGCTCGTCAAGGATCAAGAGCTTGGCACCGCGAAACAGCGCCTTGACGATCTCCAGCCGCTGTTGCTCGCCGACCGACAGCGCCGAGACCGGCAGATTGGGATCGAGCGTCAGCCCGTGCCGGCTGCTGATTTCAGCAAGCCGCGCCAGCCCGCCGCTGTGGTCGATCCGTCCCGATTTGCCCGGAATGCCAATGAGCAGATTTTCCAGCACGGTGAGCCGTGGTGCCAGATGAAAATGCTGATGCACCATGCCGATGCCCGCGGCCAGCGCATCGGCCGAGCTGGTGATCCTGACTGGCTGGCCCTGGATCAGGATCTCACCGGCATCCGGCGCGTAGGCACCGAACAGCACGTTCATCAATGTCGTCTTGCCGGCGCCGTTCTCGCCGAGCAGCCCGAGGATTTCCCCCGGCGCCACGCTGAGATCCACAGCCTCGTTTGCCTTGACGACGCCGAAGCTCTTGGTGATGCCGCGCATTTCGATGAGAGGGGCGGACAAGAATGCTCCTGATTTTTCCGATCCGGCCTTAGCTGCGGAGGGCGGCGCTGTACCCCCCTCTGTCCTGCCGGACATCTCCCCCTCAAGTGGGGAGATTGGCAGCTTCGCCGACTTCGCTTATGTTTCAAGGTCGGCGATTGGCGAAAGCCGAAGTGACATCTGATCTCCCCCCTCGAGGGGGGAGATGGCCGGCAGGCCAGAGGGGGGCGCCACGCGCCAGCCCTCAATCATGGCGTCAATCCGAAACCGGCGTGTTCTCGTCGACGTCGACGCGGAAATTGCCTTCCAGGATCTCGGCCTTCTTCTTCTCGATCAGATCCTTGACCTCGGCGGGCAAAGTCTTGTCGAACTTGTGGAAGGGCGCCAGATACGAACCGCCCTTGGCCATGCGCGAGAAATCGCCATAGTCCTGCGCGGTGTAGACCCCGGCCTTGACCAGCTTGATCGCCTGCTCGACCGTCGGATACATGTCCCAGACCGGACCGGTGATGACGGTATCGGGGCCGAGGCTCGACTGGTCGGACATGTTGGAGATGGCGAAGATCTTCTTTTCCACCGCCGCCTCGATGACGCCGAAGCGTTCGGCATAGATGACATCGACGCCGGCATCGATCTGCGCCACCGCGGCTTCCTTGGCCTTCGGCGGATCGAAAAAGGAGCCGATGAAGGCGACCTTCTTCTTGACGTTCGGGTTGACCTCCTTGGCGCCGGCGAAGAAGGCGTTGACCAGCCGGTTCACTTCCGGAATGCCCATCGCCGCCACCGCGCCGACCGTGCCCGATTTCGACATCTTGCCTGCGATCATGCCGGAGAGATAGGCGGGCTCGTGGATCCAGTTGTCGAACACGCCGAAATTCGGCTCGGCCGGCCCGGCGCCGGAGCCGAACAGCCAGGCTGTCTTGGGGAACTGCTTGGCCGTGCGGCGCGATTCACGCTCGGCGGCGAAGGCATCACCCAGCACCAGCTGGTAGCCGCCCTGCGCATATTCGCGCATGACGCGGCTGAAGTCGGCGGTCTGGACCTTCTCCGACCATTTATATTCTATGCCCAGTTCCTTCTCCGCCTTCTGCAGGGCGACGTGGATCTGGTTGTCCCAGGGTTCCTCGATCGGCGTGGCGAAGATCGCCGCCACCTTCAGTTTTTTGCCCGCCGCGAAGGCCGCACCCGGCAGCATCGTCGCGGCCAGGCCAAGCGCGCCCAGCTCCAGCACGTTGCGTCGCGACAGCCCTTCGCGCATCGAATGAGATCTGTTCTTCCGGTCTTCCATTGAAGTGCCCCTCTGTTTGACAGCCGTGTCGAGCCGGCCGTTCCTGAAATCAGACGGGGAACTATGGAACGGGTCCGGACTTTTGTCCACATGGTCAAATTTGGCAGGATCGAGCATATCCACTCTCCTGGCCTGCCAGGAAGAGCGATTGCTCAGGCCCGTTCGAGCGCGATGGCAATGCCCTGGCCGACGCCGATGCACATGGTGGCCAGCGCATAGCGGCCGCCGCGCTCGCGCAGCTCCAGCCCCGCCGTGCCGGAGATGCGCGCGCCCGACATGCCCAGGGGATGGCCAAGTGCGATGGCACCGCCATTCGGGTTCACGTGCGGCGCATCCTCGGCAATGCCGAGTTGGCGCAGCACGGCGATGCCTTGCGAGGCAAAGGCTTCGTTGAGTTCGATGACATCGAATTGTTGCGGCGTCAGGCCAAGCCGCGCACAAAGTTTCTGCGTCGCCGGCGCCGGACCGATGCCCATGACGCGCGGCGCGACCCCGGCGGCGGCCCCGCCAAGAATACGGGCGATCGGCGTCAGCCCGTATGTCTTCACCGCCGCTTCCGAGGCAACAATGAGCGCCGCAGCGCCGTCATTGACACCCGACGCATTGCCGGCCGTCACGGTGCCACCTTGCCGGAACGGCGTCGGCAATTTGGCCAGCGCCTCGACGGTTGTGCCGGCGCGAGGATGTTCATCCTTGCTGATAGTGACCGCATCTCCCTTGCGCTGTGGGATGGTCACCGGGGTGATCTCCTTCGCCAGCCGGCCATTGGCTTGGGCCGCGACCGCCTTGTCCTGGCTGCGCACGGCAAAGGCATCTTGGTCCGAGCGAGAAACAGCGAAGTCTTCCGCCACATTCTCGCCGGTCTCCGGCATGGAATCGACGCCGTATTGCTTCTTCATCAGCGGGTTGACGAAGCGCCAGCCGATGGTGGTGTCATAGATCTCGGCATTGCGCGAGAACGCCGTGTCGGCCTTGGGCATGACGAAAGGCGCGCGGCTCATCGATTCGACACCACCCGCGATCATCAGTTCCGCCTCGCCGGCCTTGATGGCACGCGCCGCGATGGTCAGCGCGTCCATGCCCGAGCCGCACAGACGATTGACCGTCGAGCCTGGTATCTCCTTCGGCAGCCCAGCTAGCAGCAAGGCCATGCGCGCCACGTTGCGGTTGTCCTCGCCGGCCTGGTTGGCGCAGCCATAGACGACGTCGTCGATCCGCTGCCAGTCGATGCCGGGATTCCGCTCAAGCAAAGCCTTCAGCGGGATGGCGGCAAGGTCGTCGGCCCGAACCGAAGACAACGAACCGCCGAAGCGGCCGATCGGCGTGCGGATGTAGTCGCAGATATAGGCCTCGGCCATTTTATGCAGCCTTTGTTTTTCCGGTTCCCTCATGCGCCGCCTTGGTGCGGGCCTGCAGGTCGCGCAATGTCTTCAGTTCGAGTTCGCTTGGCGCGGGTGTTTCGTCAAGCGCCTCGGCGAACTTAACAACCCAGCCACAGCGCTCCTGCACCTGCTGACGGGTGACGCCCGGATGCAGCGACACGACCGTGAATTCCTTGGTCACCGGATCCGGCTTCCAGAGGGCGAGATCGGTGACCAGCAATGTCGGGCCGGATGTATGGATGCCCAACCGCTGTCGGTGATCGCCGCCCTCGCCATGGCCGAAGGAGGTGACAAAGTCGATCTTCTCGACCATGCCGCGCTTGGTCTGCGCCATGGTGATGTAGATCTCCTTCGACGACGTCGCGATCTCCGGCGCGCCGCCGCCGCCGGGCAGTCGGGTCTTGGGATGGAAATAGTCGCCGATGACAGTGGTGTTGATGTTGCCGAACTTGTCGAGCTGCGCCGCACCGAGGAACCCGATGGAAATGCGGCCGCCCTGCAGCCAGTAGCGGAACATCTCCGGTACGGCGACGGTGGTGACGGCGGTTTCGCACAATTCGCCATCGCCGATCGACAGCGGCAGCACGTCGGGCGCCGTACCGATCGTGCCGCTCTCATAGATCAAGGTGATGTCGGGCGCATGCGTCAGCCGCGCGACGTTGCAGGCCGCGGACGGCGCGCCGATGCCGACGAAGCAGACATCGTCATTCCTCAGCGCCCGGCTCGCAGCGATCGTCATCATCTCGTTGGGGGTGAAGCCCAGCTGATTCTCGCTCATGCCGCGTTCCGCAGATGCGAGACCCGGGCCGCGAAATCGTCGGGACTTTTCTCGATCACGTTTGCCTGCATCCAGGCCCGGAATTTCTCGCGGTCGGCCGCGACCTCGTCCCATTCGAGATAGGCGGCATTGTCGCGCGCATAATAGCCATGGGCATAGGAGGGGTGCGAGCCGCCGGGCACGACCGAGATCGCCGCGATCGTCCAGCGGGGCAGCACAGTCAGATTGGGGTGAAGATCGTCAAAATTGTCGACCACCTCCTCCACCGTCACCACCGCGCGCGTCGCCGCCAATACCGCCTCCCTCTGGACGCCGATGATGCCTTCGACCAGCACATTGCCTTTCCGGTCGGCTTTCTGCGCATGGATGAAAGTGACATCGGGCCGGATGGAAGGCACGGCCGCCAGCATCTCGCCGGTGAACGGACAGGTCACCGCTTTGATGTTCGGATTGACATCAGCCAGCCCCGTGCCGCGATAGCCGCGGAACACCGCGCAGGGCAGGCCGGCCGCACCCGCCTCATAGCCATTGGCCATGCCGGCATGGCTGTGTTCCTCGACCGCGATCGAGCGGGGAAAACCGTTCTCGATCGCATCGCGGGCGCGCCGCAGCAGGCCGACACCGGGATTGCCGACATAGGAGAAGACGATTTTCTGGGCCATGCCCATGCCGATCATCTGGTCGTAGATCAGGTCCGGCGTCATGCGGATCAGGGTCAGGTCGCGATATCCCTGGCGGATCGCCTCATGCGCCGCAGCCGTCGGGATCAGGTGGGTGAAACCTTCGAAGGCAGCGGTGTCGCCATCGTTCAGGTTCTCCGCCACGGCCTGTTTGAGCGGCAGGAACTTGACCATCGCGGCGACTCCCAGAGTCCAAAAAGTTCGTATTGCGAACACATGTATTGAATGCGATACTTTCTAAACTCCGTTGAGCCGGGGTGTCAATCGTGGCGAGATCGCCCGGACCGAGAGATGAGATGGACGACGAGACCGTTTCCCGTGATCACGTCGGCTCGCTCGAGCGCGGACTCGGCGTGATGGAGATATTGGCCCGCCATCCCTCCGGCATGACCCTGACCGAAATGGCCGAAGAAGCCGGCCTGACCCGTGCCGGCGCCCGGCGATTCCTGCTGACGCTCACCGCTACCGGCTATGCGACGCAATCCGGGCGTGTATTCTCCCTGTCCCCGCGCTTGCTGACCGTTGCCCGCACCTGGCTCGGCGGCGCCTCGCTGTGGAGCTTCGCCGCGCCGATCATGCGCGCGGTCGCCGCGCAGCTGAACGAGGCCTGCTCTGCAGCGATCCTGTCGGGCCAAGATGTCGTCTATGTCGCCCGCATTCCCGGCCGGCGGATCCTGAGCGTATCGCTCGATGTCGGCACCAGGCTACCCGCTTATTGCACCTCGATGGGGCGGATGCTGCTGGCGGGGCTGACACCGGCGGAATTGGACGCGTTCTTCCGTAAGGCAACGGTCGAGCGGCGGACGCCGAAGACAATTGTTGAAAGACCGTTGCTGGCAAAGGCCATTGCCAAAGCCAGAATGGATGGCTTCGCCATCGTCGACGAAGAGCTGGAACTCGGCCTGCGCTCCATCGCCGTGCCGATCCGCGACCGCGCTGGGCGCACGGTCGCGGCGATCAATGTCTCGACCCAGTCGGCACGGTTTTCCGTCGCGGATATGGAGCGGGAGATCTTGCCTGCGCTGCTTGAGGCCAGACAGCGTGTCGAGGATTTCTTTGTCGTCTGAAAGAGGGCTGTTAGGCTTCCCTGGCGTTGGCCCGCCAGCGTCTAAATAGCGCCCTCAATGCTTGATCCGGTCGCGCATCGCGTACCACAGCATGCCCAGCACATAGAGCGGCCCGCGCAGCGCCGTGCCGCCCGGGAACGGCATTGGTGTCAGCGTCGAGAACAGGTCGAGCCGTGAGGCATCGCCGGTGATCGCCTCGGCCAAAAGCTTGCCCGAGAGCGTCGACAGGATGACGCCCTTGCCTGAATAGCCGTGCGCGAAATAGACCTCGCCATAGTGCCCGACATGCGGCAGCCGCGACGTCGTTACCGACACCAGCCCGCCCCAGGCATGGTCGATGCGGCAGCCCTTGAGTTGCGGAAAGGTGCTCTCCATGTGCGGCCGCACGAAGCCGGCAATGTCGGCCGGCGGTGACGGCGTGTAGCGCTCGCCGCCGCCGAACAGCAGGCGTCCATCGGCGGACATCCGGTAATAGTTGACGACGAAGCGTGTGTCGGACACCGCGACATTGGCCGGGATGACGTTGCGCGCGCCCTCCAGCGGCTCGGTGGCGACAATGTAGTTGCCGACCGGCATGATGCGACTGTTGACGCGCGGCTCCAGCCCGTTGAGCAGCGCGTCGCCCGCCAGCACGACATGTCTGGCCCGCACCGATCCCTTTGCCGTCGAGACCCGGATCGAGGGCTCGCGCTCCAGCTTCACGGCCACCGAGTTTTCGTGGATGACCACCCCGGCCGCGACAGCCGCGCGGGCAAGCCCAAGCGTGTAGTTGAGCGGATGCATGTGGCCGCCGAGCGGCTCATACATGGCGCCATGATAAGGCGCGTCGGCCTTGGCCCGAGCCGCCGCCGCCGAGAGTATCTCGACATCGCGGAATTTCATCACGCTCTCGAGGCACTTGGCCTCTTCTTCCAGATCCCTGAGGTCGGATCCGTTGACCGCGCCGACCAGATGGCCGGTCAGCCTGAGATCGCACTCGATGGCATTGCGTTCGATGATGTCGAGCACCAGGCCGCGCGCCTCGAAAGCGAGGTCGAACAGCACCTTGGCCCGCTCGGCTCCGTAGAGCTTGACCAGACCCTTGGCGCCCTTGCGCAGGCCGGGGATCATCTGGCCGCCATTTCGGCCCGATGCGCCCCAGCCGATCTTGCCGCCTTCGAGCAGCACCACCTTCAGCCCGCGTTCGGCGGCGTGAAGGGCGGCCGACAGCCCGGTGCAGCCGCCGCCGACGACGACCAGGTCGGTTTCGGCATCGCCGACGAGCGCTGGATGGTCCGGCGCCGGATTGGCGGTGGCGACGTAGTAGGATTTGCCGATGTCGAGACCGGAATTGAAACCCGTTGAAGATGCCATGATCACACCTTCAGCAAGAGATGGTCGCGTTCCCAGCTCGTCACCACGCTTTGGAATAGGTCGAGTTCGACGCTCTTGACGCGCAGATAGGTCTGGAAGAAGTCCTCGCCGAGCAGCTCTCGCACCGGGGCACAAGCCTCGAAACGATCCAGCGCCTCCTCCATGGTCTTAGGCAGCGTGCTCCTGATCTTGTAGGCATTGCCCGACGCCTCGGCCGAGCGCGCCAATTTCTGCTCGACGCCCAGATAGCCGGCAAGCAGCGACCCGGCGATCGCCAGATAGGGATTGCAATCCGCCCCAGGCAGCCGGTTCTCCACCCGCCGCGCCGCGCGTCCCCCCGCCGGCACACGCAGGCCGCAGGAGCGGTTGTCATGTGACCACTCGATATTGGCGGGTGCGCTGTGGTTGGGCCTTATGCGGCGGAAAGAGTTCACGTTTGGCGCGAACAGCGGCATGATTTCCGGAACATATTTCTGCAATCCGCCGATGAAGTGGCCGAACATCCCGGTGTCGGCATCGTCGCCGCTGGCGAAAAGCGCATTGCCGGCCTCGTCGACGACCGACATGTGCAGATGCATCGAGCTGCCGGCCTGGGCCGCGATCGGCTTGGCCATGAAGGTCGCATGCATGCCGCATTGCTGCGCGGCCTGGCGCGTAAACCGCTTGAACAAAAGCACCTGGTCGGCAAGCGGCAGGGCGTCACCATGCAGCAGGTTGATTTCCAGCTGCGCCGTGCCCGATTCATGGATCAGCGTATCGAGCGGCAGACCGGCCGCCGCTGAATAGTCGTAGATGCGCCGGATCACCGGCTCGAATTCTTCCAGCGCGGCCATGTCATAGGGATGCTGCACACCCTCGGCGCGGCCATTGGCGCCGACCGGGGCGGTGAGGGGCTTGTCCGGATCGGGATTCGGTGCGGTCAGATAGAATTCAAGTTCCGGCGCCACCACCGCGCCCCAGCCGCGCTGGCGATAGAGATCGAGCACGGCGCGCAGCACATGGCGTGGCGAGGCCATCCATGGCCTGCCGTCCATGTGGAAGGCGTCGGCGAAGACATAGGCCTTGCCCGCCCCCGCACCCGGCGCCAGGCATAGCGTCGAGACATCGGGCACCATGCGCATGTCGGGGTCCGAATAAGCAAAACCCTCGTCGATAGAGCCGGAATAGCGACCGTCGATGCTGACCAGGAAGGCGCTGCTCGGCAGGTAGAGCGCGCGGTCTTCCAGCGCCTTGAGGAGTTTGGCGGTCGGCAGCGCCTTGCCGCGCAACACGCCGTTCATGTCGGGCACCAGGCACTCGACCTCGATGATGCCGTGCTGCGTGAGCCAGGCCTTGGGGTCGTTGATTGCGGTATTCGTGTTCTTATCAAGCATTTCGTTCATGTCCGTATCGGGGAGAGAATGGCTTGCGCGGCCACGTCCGTTCCGGATTTCAGCGCCATCTCGGCTGAATTGTCCCTGAGGCGGGCGGGCGTGGCGTCATCGGCCAGCAGGCCGAGAATGGCTCTCTTCAATCCCCCTTCGGTCCAGCCGTCGCGGCCGATATGATCGCCGGTCTCTCCGGCGCGTTGCGCATTGTCGTCCCAGCAATAGAGCATGATCAGCGACGGCACGCCGAAGCGCAGCGCCTCGCAAAAGCTTTTATTGCCGCCGTGGTGGATGAAGGCTGGGCGCCCCGGGCGGGCAAGGCCTGTGCGATGCCAATGCAGTTTAGCGCGGCGCCAGAGCCCGCCTTGGAAAACAGCGCGATGGTCGGGCTGGCTTTACGCGTCAATTCATCCTCTTCAATCCGGCCGGCTGATCACGCCGAACAGTGCGGCCCCGTGCCTGGCCGCCTGCGGCCGCCGGCTGCGGGAGAGGCGCAGGTGGATGCGAAACAGATCGGCACCCATTTCATATCGCCGGTTGTCGAGATGGTCGAGTGTATTGAGGTGCTCGCGCAACGATTGCTTCGGCCGGAAGACGTTGATGCATGACCCGGAACGGCTCATTGGTACTGCCGCGCTCGCCGGTCCGGTCTTGTCGCCGCATTTCCAGCCTCTCGGCAGGCCCGCCCTGATGCGCTCACCACCAGTCTTGTGGGCCACCAGCCAGTCGACAAGCCGCGCTCGGCTTTTTTCGCCGACAATCAGGTCGAAGCGAGGAGCGGTTCTGCGTTGTGGTTGAACGGAAGGGCTCCAGGAGGAAAACAATGCCGCCGGGCCAAGCCCAGCGGCATCTCCTTTGGTGACTACTGCCTTTTCAGCGACGAACCGCTACGGCGTCGTTCCCGCCTGAAGCTTGGCCGCCGTCTGGTCGATCTTGCCGGCAAGAACACCTTGGGCCCAGGCCGTGACCTCGGCGTCGACCGGCTTGTTGGCCATGTCGGTCAGCGCCGCATCGAGCGATGCATCATCGGTGCCGACCGCTGCCGCCGCAGCCGCGGCCGCAGCCTCATCGGCCGCAGTATTGTCGGCGTCGACCACCGCCTGCTGGGCAGTGATGTCAGCCTGCAGAGCCGATATCTGGCCGGGCAGGGCCGCCTGCTGTTCGGCTGTCATGGCGTCGATTTCGGCCTGAGACAGCGACGTCAGTGCGCTCAACTGCGAATTCAGCGTATCCAGTTGAGCCTGGGCCGCGGCAGCTGTGGCAGCGGCCGCCGCAGCCGCGGTCTGCGCGTTCTTGGCTTTCGCGGACTGCGTCACGAATGCCTGAACGGCGGCGAACTTCTTGCTCTTGGAGTTCATATAGGCGTTGACGTTGCGCTGCAGCGAATTCAGCCGGCCAAGCTTGGCGTGGATATTCTTCTCCTTGGGCACGGACGAGACCTTTGTGTTCGTATCGACCGTGGCGTCGGCCGTTGTGTCCGTGTCCGTCTTGGCTGCCCGTCCCGGTGCCGACGATGACTTGCCGTGCGAAGCACCGCTGTTGCCGTTGCCATTCCCATGGGTGCCGCCATTGCCGCCGCCATTGCCGTTGCCGCCGCCATTGCCTCCAGCATTGCCGCCGCCATTGCCATGCCCATTGCCGGCGAGCGCCGGAGACGCCAGAAGCGCCAATGCGGCCACGGCCGCGAACAGTGTTTTCCGGTTTGTCATGCTAATCTCCTCGGGAATCGCCGCACTCGCCCACCGCTGAACCACCTGCGTATGAGAAATCACTAATCATACCCGGTAAACTTTAGACAAATGCGGTCTCAATCCGAGAGCGCGCGCTGCATCGGATCAATAACCAATTGAAAAGACAAGGAAATATACCGCTTTGACCTGGCTTGGCACTGAAGTCCCATGCCCGCCAGACCATGGTCTTGTGCCGTCCGGCATCCCGCGAAACGACAGAAAAAGCGGGGCTGAACTGGGAAAGGTCGATCGATCAAAGCAGCGTCAGCCGATGCTCTCGCCGCCGTCGATCACCAGCGCTTGCCCGGTCATGAAGGATGAACGGTCCGAGACCAGGAACAGGATCGCCTCGGCGATCTCTTCGGCCACCGCCCAGCGCCCCATCGGGATCTTGGTGCGGACATAGGTTTCGATCGCCTCGCGTCCGCCCATCTGGGCGATGAACGGCTCGTTGAATGGAGTGTCGACCCAGCCCGGGCAGAGCGCGTTGACGCGCACATTGTGCCGGGCATAGTCGAGCGACATCTGCCTGGTCATCGCCACCACGGCATGTTTCGACGTCGCATAGGCGATCATCTCGCGGTCGTAGAACACACCCGAATTCGAAGCCGTGTTGAGGATGACGCCGCCGCCTTGCGCGATCATCGACGGCATGACGATCCTCGCCGCGAGGAATTGCGCCCGCACATTGACCCGCCAGGAGGCGTCCATGCCGGCGGTCTCGACCTCGGTCAGCGTGCCGCCGACCTGGATGCCGGCATGATTATGCAGGATGTCGATGCGCTGATGTCTGTCGAGCGTTCCGACGATGAGCTGGTCGATCGCATTGTCGTTCGAGACGTCGGTCGCGATCGCCTCGGCCCGGCCGCCCGCCGCCCGGATATCCGCGGCCGTTGCCTCGCCGGCGGCTCCATCCCTGTCGGCGATAACGACCACCGCGCCTTCCCTGCCCATGATCATGGCTCCGGCACGTCCGATGCCGGAGCCGGCGCCTGTCACCACGGCGATGCGGTCTTTGAGGATCATGGAGCGGCTTTCAGTTTGACGGCTTGCGCTGGCGCAGTTGCCATTGGGCAAGCACCACGAGCAGGACGGAGGCGACGAGCACGATCGTCGCGATGGCGTTGATCTCCGGCGTTACGCCGCGCCGGATAGAGGCAAAGACATAGATCGGCAGCGTCGTCTGCGCGCCGGCGACGAAGAAGGCGACGATGAAGTCGTCGAAGGAGAAGGTGAAGGCGAGCAGGAAACCGGCGACCACCGCCGGCATGATCTGCGGCAGGACGATCGAGCGGAAGGTCGTTAACGGCGTGGCGTATAGATCGCTGGAGGCCTCGACCAGATTGCGATCGAGGCTGCCGAGCCGCGTGCCGACGATCATCGTCACCAGCGCCATCGAGAACAGGCCATGCGCGGCGATGATCGAGCCGTAGCCGAGCGACAGGCGCGGCGGCTGGTCGCCCGGCCAGACCGAGGCGAGGAACGGATTGACGACCGCGAACAGCTGAACGAGCGCGACCAGCGTCGAGATGCCGATGACGACGCCCGGAACGACGATCGCCGCGCCAAGCAGCCCGTCGAAGACGGCGCGGGTTCTGGCGCCGACACGCGCCAGGCCAAGCGCCGCCGCGGTGCCGAACACCGCCGCCAGCAGGGCGCTGGTGGTGGCGATGAACAGGCTGTTCTTCAGCGCCTCGACCAGGAACGGGTTGGACAGGGCCTTGCCATACCACTGCACCGAGAAACCGGTGAACTCGCTGGCATGGTGGCCGGCGTTGAAGGAAAACAGCACGACCAGCACGATCGGCAGATAAAGGAACGCAAAGACGGCAATGACGAAGGCGCGCATCAGATGAGGTCCACCCGGCGAGCGCCCGCAACGCGGTTCGAAATGCGGTTGGCGACAATCAGCACCACCACCGAGACCAGCACCAGCGTGATCGCGATGGCCGACCCGAACGGCCAGTTGCGCGATTGCAGGAAGAGGTCGACCAGCGCGTTGCCGATGAAGAACACCTTGCCGCCGCCAAGCAGCGTCGGGATCAGGTATTCGCCGAGCAGCAGGATCATGACCAGCGAGAAGCCGGTCATCACGCCCGGCAGCGACAGCTTCAGGGTCACGCCGAGAAAGGTCGACAACGGCCTCGCGCCGAGATCGGCGGAGGCCTCCAGCAGCCTTCGGTCGAGCCGTTCGAGGCTGACATAGATCGGCAGGATCATCAGCGGCAGATAGCCGTAGACGATGCCGAGCAGGACCGCGCCCGGCGTGTTGATCAACCTGACATCCTCGATGCCGGCAAAGGCGAGCAGCGCCGGGATGCCGCGTCCACCCAGAATGTACATCCACGCATAGGTCCGCATCAAAAGGCTGGTCCAGAACGGAATGACGACCAGCGCGAGCAGGATCAGCCGCCAGCGCTGCGGCGCCTGCAAGGCGAGGTAATAGGCGACCGGATAGGCGACAAGCAGGCAGGCGAGCGCGCCCACTGGCGCCAGCACCATCGTGTTCCAGAACGCGGTCGCCCGTGCCGGGAGATTGGCATACTGCGCCAGCGTGAAGGCTGCCTGGTAGCCGCCCTCCGGCGCCCGCTCGCCGACGCTGAACACGGCGATGGCGATGAATGGCAGCACCAGGAACACCACCAGCCATGCCGTCGCCGGCGCGAGCAGCAAGGCGGTCAGGAAATTACGCCGAAATCTGTTGCCGTGCATCGAAACCGCCCCGGTGCCGGCGGGCATGGGCCCGCCGGTCGATTGTCTTTATCCAGGCCAGTCTCAAGCCGATTTGAAGCGCGCCATCAGTTCGGCACGGCCCGGGTCGGTCAGCGTTGCCGCCGCGCCGAATTCGAGCGGCGTCAACAGCTCCGCCGCCGGGTAGAGGATCGGATTGTCGAGCACTTCCTTGGGCAGCAGCTTGTTGACGCGCGCATCCGTCGAAGGCGCGCCGTTGGCGAGGTGCTCCTTCACCGCGACCTGCGGGTTCATCAGATAGTTGAGCAGCGCGTAACCGGCGGGCTTGTTGGGCGCGTCCTTCGGGATGGCATAAAAATCGGTCCAGATCTCGCCGCCCTCCTTGCCCAGCACATAGGCGATCTCGGGAATGTCGCGATGCAGTTGCGCGCCGTCATTGGTCCAGCACATCGTCATCCACGCGTCGCCCGCACGCATACCCGGCTGGTAGTCGGACGAGACGGCGAACAGATGCGGCTTGACCTTCAGCAGCAGTTCCTCTGCCTTGGCGAGCTCGTCCTGCTTCAGCGAATTGAACGAATAGCCGTAATATTTCAGCGCGTTGCCGATGGTGGTGAGCTGGTAGTCGTGCACCATGGTGCGGCCATCGCCCTCGGCCATGGCGGTATCCCAGAACTCCTTCCAGCTCGTCATCGGCTTGGTCAGCTTCTTGGTGTTCACTGCAAAGCCCGTGGTGCCCCAGTTCTTCGGCACGGCGTAGATCACCTTGTCGATCGTGCCCTCGGAGGTGAAGCGCGGATCTTCCTGCGCACCGTCGAAATTCGGCAGCTTCGCCATCTCCAGCGGCTCGATAATGCCGAGCTTCTTGTAGGTCGAGATCGTATAATTGGTCGGCACGAACAGGCTCCAGCCCGAGGCGCCGGCCTGCAGCTTGGCCAGCATCTCCTCATTGGAGCCGAACACGTTGACCTCGACGGCGACGCCGGTGTCCTTCTTGAAGTTCTCGAAGGTCTGCGGGTCATGGTAATTCGGCCAGGTGGCGATCGACATGCGGTCGCCAAGGCTTTCGGCGGCGAAGGCAGGGGTCGGCATGATGCCGATCTCGCGCGCCATCACCGCCGTTGCGATGCCAAGGCCGGTGAGGCCAAGGAAGTCGCGGCGGCCGATCGAGCCGCGCTTCAGGCGCATCAGCTGGTCGACGAAATTCTCGGGGCTTATCGGCAGTCCGTCACGATATGATTTCGACATGTTTGTTTACCCTCTGGTTGGTCCCGTTGTTCTTGGTTTCCGGAAACGCCAGCGGCGTTCCCGTGGCATAGCCGATGGCGACGGGTTCACCCGGCTTGAAGAGATTGCCTTGGCCGATCAGGTGATCAGCCTTGGCGAGCAAAGTGCCGATGCCCTGCACTTCGATCGCGTATTCCGCGGTCGAGCCGAGGAATATCCGGTTGCGGACGATGCCCTTGAGCCGGCCGCTTTCGGGAGCGCCAAGGCTGAGCGATTCGGGGCGCAGACTAACCGAGACGGTCTCGCCTTGTCGAAGCGCGGTTCGCTTGCGCGCCGCGATCACAGTGCCGTCCGCCAGCGCCACGTCCACCAGGTCGCCCGTGTGCCCGGCGACGGTGCCGCTCAAGAGATTGGTCTTGCCGACGAAATCGGCGACGAACAGGTCGGCCGGCTCGTCATAGATCTCGCTCGGCTGGCCGAGCTGGACGATGCGCCCGCCATTCATGACGCAGACGAAATCGCTCATCGACAGCGCTTCCTCCTGGTCGTGGGTCACCAGCACGAAGGTGATGCCGATCTCGCGCTGCAGGTTCTGCAGCTCGATCTGCATGTCGGTGCGCAGCTTCTTGTCCAGCGCCGCAAGCGGTTCGTCGAGCAGCAGCACCGCCGGCTTGTTGACCAATGCACGCGCCAGCGCGACACGCTGCTGCTGGCCGCCGGACAGTTCGTGGATCTTGCGGCCGCCATAGCCGGCGAGCCGCACCATTTCGAGCGCTTCGCCAGCCCGCCGGCCGATATCGCGCGACGACAGCCGTGGCCTTGCCTGGCGCAGCCCGTAGGAAACGTTGGCTTCGACATCGAGATGCGGAAACAGCGCGTATTGCTGGAACACCATGTTGACAGGCCGTCGGTAGGGCGGCGTGCCGGCCATGTCCTGGCCACGGATGAACACCTGGCCTTCGCTCGGCTGTTCGAACCCGCCGATCATGCGCAGGCAGGTGGTCTTGCCGCAGCCGGACGGTCCAAGCAGCGCAACGAAGGCGGAGGGCGGCACGGCAAGGTCGATGCCGCTGACCGCGGTCACCGCGCCATAGCGCTTGGCGACGCCGCGAAATTCGATGTCGGGCACTGCGGTCAAGGCTGCGGGCTCCAGGACGATGCGATTTCAAGACGCTACCAGAGCTAATGGCAGCTAGTATATACCTCGCAGGTGGTATATCTGATCTATTTTCCCGTTTAAGGGGGTATTGGATTGAGCGCTTCCCGCAGCGACGAATACCGCCGGCTCGCGACGCTTGTCGCGGCGACGCGGGAGACGAGCGGCGATCTCTTCGGCCAAGCGATGGTCGATTGGCTGCGGCAGCATGTCGGCTTCGACCATTGCGTGATCTTCGGCTATCGGGGTGCCGCGCGCCCGCCACTGCTGTTCGAGACCTTCACGCCGGCCGAAAGCCACGTCTTCGTCGCGCTCTATCAGGAAGGCCCCTATCTGCTCGACCCCTTCCATCACGCGGCGGTCGAGCGCAAGGAAGGGTTCTGGCGCATGCGCGAACTGGCTCCTGATCGCTTCTACGCCAGCGAATATTTTCGCTCCTATTACAGCCAGACCAGGCTGGCCGAGGAAGTCGGCTTCTTCGTGCCGCTGCCGGGCAAGGACGCGCTGGTGCTGTCGCTGATGCGGCTCAGCGCTTCCGGTCCGTTCGGCACCGCCGATGCCAGGCTGCTGCGCGACATGGCGCCGGCGGTGATCAGCTTCACCAGGCTGCGCTGGCCAACTCTTCCCGCCGACGAACCGGCCGAGACGAAGCAGGACGAGGAAATCACCGAGGTCAACGAGTTCGACCGCGCCCATATCTGGAAAAGCCTGTCGCTGACGCCGCGCGAAAAACACGTCGTCGACCTGGTGCTGCAGGGCCATTCGACGGAATCGATCGCCAGGGCCATGCGCATCGTGCCGGGAACCGTGAAGGTTCATCGCCGCAACATCTACCGCAAGCTCAACATCAAGTCGCAGGCCGGCCTTTTCGCCCGCTTTGTCGAGATCATCGACGGGCGGATCCGGTAATTCCCACAGGCCGCTGACTACGCTGGATCAGGCTTCCCATGACCGGTTTCGGCCATCCGCTCGAGCAAGGGCGCCGGTTTGAAGACATCCTTGCCCGTCCGCTCATGCCAATACCTGAGTCGCCCGACGATCCTGGCCGCGCCTTCGAGCCCGGCCCAGAACATCGGGCCGCCCTTGCCGATGGGAAAGCCGTAGCCATTGACCCAGACGACATCGATGTCGGACGCACGGGCCGCGATGCCCTCCTCCAGAATCTTCGCGCCTTCGTTGACCAGGGGATAGAGTGTGCGCTCGATGATTTCGTCGGCGCCTATCGTGCGCGGCACGATGCCCTTTTCCGCCGCCTTGTCGCGGATCAGCGCCTCGACCTCGGGATCGGGCACCGGCGTGCGCGAACCGTTCTCGTAGAGATAGAAGCCACGGCCGGTTTTCTGGCCGAAGCGCCCCTGTTCGCACAGCGTGTCGGCGATGACGGCCGTCAGGCCCCGCGCCTTGCGGTTGCGCCAGCCGATGTCGAGGCCGGCAAGGTCGCCCATCTGGAACGGACCCATCGGCCAGCCGAAATCGGTGAACGCCTTGTCGATCTGGCTGGGGGTTGCGCCTTCGAGCAGCAGCGCTTCGGATTCCGAGCCGCGCGCGGCCAGCATGCGGTTGCCGACGAAGCCGTGGCAGACGCCGACGACGACAGCCACCTTGCCGATCCGGCGCGCAAGGTCGATCACGGTCGCCAGCGCATCAGGCGCCGTTTTTTCGGCGCGCACGATCTCCAGCAGTTTCATGACGTTGGCCGGCGAGAAGAAATGCAGGCCGAGCACATCCTGCGGCCGCGAGGTCGAGGCGGCGATTTCGTCGATGTCGAGATAAGAGGTGTTGGTGGCGAGGATGGCGCCCGGCCTCGCCGCTGCGTCGAGCTTCCCGAAGATTTCTTTCTTGACCGCCATGTCCTCGAACGCCGCCTCGACGATCAGGTCGCACTCGGCGAGATCGGCATGGTCGATCGTGCCTTTGAACTGGGCGAGCCGCTGCCGCTTGGCATCCTCGCTCAAGGAGCCGCGTGCAACCGAGACGGTGTAATTCTTCTCGATCGTCGCCAGCCCGCGCCGCAGCGCCTCCTGGCTGGTTTCCAGCAAGGTGACGGGAAAGCCGCCATTGGCGAAGGCCACGGCAATGCCGCCGCCCATCGTGCCGGCGCCGATGACGCCGACGCGGGCGATCCTGCGCTTGACGACATCCTTGCCGGGAAGCTTGGCCGCCTCGCGTTCGGCGAAAAACAGATGCCGTTGGGCGCGCGACTGGTCGCTGGCGACAAGCTTGACGAACAGCGCCCGCTCCTCCGCCAGCGCCTCGTCGAAGGGCAGCGTGACGGCATTGCGCACCGCCTGCGCACAGGCGATTGGCGCTTCGAGGCCACGCGCTTTGCGGGCAATATCCGCGGCCTCCGCATCGAAGGCGGCAAGGTCGGTTTCCTTCAGGACGTCGTCGCGGTCGCGCACCGGCGTGAACGGACCGCCCTTGCGGGCCATTTCGCGGGCGAAATTCACGGCGTGGGTGGTCAGATCGCCTTCGAAAACGGCATCCACCAGGCCGGCGCCGTAAGCCTCATCGGCACCGATCCGTGCACCGGAAACGATCATCTTCAATGCCTTGGCGGCGCCAACCAGGCGCGGCAGCCGTACCGTGCCGCCGCCACCGGGCAGGATGCCGAGCTTCACCTCGGGCAGGCCGAGCCTGGCGCCTTGATCGGCAACCCGGAAATGGCAGCCGAGCGCCAATTCCAGCCCACCGCCGAGCGCGGTACCGTGGATGGCAGCGACCGTCGGCTTGGCAATGGCTTCCAGCACCGCCACGATGGAACGCAATTCCGGCTGTCGCATCGGCTTGCCGAATTCGGTGATGTCGGCACCGGCAACGAAGGTCCGGCCGGCGCAAGCAATGACGATGGCGGCGACCGATGCGTCATCGCGCAAAGCGACCAGAGCCTGCATCAGCGGTTCGCGGACGTGGAAACTCAGCGCGTTTACCGGCGGATTGTCGATGGTGACGATGGCGACGCCACCCTCGTTCGCGACGCTGACAGAACTGGACAAGTGGAGGCCTCCCAAGACCGGCTGAGATTGGGGACCGGTTTACAAGGCCACGCCGCGAATGGGAACCGGCTGGTCCAATGGTTGGCGGACAGGCTGCGGTCACGCCGGAGACGTTGCGGTCAGCGCACCGCCTTCTCGCCGCCCGCAGCCGTGATCACCCCTACGATGATAAGCCCGGTCAGCAGGAGACGCACCCCGGCGCTGACGCCGAATGTGTTAAGCATGGTGAGCAGCAGAACCAGGAACAGCGCCGCGCCCCAGACGCCGGGCACATTCGCCTTGCCGCCCGCCACCGACGTGCCGCCAATAACGACCACGGCGATCGAAGCGAGCAGGTATTCGTTGCCGATGTCGACATTGGCGCCGCGGAAATAACCGGCGAGCAGCGCGCCGTCGATGCCGCCGAGCGCGCCCGACAGCGTATAGGTGAGAAAACGGATGCGCCCGACATTGACGCCGGCGAGCCAGGCGGCGCGGATGTTCTGGCCGATCGCCAGCACCGAGCGGCCATAGATCATGCGCTGCAAGGCGATGGCCGCTGCGATGGTGAACAGCACGGTGAGGATCGCCAGCACGGGCACGCCCAGCACCTGCCAGTTGGTGAAATCGGCGAAGCCAGGCGGCGGCTTGATCTGCAGTCCGCGCCCATAGCTGATGTCGACCGACTGGATGATGAAGCTCGCCGACAGCGTGGCGATGATCGGCGGAATGCGCAGCGCCCAGATCAAGAGATAGTTGATGGCGCCGATCGCTGCGCCACAGGCGAGCGCCGCCAGCAATCCGACCAGGATCATGGCATCGCTGCCGCCCATCACCTTCATGGCGACCGCGCTGGCGAGGCCGATATTGGCCGGCAGCGACAGGTCGACATTGCCGGGTCCAAGCGTAATGACGAACATCTGGCCGACGCCGACGATGACGGTAAACACGGCAAGCGACAATGCCGCCGTGACCATGCCGCCGCCGCCATAGCCCCCGGTGAAGGCGATCGTCGCCAACCACACCAGCAGCGCACCGACAAACGACCAGATCCAGGGTTTTGTGAGCAGGGTTTTCAGCGAAGCCATCGCTCACCTTTCCTGCGGCTGATCAGCACCCGCGCCGCAAGCACGATGATCAGGATGGCGCCGTTGGCGGCCACCTGCCAGTCGGGCGGAATGTGCATGAAGGTGAGCAGCGGCGAGGCGGCCAGCGCCAGCGTCAGCGCGCCGATGACGGCGCCGATCGGCGAGACCCGGCCGCCGACGAACTCGCCGCCGCCGAGGATAACGCCGGCGATGGCCAGCAGCGTGTAACCATTGCCGATATTGGCATCGGCCGAGGTGGTGATGCCGATCAGCGCCATGCCCGACAGAACGCCGAACAGGCCGGCCAGCGCAAACAGCACGATCTTGGTCTTGAGCAGCGACCAGCCGGCGCGCTTGAGCGCCGCGGGATTGCCGCCCGAGCCGCGCAGGATCACCCCGTAGGAGGTACGCATCAGGCCGAAATGCACGACCGCCGCGATCAGCAGCGCGGCGATGATCGGAAACGGAATGAAAGGCGGCTTGAACGACATGATCGCCAGCAGCCAGTCCGGCGCCTTGCCGCCCGGTTTTGGCAGGACGAGAATGGCGAGGCCCTGCCAGACGAAGCTCATGCCGAGCGTCACCACGATGGAGGGCAGGTTGCGCAGATGGATCAGCGCGCCGAGCAGCGCATAGATGCCGATCGATCCGGCGAGAATAAGGACTCCAACGAGCGGCGCATCCTTCAGCCAGGTCGCGGTGACGCAACCGACAAAACCGACAAAGGTGCCGATCGAGAGATCAAGCTCGTTGCCGGCGATGACGAACATCTGCGCGATCGTCGCCAGCGCGATCGGAATCGCCAGGTTCAACATCAGACTGAAGCCGAAATAGCTGATGGCGCGCGGATTGAGCCAGGCGATCGCGAGCAACACCAGCGCCAGCGATAGAGCGGGCAGCAGGCCGCGCAACAGCCGCGCCCGCGCCGCCGCATTGCGTGCCGCCGATCCCTTGAAGCCATTGTCGATTGGCGTCGCCGTCATCTCAGGCCGCATCGCCGAAGGAGGACTGGATGATCTTCTCTTCGGTCAGCTCGTCGCGCGTCAGATTGGCGACGATGCGGCCGTTCTTGAAGACATAGATGTGGTCGCAATTGTCGAGCTCTTCGGTTTCGGTCGTGTACCAGAGGAAGGTGCGTCCGCGGCCCGCCTCCTCGCGCACGAGATCGTAGACCTCCAGCTTGGTACCGATGTCGACGCCGCGCATCGGGTCGTCCATCAGCACGATCTGGGCATCGGAGCCGAGCGCCCTGGCGAACAGCGCTTTCTGCTGGTTGCCGCCCGACAGCGAGAAAATATTGTTGTTCATGTCAGGCGTGCGGATGCCGATCTTCTTCTGCCAGAACGCGGCCAATTCCGCCTCACGCTGGGGTGAAATCAACAGCCCGTTGCGCAAGCGCGCCAGCGAGCGGATGCCAATGTTTTCGGCAATCGACCATTGCGGGAAAATGCCATCGGACTGGCGGTCGCCCGCCACCAGCGCCACCGGCGCCGTCACCTCGATGCCGGCCTTGGCGCGTGCGGCGGCGTCAAAGATGCGCAGCAGCAAGTCGGTCTGTCCGTGACCGGCCAGCCCGGCAAGGCCGATGATCTCGCCCGCGCGCGCGACGAGGTCCTTGCCATCCGCCTGTCCGGCCGGCCGCGCCCGCACGCGCAGCGGATTGGCGTCTGTGTTGGCGGCGGCGGCCTGCGCGGCGGTCTTCGCACGCGCCTCGGCTCCGCCCATCACGGTCACCAGCCGGTCGCGATCAAAGTCACCAGCCGCGTCCGACGCCACCACCTTGCCGTCGCGCATCACCACGATCCGGTCGGCGTTCCGCAGCACCTCGCCCAGCACGTGCGAGATCAGGATGCAGCTTTTGCCACCAGCGACGAAGCGGCGCACGAAGGCCAGCAACTGGCCCGATGTGTGCGCGTCGAGCGACGAGGTCGGTTCGTCGAGGATGACCAGGTCGAGCCGGTCCTGCGTCACGGTGAAGGCACGCGCCACCTCGACCATCTGGCGCCGGCCGATCGACAGATCGCCGACAATGTCCCAGGCCGAGATGCCATGGTCCGGAAAGATTTCGTCCAGCTTGGCGGCGATCAGCTCTGCCGCCTTGCGCCGCCAGCCGAAGCCGGTGAGCGAAGCATGGTTGATACGCGTGTTTTCGGCGACGCTGAGATTGGGGCACAGCGACAGTTCCTGGAACACGCAGCGTATGCCGCGCTGCTGCGCCCGCGACACCGAGTAGTTGTCCTCGATGCCGCCATGCACGGTGATCGTGCCGCTGTCAGGCGTCGAGGTCCCGGCCACCATGTGCATCAGCGTCGACTTGCCGGCGCCGTTATGGCCGACGAGGCCGACGCATTCGCCGGGCCCGACATGAAAATCCACCCCGCCCAGCGCCCTGACGGCGCCGAAATGCTTTTCGGCACCGTCAAGTCTTACGATGTCAACACTGGCGGCGCCGAATTGGTTTTCGGCGCCGTCCGGTCTGATGATGTCCGTGTCGCCTGCAGCCATGCTCAACGATATCCGCTCGGTGATGCCCGCGGCAACGCGTCTGCGACTTTCACTTGATATTGGCTTTGATCGCCGCGATGGCATCTTCCTGCGTGTATTCGTGGGTGGCGACACCGCCCTCCTTGATCTTGGGCAGGGCCGCCTCGAAATCGTCCTGGGTGAAGGCCAGATACGGCACCAGCAGATCGTGCGGAATGTCCTTGCGGCCATCGAGCACCTGCTGCGCCACCCAGAAGGCGAGCGTCGATACGCCCGGCGCGATCGAAGCCGACCAGGTCTGATAGCCGTCCTTGTCCTTCTGTTCCTTCCACCACTTCAATTCATCCTGCCGGTTGCCCATGATGATGGTCGGGCGCGGCTTGCCGGCGGCGGCGAAGGCTTGCGCGGCGCCATAGCCGTCACCGCCCTGGTCGACGATGCCGACGACGTCGGGCAGCGACGGCAGGATGGTCGCCACCGCCTTCTGAGCCGTGGTCTGGTCCCAGTCGCCGGTGACAGAACCGACGATCTTGAATTCGGGATGCGCGGCCACGCCTTCGAGGATGCCTGCGTGGATGGCATCATCGATCGAGGTGCCGGCAAGCCCCCGGATTTCAAGCAGATTGCCGCCCTTGGGCTGGAACTTGGCCATCTGTTCGACTTCCTGCTTGCCCATGTCCTTGAAGTCGACGACGACGCGGTAGGCGCAGGGCTCGGTGACGGTGCCGTCGAAGGAGACGACGGTGATGCCGGCATCGCAGGCCTGCTTGATGGCGCCGTTGAGCGCATCCGGCGAGGCGGCGTTGATGACGATGGCGTCATAGCCCTGCAGGATCAGGTTCTGCACCTGGGCGGCCTGGGTCGGCACCTCCTTGTCGGCAGTGGTGAAGACATCAGCCGAGCCGACGATCTTGTCGTCGACGGCCTTCTTGGTGACGATGCCATAGCTGTCGAGCATCGCCTGCCGCCACGAATTGCCGGCATAATTGTTGGAGAACGCGATCTTCTTGCCGCTGGTGTCGGCAAAAGCCGTACCGGCCGCGAGCACCGCCGCAAGCGTGCTGAGAACCAATAGTTTCTTCATGTGATACTCCTCCCAAGAGTTGCTGATCAGTTTGATTGTCGACGAATTTCGCGATTGAGATCCTGTTTTTTATCTATTGTCAGACAAAAGTGCAGAAGGCCGGCGGGCTGTCAACTGCAATCCGATGTGCGCCGGCGATCAACTTGCGGTGCGCTGATTGAAATGGCTTCGTTTGATGGCTAGGCATGCGGGCCAGGAGAGCGAACAAGCATGGCAGTGACGCCGACTGTGCCGCCGGGCGCACCGGGAATTCCCGCGCGCTGGACCTCTAGCGCCAAGAGCGGAGTCGGCTCGGCGCTTTCGCCGTCCAGCCGCGTCTGGTTCACCACCAGCCACGGCATCCTGAACGAGGTGTACTATCCGCGCGTCGACAGCGCCTGCACGCGCGACCTCGGCCTGATCGTCACCGGCATGGATGGCTATTTCTCCGAGGAGAAGCGCGATGCCTCGCACGGCATAGAGCCGTTCGAGGACGGCGTGCCCGCCTACAGGCTGGTCAATACAGCCGACGACGGCGCCTACCGGATCGAGAAGCGTATTCTGGCCGATCCGGCGCGCCCGACCTTGCTGCAGGAAATCACCTTCAGCCCGCTCAAGGGCTCCGCGGCCGACTACCGCGTCTACGCGCTTCTGGCGCCGCATCTGGTCAATGCCGGCATGGGCAACACCGCCTGGATCGGCGAGTACCAGGGAAAACCCGTCCTGTTTGCCTCGGGGCGCGGCACCTGCCTGGCGCTGGCCTCGTCCCTGCCCTGGCGGGATTGCTCGGCCGGCTATGTCGGCTTCTCCGACGGCTGGCAGCAACTCAACAGCGCCGGCAAGCTCGACACGGCTTGCCGGCGTGCCGAGGACGGCAATGTCGCGCTGACCGGCGAGATCGGCTTCACCGCCGCCAACACAAAAACCATGCTGGCGCTGGGTTTTGGGACGACACCGGACGAAGCCGCCGAAAACGCCTTCGCCAGCCTGGAGCGGGGTTTTGAACCGGCGGCGAAATCCTACGTCGAACAATGGCGCGAATGGCAGGCGGGGCTGCTGCCACTGGACCGCCACGCGGTCCCCGGAGTGAACAGCTACCGCGTCTCCACCGCGGTGCTGGCAACCCACCGGTCGTCGGCAATGCCCGGCGCTGCGGTGGCCAGCCTGTCGATCCCATGGGGGTTCAACAAAGGCGACGATGATCTCGGCGGCTACCATCTGGTCTGGCCGCGCGACCTGGTCGAAACGGCGGGCGGCTTTCTCGCCGCCGGCGATGCCGCCTCGGCACTGCGGATCCTGGAATATCTCCGCTCCGTCCAGCAGCCGGACGGCCATTGGCCGCAGAACGCCTGGCTCGACGGCACGGCCTATTGGCCCGGCATCCAGATGGACGAATGCGCCTTTCCCTTGCTGCTGGCGGATGCCCTGCATCGCGCTGGCCACTTGCCGCATGCCAGGCTGAAGGCCTTCCTGCC
The DNA here is from genome assembly GCF_020164695.1 of Mesorhizobium sp. ESP6-5. Classification (NCBI taxonomy): domain Bacteria; kingdom Pseudomonadati; phylum Pseudomonadota; class Alphaproteobacteria; order Hyphomicrobiales; family Phyllobacteriaceae; genus Mesorhizobium; species Mesorhizobium sp. ESP6-5. The sequence continues at coordinate 50,362 of NZ_JAIUGR010000012.1, forward strand.
GATGATCGAACGCGCCGCCTCCTATGTCGTGCGCAATGGTCCGGTCACCGGCGAGGACCGCTGGGAAGAAGACGCCGGCTATAGCCCGTTCACGCTGGCCGTCGAGATCGCGGCACTGCTTGCCGGCGCCGACCTGCTCGACGCCTACGGCAAAGCGGCGGAGGCGGCCTACCTGCGCGAAACCGCCGACTGCTGGAACGACCAGGTCGAACGCTGGACCTATGTCACCGGCACCGCCATCTGCAAGGCCGTCGGGGTCGGCGGCTATTACGTCCGCATTGCGCCGCCAGACGACCCCGAAGCCGGCTCGCCGAAGGACGGCTATGTGCCGATCAAGAACCGGCCACCAGGCGACACCGACCGACCGGCCGAGGAAATCGTCAGCCCGGACGCGCTGGCCCTGGTGCGCTTTGGCCTGAGGGCCACCGACGATCCGCGCATCGTCGACACCGTCAAGGTCATCGACGCGCTGCTGCGCTGCGAACTGCCACAAGGGCCGCTCTGGTACCGCTATAACAGCGACGGCTATGGCGAGCATGAGGATGGCGCGCCCTTCGACGGCACCGGCCAGGGCCGGCCGTGGCCCCTGCTTGCCGGCGAAAGGGCGCATTACGAGCTGGCCGCCGGGCGCAAGGACAAGGCGTCCAGCTTGCTCGATGCGCTGGAGCGGTCGGCCGGGCCTGGCGGCCTGCTGCCCGAACAGGTGTGGGACGGCGCCGATATTCCCGAGCGCGAGCTGCTGCATGGCAAGCCATCGGGCAGCGCCATGCCACTGGTCTGGGCGCATTCCGAACACATCAAGCTGCTGCGCTCGCTACGCGACGGCGCCGTCTTCGACATGCCGCCGCAAGGCGTGAAGCGCTACATCCAGGACAAGACCGTATCGTCGTTCAGGGCATGGCGCTTCAACAACAAGATCCGCGCACTGCCGGAGGGCAAGACATTGCGCGTCGAGCTGTTGACGGCGGCCACCATCCATTGGAGCACGGACAATTGGGCAACCGCCCACGACAGCCGGACAGCGGAAAACGCTTTCGGCCTTCACCTTGTCGATCTGCCCACGGCCAGCCTTCCCAACGGAAGCACGCTGATCTTCACTTTTTTCTGGCCCGGAACCGGCGATTGGGAGAATGTCGACTTCTCCGTCATGTCAGGCGCGCAGGACAGCCAGTAGATCCTTCCTCGACAACCCCAGAAAATCTCTAGGAACAGGGACGAAACCATGCAGATCGGAATGATGGGACTGGGCCGGATGGGCGCCAACATGGTGCGGCGGCTGATGCGCGACGGCCACGAATGCGTCGTCTATGACATCAACCCGGCCAGCGTCGCGGCGCTTGTGAGCGACGGCGCCTTGGGGGCGGCATCCCTGGAGGAATTCGTCGGCAAGCTGGCCAAGCCGCGCTGTGTCTGGCTGATGCTGCCGGCGGCGATCACCGGCAGGATCATCGATCAGGTCGCGGCGCTGATGGAGCCCGGCGACATCGTCATCGACGGCGGCAATTCCTACTATCACGACGCCGTCGACCAGGCCGCGAAACTGGCCACCAAGGGCATGCATCTTGTCGATGTCGGCACCAGTGGCGGCGTCTGGGGGCTGGAGCGCGGCTACTGCCTGATGATCGGCGGTCCCGACGTGGCCGTGCAGCACCTCGATTCGGTCTTTGCCACGCTGGCGCCTGGCGCTGATGCCGGAGCGCCCACCCCGGACAAGACCGCCGGCACCGCGCCCTATGGCTACCTGCATTGCGGACCGAGCGGCGCCGGCCATTTCGTCAAGATGGTGCACAACGGCATCGAATACGGCGTCATGGCCGCCTATGCCGAAGGCATGAACATCCTGAAGTCGGCCAATGCCGGCAAACGGCAGCGGACGGCGGACGCCGAGACAAGCCCGCTGGAAAACCCGCAATACTACCAGTTCGACATCGACCTTCCGCAGGTGGCGGAGGTGTGGCGGCATGGCAGCGTCATCGGCTCCTGGCTGCTCGATCTCACCGCCGGTGCGCTGAAGAGCGATCCGGGTCTGGCGCAATTCGGCGGCCGGCTCTCGGATTCCGGCGAGGGCCGCTGGACGCTGAAGGCGGCGATCGACACCGGCGTGCCGGCACCGGTGCTGTCGTCGGCCCTGTTCGACCGCTTCTCCTCGCAAGGCGAATCCGAATTCGCCGACAAGCTGTTGTCTGCCATGCGCTATGCCTTTGGCGGGCACATCGAAAAGCCGAAGGGCGGCAAGTGACGGCGACAGGGGAGACGCACGCATGAGCCAGGAACGGTCCGATACGCTGGTGCTCTTCGGAGCGACCGGCGACCTCGCCCACAAGAAGATATTTCCAGCGCTTTACCAGATGGTCGCCAAGGGCACGCTCACCGAACCGGTGATCGGCGTCGCCTTCGACGCCTGGGATTTGAAGCAGTTGCAGGACCGCGCCCGCGACGGCATCGTCCATGCCCTGGGCGCCGTCGATGAGACGGTCTTCGCCAAGTTCGCGTCGCTGCTGCGCTATGTCAGCGGCGACTATCGCGATCCCACGACCTTCGAGAAGCTGAAGACGGCACTCGGCAGCGCCCAGCGGCCGCTGCATTACATGGCGGTGCCGCCGTCCATGTTCGAGACCGTCGTGCAAGGGCTGGAGCAATCCGGCACCGCGCACGGCGCGCGGCTGATGGTCGAAAAGCCGTTCGGCCACGATCTGCAGTCGGCGCGCTGGCTGAACCGAGTGCTGCACCTGGTGTTCGACGAACAGTCGATCTTCCGCATCGACCACTATCTCGGCAAGGAGGCGATCCAGAACCTGCTCTATTTCCGCTTCGCCAACTCCCTGCTGGAGCCGATCTGGAACCGCAATTACGTCGAGAGTGTGCAGATCACCATGGCGGAGGATTTCGGCGTCGAGGGGCGCGGGCGGTTCTATGACGATGTTGGCGCCATCCGCGACGTCATCGAGAACCATCTGCTCAACATCCTGCTGCTCCTGGCCATGGAGCCGCCGGTCGGCCGCTCCGCCGACGACCTGATCGACGAGAAGGTGCAGGTGTTGCGCGCCATCCGGACATTGACGAAAGACGATGTCGTGCGCGGCCAGTTCACCGGCTATCTCGCCGAGCCCGGCGTGGCGCCGAACTCGCCGGTGGAGACCTTCGCGGCGGTGCGCTTCTTCGTCGACACCTGGCGCTGGCAGGACGTGCCGTTCTTCATCCGCGCCGGCAAGAACATGCCGGTGCATGTCACCGAGGTGGTGGTGCGGCTGAAACGGCCGCCGCTCGACGTCTTCGACCCGATCAAGCCCGCCGACCAGAATTACGTCCGCTTCCGCATCGACCCGCAGGTGATGATCGCCATCGGCGCCCAGCGCAAGGCGCCGGGCGACGACATGATTGGCGAGCAGGTGGAACTCACCGCGCTCGACGATTCGAAGGGCGACATGCCGCCCTATGAACGGCTGATCGGCGACGCCATGAACGGCAACGGCCAGCTCTTCACCCGCCAGGACGCCGCCGAACTCGCCTGGCGCATCGTCGGTCCGGTGCTCGGCGACACCACGCCGCCGCATCTTTACGAGCCGAAGACGTGGGGGCCAGCGGACGCCATGGCCGGCTTCGGGCCGCCCAATGGCTGGATCGACCCGGTCGCATGAGTGGAGGGGACGAGATGGCCAAGGTGGTTAAGAAGGCCGCGTCGGACACCGGGCAGGTAGTCCTTTCGATCGACATTGGCGGGTCGCACGTCAAGATCCTGACCAGCGACGGTGGCACCGAGCGCCGGACGGATTCCGGGCCTGACCTGACGCCAGGGCAGATGATCGACAAGGTGAAGAAGCTCGCCGACGGCCTGTCCTACGACGTCATCTCGATGGGCTATCCGGGCCCCGTGCGTCAAAACAAGCCGGTGCTCGATCCCATGAATCTCGGCAAGGGCTGGGCCGCCTTCGATTTCACCGCTGAGTTCGGCAAGCCGGTCAAGGTGGTCAATGACGCGCTGATGCAGGCCCTCGGCAGCTATGAGGGCGGGCGCATGCTGTTCCTCGGCCTCGGAACCGGCCTCGGTGCCGCGATGGTCCTCGACAATGTCGGCCAGCCGATGGAACTCGCCCACCTTCCCTACAGAAAAGGCCAGAGTTTCGAGGACTATGTCGGTGAACGTGGCCTCGTAAAGCGCGGCAAGAAGAAGTGGCGCGGTCATGTCTTCGACGTCGTCAACCGGCTGCGCGCCGCCCTGCAGCCAGACTATGTCGTCATCGGCGGCGGCAATGTCGACAAGCTAGACGAATTGCCCCCCGACTCCAGGCGCGGTGACAACACACGCGCCTTCGAAGGCGGATTTCGTCTGTGGCGCGACAAGGCGCTGATCGTCTGATATTATTACAGCTTAGTATAGTTGTTCAAAATGCCGTGTTATGTCGCGGCGATAGATTGCATTGCGCAGATTTGCCGACTAGGAAGTCAGCCCCACTACATCGCGTCGCGCGCGACGCACGAAGACGACCCACTTTAATTTTGCGCATCATCCTTTTTGAAAACGGCCCCATTTTCGAGGTTATGCGCCATGGATGGAGGAAATAGATTGACCGACGAAAACAGCCACGCCAGCAAGACACTCGACCTTCTCGAGCTGACGGCCCATATCGTATCGGCCTATGTCGAGAAGAATCGCCTGCCTGCGTCCGGCCTTCCCGAGCTGATCGCCAGCGTCAGCGCCTCGATCAGTGGGCTCGGCCAGCCGGTCGCCCCGGTGGCGGCACCGCTGGTCCCGGCCGTCAACCCGAAGAAGTCGGTGACGCCGGATTTCATCATCTGCCTCGAGGACGGCAAGAAATTCAAATCGCTGAAGCGTCATCTCGGCGTGCATTTCGGCCTGACGCCGGACGCCTATCGCGCCAAATGGGGCCTGCCTTCCGACTATCCGATGGTTGCCCCCAACTACGCGGCTTCGCGCTCCGAACTGGCGAAGTCGATCGGCCTCGGCCGCAAGGCCGCCGTGGTCGCCGCCGTCAAAGGCAAGGGCCGAAAGGCCAAAGTCTCGGCCTGAGGCGATTTGGACGCTGAGCCAATTGTTAGGACGACTGGAATAGAAGCCTGCCGGCGAATTCGCCTTGGCAGGCTTCGTGCTTTTGTGGCTTGGATACCCTGGGACAAGACGATCTGGGGGAAGCCATGAATTACACCAGGATGGTGATCGAGAGAGAAGCGCCGGAGGAGTACGGTTACGACCGCATCCGTTACAACCTCTCCGAAAGTTCGATCGCCGATCAGAAACTCTCCGACATCGGCCTCTCGCTGCCTGATCTGACCCTCTTCTATGGCGAGCATCGCGGCGACAAGGAATTGCGCGCGCTGATCGCCGCGCAGGATGCCGGCATCGCGCCCGACGATGTGCTGGTCACGGCCGGTGCGGCCGGCGCGTTGTTCATCATCTCCACCTCGCTGCTCTCCGCCAGCGATCACCTCGTCGTCATCAGGCCCAACTACGCCACCAACATCGAAACGCCGCGGGCGATCGGCTGCGCCATCAGCTTTGTCGACCTCGCCTTCGACGAAGGCTTCGCCATCGACGTCGAGCGCGTCAGGGCCGCGATGCGGCCGAACACGAAGCTGATCAGCGTTACTTGCCCGCACAATCCGACCGGCACCATGATGAGCCGTGCCGAATTGGACGCGCTGGTCGCGCTCGCCGAGACCAGCGGCTGCTATCTGCTGGTCGACGAAACCTATCGCGATCTCTCCTATGGCAGGCGCCTGCCTTTGGCGGCCTCGCTGAGCAAAAAAGCCATCAGCGTCTCGTCGCTGTCGAAAGCCTTCGGCATTCCCGGCATCCGCATCGGCTGGCTGATCACCAGGGATGCGGCCCTTCAGGAGACATTTCTGGCCGCCAAGGAGCAGATCGGCATCTGCGGCAGCGTCATCGACGAAGGCATAGCGCGCGGCATGCTGGAAGGCCGGGACGCTTTCCTGGCAAAGCTGCTGCCCGAAATGGCCAGGCGCCGGGACATCGTCCAGGCCTGGATCGACCGCGAGCCGCTGGTCGACTGGGTGCGGCCCGAAGGCGGTGTCGTCGGTTTCCCGCGCCTCGATGTCGAACCCGGCTTCGACCTCGATCGCTTCTATGTCAGGCTGCTGGAAGATCACGGCACCTATGTCGGGCCCGGCCACTGGTTCGAAATGGAAAAGCGCTTCTTCCGCGTCGGCTTCGGCTGGCCGAGGGAGGCCGAGTTGAAAGGCGGGCTGGACGCGATTTCAGCTGCGCTGCGGCAGTAACTTCCGCGTGCTATCGGTGGTGCGGATCGAAAGTCCCTTGATCCGGATCTGATTTTAAAGCATATCCGCCCCGAACTTTACCAAGTTCCATTGGTCGAACAGCGCCCATTCGGGAAGTGCCCCGCGAGCCGATGCCCACCGCAACGGGGCCTCACTTCATGATACCAGAACAAACCTTGCCGGAGCAGCGCTATGCCGCTTTCCGGCACAGAGCCTTCTTCAGCTACTGGACGGCGCGCTTTCTCACCACTTTCGCGACCATGATCGTTTCGGTGGCCGTCGGCTGGCAGGTCTATGATCTGACGCGCGATCCGTTCGATCTTGGCATTGTCGGCATCGTCCAGTTCCTGCCGTCGCTGCTTCTGGTGCTGGTTACAGGTGTCGTCGCCGACCGTTTCGGCCGCCGGCTCATCATGACCTTGGCGACCTTGGTCGAAGGCGCCTGCGCGCTGGCTCTGCTGTTTTTGACCCTGCGCGGCCTTACAACCCCGCTCCCGATCTTCGCCGTGCTGGTCATGTTCGGCATTGCCCGCGCCTTCTACGGGCCGGCTTCGTCCTCCCTGTTCGCCAATCTCGTGCCGCAGCGCGATTTCGCCAATGCCATCGCCTGGAACTCCTCCGCCTGGCAGACCGCGACGATTGTCGGCCCGGTCGCCGGCGGCTTGCTCTATGGCGTGTCGGCGGAAGTGGCCTATGCGACGGCCGCAGTCCTGATGCTCGCCGCCGCGTTGCTGATCTTCACCATTCCCAAGCCCGCGCAACAGACCGCCACCGACAAGCCGACAATGGAGACGCTGTTTGCCGGCTTCCGCTACATCTGGAGCGAGAAGATCGTGCTTGGCGCCATCTCGCTCGACCTCTTCGCCGTGCTTCTGTCCGGCGCCTCGGCGCTGCTGCCGGTCTATGCGCGTGACATCCTCCAACTTGGCCCCTGGGGCCTCGGCCTGCTGCGTTCGGCGCCTGGGATCGGCGCCATCTGCGTCGCCGTCTGGCTTGCGGGCCATCCGATCCGCGACCGTGCCGGCAAGATCATGCTGAGCTTCGTGGCGGCGTTCGGCGCCTGCACCGTGCTGTTCGGCCTGTCGACGCTCACCTGGCTCTCGATTGTGGCACTTGCCCTGCTCGGAGCCACCGACATGTTCAGTGTCTACATCAGGGAGACGCTGATCCAGCTGTGGACGCCCGACGAGGTGCGCGGCCGCGTCAACGCCGTCAACCAGGTCTTCGTCGGTGCCTCCAACGAGGTCGGCGAATTTCGCGCCGGCACCATGGCGGCGCTGATCGGCACGGTTCCGGCGGTGGTCATCGGCGGCATCGGCGCCGTCGCGGTTGCCGGCCTGTGGGCCTATCTGTTCCCGGCGCTGCGCAAGGTGAGGCACCTCAAAGGACGAAACTGACGGGGCAGCGAATCTATGCTAAGCCGCCGCCGAACCAACCAAAGGACAACACAAGTGAGCGAACCGACCGTGGCCGAAGCGACCGAAAATATCTACGCGTCGCTCAGGGCGGACAATGCCGACATCGACGCCCATATCGCGACGCTCAAGGCAGCGCTGGCGCGAGAGGGGATAAAACAGGCGGTGTTCGATCCTGCCAAATTGGCGCAGAGCAACCGCTCGGGCCGCAAGTTGATGCAGGCTTATTTTCGGCAGCGCGGCGTGAGCGTAACGTTTTCGGACTAGTTTTTAGGCGTCGGCGGTTCAGAGCACCGGCCCGGCACTAACGCGCCACTGGCTCACCAAAAATCGCGCGCAAAAACTCGTCGAGCCAGCGCTTCAAATGCATGTCCCAGATCAGGCGGCCGCCGAGATGGTCGCGGCCGGGCTGCGCACCGGGCAGCTCGAAGCGATGGGCGCCGCGCACCACCCAGCGCTGCATCATCACTCGGGTCAGTTCGCCGTGGAACTGGATGCCCCAGGCATTATCGCCATAGCGGAAGGCCTGGTTGGGATAGGTCTCGTTCGTGGCCAGCAGCGTCGCGTCGCTCGGCAGCGAAAAGCCTTCACGATGGAACTGGTAGACCATCTCTGGCCAGTGCATCAGTTTCTTGCCGGCCTCGGTCGCTTTCAGCGGATACCAGCCGATCTCGACCAGCCCTTCGCCATGGCCCTCGACCTTGCCGCCGAGATGATTGGCCAGCATCTGCGCCCCAAGACAGATGCCGAGCAGTGGCCGGTTCTCCCTGAGTGGAATCTGCAGCCAGTTGGTCTCGCGACGGACGAACTCGTCCTCGTCATTGGCGCTCATCGGACCGCCGAAGACGACCGTGCCGGCGTGGCCATCCAGCGTTTCCGGCAAGGCGTCGCCGAGCGGCGGGCGGCGGATGTCGAGATCGAAGCCCTCTTCGAGCAGCATGTGGCCGACGCGTCCGGGGCTCGAATTCTCCTGATGCAGCACGATCAGGACTTTTGGTTTCGACCTCGTCTGGCGCGGCATGGGACGGCGAAAATCCTATTCGTCCGAGGATGTTCCAGTGGCGCCCGGCGCGTGCGCCGCCGCCTTGCGGCGCGCCTCGACGCGGTCGTGGCGTTCGACGCCGATCAGCTCGGCGACACGCCACACCGTGTTGTCCTCCAGCTCATGCAGCTCGCCATCGGCATAAACGATCTCCCACATCAGGCCGATGAACGCCTTGCGCCCCTCCGCGTCGAGGTGGCGCTTGAGCACGCTGGTGAAGGCGTAGAGGTCGATTGCCTCGTTGTCGGCCCGCTCGCCGGCGGCGGCGAGTGCTTCGAGTTCGGCGCCGCTGATCGAATAGCTTTGCGCCAGCACCGCCTTGAACCGCTCCCATTCGACATCCTGGCGCACGCCGTCGGCATTCATCACGTGATAGAGCAGCGCCGAGGCCGCGACGCGCGGATCGTCCGTGCTGGCATGGCTGCCGGAGCCGGCCGGCAAATCCCTGAGAAACGACAGAACGCGCTCGAACATCAATTCATTCCCAAACGGCCCAACGGCCTGCCCAAAATCAAAACAGCCGGAAACGGCGGGGCGACTTTTCCGCCTCGTCGTCCGGATCGACGCCTGGATCATCCGGCAGCCGCGCCAGTTCTTCCGCCGGCTCGACGGCCTCGGCGTCGGCGGGCACCGCGGCAAAGGCGGCGGCCGTGACCGGGGTGACGTGATCCTCGCGGCTTTCGGCGTCTTTGCCCGTCGCCTCGTCGCCCGGTGCGGCGTGATCGATCACCTCGACCGGCCTTTCCGGCCTGCCCGGCGCCTCGATGGCCACTGCCGGGGCGTCCGGCTCATCGTGGCTGTCGATCAGCTGGCCAAGCCGCTCCATCGGCGCGCGCCATTCGAAGGCGTCGAGCCGGCCGGTGACCGGCGAGACCGGCGCCCAGCGCTCGGAGACGACGCCGTCGGCGACCCAGGCCGGATCGCGCGGGGCTCGCACCGCCTTGGACAGCAGCTGCCGCACCTTGCCCTGATCACCGGTCTCGGCCTCCTCGATGTCGGCGAGCAGCAGATAGGCGCCCTCGCGTCGGTCCATCCGGATCGCGGCCTCTGCCTCGCGGCGGGCGGTTGAAAAATCCTGCGCGTCGAGCGCGGCACGCGCCACCGTCATTGACGATTCAGCGTGGTTCTTCTTCATCTCCTGCAGCTTCTTTGCCCGGTTGAGCCGATCGAGCACGGCGTCACCCGGCCTCGCATGGGTGTAGAGCTCGGCAATCTCGGGATGCGGCTCGGCCTTCCATGCCGCTTCGAGGATCTTCGAACCCTTGCGCACGTCGTTCTGCCTGAACAGCGCCGCGGCGGCGGCAACGGCGGCGGGGGCAAAATCCGGCTGCAATCTGTTGGCCTCGATCGCCGCTGTCCTGGCAGCCGCGGGATCGCTGTCCGCAAGCGACTGCGCCTTGGCAGTCAACAGCACCGCGCGGCGGCGGTTGGCGGCGTCACGCTCGATCTGCCGCGTCGACTTCTGCGCGTCGACCAGTTTCAGCGCGCCATCCCAGTCGCCGCGCGCGGTCATTTCCTCCAGCGTCGATTCGGCCGCCCAGGCCAATTGCGGCGCCACTGCGGCGGCACGGCCGGCATAGTGCCGGGCGGCGTTGCGGTCACCCAGTCGTTCGGCTTCCAGGTAAAGCCCACGCAGGCCAAGCAGCCGCATTTCGGGATCGTCGAGCATGCTCTCGAATTTTTGGCGCGCGCCTTCATGGTCGCCTTCGAGCAGCGATGCCTGTGCCTCGAGCAGATGGATCAGCGGCTCCTGGTCGGAGCGGATCAGCTTGGCCGCTTCCTTGGTCTTCTTGCGGGCCAGCGCCCCGTCGCCGGCGCCGGCGGCGATCATGCCGGTCGACAGCGCCTGATAGCCACGGTCGCGGCGGCGCACGCGAAAATAGCGCGAGATGGTGTAGGGACTGTTCCACAGCGACTTGATGAGCCACCAGACAATCATCACCGCGGCGACGACAGCGACAACGGCAACCGCCGCCACCATGAGGCTCACCTGGTACTGATAACCATTGAAGGTGACGACCATGTCGCCCGGCCGATCGGCCAGCCAGGCAAAGCCCAGCCCGAGCGCGAAGACGACGATGAGGAAGGCGAGCAGGCGGATCATCGTGTTGCCCTCATGTCTTCATCGCGCCAGAGATCAGCGCGTCGACCTGGGTTTCGACCTCGATGCGCGCCTTCAGTTTGCCGGCAAAGTCGGCGCCCGCGGCCTTCGCGGCTTCCGGCAGCGTGTCATATTCGCTGAGTGCCTTGGCATAGTCGCCCTGCGTGACCGCAACCTCCATGCGCGCCACGGTTTCCGGTGCGCCGGGGCCTTCGACGGCACCGATCGGCCGGACCTTGACCAGCGATTCAGCGCTCGACATCAGGTTCTGAAGGAAGCCGGCATTCTGATCGACCGGCGTCGCGGCGGCGACCATGGCATTGGCGGCGGCATCCATCTGCGATGCGATCTCGGTACGGGTCGGCACGCCCTTTTCCGCATAGGGCCGCAAGGTCGCGAGTTCGGGCGCATCAGGCGAAATCGCGGCCAGCGTATCGAGTTCGGCCGAAAACGGCGCGCCGCGATCGAGCGCCGCCTTCAGCGCCGAGGCAGCGATGGCGAGTGCGATCTTTGGCTGCGACGCCTGCGCATCGACCTTGCCGGAAAGCTGCGACACCGACTGCTCCAGCGCGGAGAGACGGCCTTCCTGTGCCTTCGCCGCCTCGCCCGTCGACTTCACCAGCGCATCGAGACCCGCCAGCTTTTCGTTGAGCGGTCCGAGATCGACAGGCGCCGCGCTGCCGGCTTTGCCGAGGGCCGCCACCGTGGTTTCGATCTGTTTGACTTTGTCGCCCACTGCGGCAAGCCCGGCATTGTCGCCCGCGCCACCCTGTTCGACCGCCGATTTCAGCGCCGCGACATCGCTCTTGACCTGATTCAGCGCCGACGACAGGCCGTCGACCTTGGCCGATGCACCGCCGCTGCCGCCGGCTTCCCTCATATCCGCGATTTCGCTTTTCAACGAGGCGATCTCGCCATTGACGCCGTCGAGCGAGACACCGGGAGCGGCACCCGGCGCACCGAGCAGGCCGGCAAATTGCAGGCCACCGGCGCCGACCAGGGCGATGACACCACCGATGATACCGGCGGCGATGCCGTTGAGGCCGCCCCGCTTCGGCTGCGTGGCCATCGGTTCGCTCCTTGCGTCGGTTTTACCGGAAGCCACCTTGGTCTCGGCGGTTTTGGCGGTTGCATCCTCGAAATTGTAGTCGGAAGCCTTGGCGCGGTTGGGGGGTGTATCCGAACCGGGATAAAGCATTTCCGGCTCAGTGGATTTGGCCTCGGCTTGCGGTGGCGCGTGGGTGCCAGGCTGCCCGGCGGCTGCATCGCCATGCTCCCAAGGTTCGAGATCCGCCTGATCGGCATGTACCGGCTCGTCCGGCGGCTCTGGCCGCGAGGCGTTCGCCGCTTCCTCGGCCTTCGCCTCATCGGTCTGGGCGGTATTCTTGGCGACATCCTCGTCGACGATGCGTGAGACGGCGCCCGGATCGAGATCGATGGTCACCGGCTCGCGGCGGCCTTTCGAGTGTCGCATCTTCGGCGTCTTGACCATGCAGGGGCTCCGCAAATTCGCTTCGTCTCAACGCCTGGCGGCGCGTGATGGTTCAGAAAGGGTCTAGCACATCACCAAGCGGTGAAAAGGGGCGGTGTGATGACGCGGGTCAGGGCCGTGCCCGCAAAAGTGCCAGCAGCGCCTCCTCGTCGGGCCGCGCGGCAACGTGCATTGCTTTGCCGGTGCCGTCGCCGAAAGCGGCGGCAATGCGCGCGGAAAGAGCAAAAAAACGGGTCTTTTCAAAGGCCTGCTGCAAGGTAAGTCGCCTGGCCAGTGTCTGCATTTCGGCAGCGGCCATGGCCGAATAGAGCAGCACCGCATCGACGGATTGACCGGATATCAGAGGAAGGATCGCTTCGTCCGAATAGCTCACCGCAAGCGTGTCATAAGTCTCGACGGCATGGACCTGGGCGTGAGCTGCTTCCAGCTTCTGCTCGAAGGCGGGAAATCGCACGCGCCCGCAGAGATAGACGATTGTTTTGCCGGAAAACGCGATTGCCATGCCGTCGGCCAGCGCCTCGGCATCGCCGGGCCCCTCGTTGACCGAGAGAAAGCCGGCTTTGCGCGCGGCCTCCGCGGTCCTCCTGCCGACAGCATGACAAGGCAGATTGGACAGCACCGCAATCAGATCTCTGGGGGCGTGGCGCACCGCATTAGCGCTGGTGATGGCGACGACTGCCACGTCTTCCGGAATCGCCTTGGCATCGACCGGCAACGCCATCGTCTCCGTCAAGGGCAGAAGAAGAGGCTCAAAACCCATCTCCTCCAGCTTTCGCGCGGTGCGCGACGCACCCGGCTCCGGTCTGGTGACCAGCACGCGGAGCATCTTCAGAGCCAGCCGTGGAAGAACTTTTCGCCGGCCTTGGCACGCGCCGTCCGCGCCGCTTCATCACCGATGCGGGCGGCGTCCTGTGCCGGCCCTTGTAGCTCGACCGCGTGCGACTGCGTGCCGTCGGGCGAGATGATCAGCCCGGCGAAAGAGAGCTTTCCGGCCTCGATCGCGGCATAGCCGGCAATAGGCGTGCGGCAGGAGCCATCGAGCGCCGCCAGGAAAGCGCGCTCGCAGGCGAGTGCCTGCCCGGTCGCCACATCGTGGATCGCCACCAGCATCTTCTCGACATCGCGGTCGCCGATCCGTGTCTCGATGCCGATCGCACCCTGGCCTGGTGCCGGCGGGAAGCTGTCCAGCGGCATCAAATCGGTGGCAACATCTTCCAGGCCCAGCCGCTTCAGGCCGGCATAGGCAAGGATGGTGCCGCTCGCGACCCCTTCGTCCAGCTTGCGCAGCCGCGTCTGCACATTGCCGCGGAACATCACCACGTCGAGGTCCGGCCGCATGCGGCGGATCAACGCCTGCCGCCGCAGCGACGAGGAGCCGACTTTCGCCCCTTGCGGCAGTTCCGCGATCGTCTTCGCCGCCCTGCCCACAAAGGCATCGCGCGCATCCTCGCGCGGCAGGAAGGCGGAGAGTTCCAGGCCGGGCGGCAATTGCGTCGGCATGTCCTTCGACGAATGCACGGCGATGTCGATCGCGCCGGCGAGCAGGGCTTCCTCGATTTCCTTGGTGAACAGGCCTTTGCCGCCAGCCTCCGACAGCGGCCGGTCCTGGATGCGGTCGCCGCTGGTCGAGATGACGACAACCTCGAACGCCTCCGCCGGCATGCGGTGCGCGGCCATCAGCCGCGCCTGTGTTTCATGCGCCTGCGCCAATGCCAGCGGGCTGCCGCGTGTTCCGATTTTCAAGATTGTTTGCATGGCGCGCGGTCCGTGATAACCCCCGGCTGGCTTTGCGTTTCCGGGCACTCTCCTAACGAGGAACGCCCTGACATACAATCTCTGGAGAGAGCGACGAATTGATCCGCGTTCTGGGCATTGAGACGAGTTGCGATGAGACCGCCGCCAGCGTCGTGGCGCTGGAGGGCGATGCCGCGCCGAAAATCCTGTCCAACATCGTGCTCTCCCAGATCGAGGAACATGCCGCCTTCGGCGGCGTCGTGCCGGAGATCGCCGCGCGCGCCCACGTCGAGGCACTGGACGGCATTATCGAGGCCGCACTCGCCGATGCGGGCATGGCGCTGGCCGAGCTCGATGCGATCGCCGCGACCGCCGGACCAGGCCTCGTCGGCGGACTGATCGTCGGGTTGATGACGGCCAAGGCGATCGCCGCGGCGGCCGGCAAGCCGCTGATCGCCGTCAATCACCTCGAAGGCCACGCCTTGACGGCGCGGCTGACCGACGGGCTCGAATTCCCTTATCTCTTGCTGCTGGTCTCCGGCGGCCATACGCAGATTTTGGCCGTGCGCGGCGTTGGCGACTACCAGCGCTGGGCCACCACCATCGATGACGCGCTCGGCGAAGCCTTCGACAAGACCGCCAAAATGCTCGGCCTGCCCTATCCCGGCGGTCCCAATGTCGAGAAGGCAGCGCTGTCAGGCAATGCATCGCGTTTTGCCTTCCCACGGCCGATGAAAGGCTCGGCACAGCCCGATTTCTCCTTCTCCGGCCTGAAGACCGCGGTGCGCCAGGCGGCGACCGCGATCGAGCCCTTGAGCGACCAGGATGTCGCCGACATCTGCGCCTCGTTCCAGGCGGCCGTCGCCGATGCGCTCGCCGACCGTGTTTCTCGCTCGCTGGAACGCTTTCGCGAAACATTCCCTGGCACCAAAAACCCGGCGCTGGTCGTCGCCGGCGGCGTCGCCGCCAACCGCACGGTCAAGACAACGCTGGAGCGGCTTTGCACCGACGCCGGTTTCAGCTTCGTCGCGCCACCCCTGAAGCTTTGCACCGACAACGCGGCGATGATCGCCTGGGCCGGTATCGAACGTCTGCGAGAAGGCATGGCGCAGGAGAACGGCTTCGATTTCGTGCCGCGCTCGCGCTGGCCGCTGGACAGCGTCTCGGCGCCAATGGTCGGCTCCGGCCGTCGCGGAGCCAAAGCATGACCGATCGAGCCACGAACAGCGAGGGTCCGGACAAAAGCGGCTGGCATGTCGCCGTGCTCGGCGGCGGCGCCTGGGGCACGGCGCTGGCGCTGGCCATGCTGCGCGCCGGCCATACGGTGCGGCTGTTCGCGCGTGACCCTGAAACCGTGGCTGCGATCGGCCGGGGCGAGAACCCACGCTATCTCCCGGGCATCGCCATCGCGCCCGGCATCAAGGCGACGAGCGACATGGAGGCAGCCCTCACTGGGGCCGATTGCGTGCTGACGGTGACGCCGGCTCAGGCGTTGCGGGCCACGCTGGCCGCCGCCAGGGATCATATGCCGGCCGGCATTCCGCTCGTGCTCTGCGCCAAGGGCATCGAGCGCGACACCGGCGCCTTGCTGTCGGCAATCGCTGCGGAAATCTTGCCGCCAAACCCGGTCGCAGCGCTGTCAGGGCCGAGCTTTGCCAGCGATGTCGCCCGCGGCCTGCCGACGGCGGTGGTGGTGGCCGCCGGCGACGAGGCGCTTGCCGCCAACCTTGCCGCCCGATTTTCGGCTGAAAACCTGCGCTGCTATTCGAGCGACGACTTGATCGGCGTCGAGATCGGCGGCGCCTTGAAGAACGTCTTCGCCATCGCCGCCGGCGCTGTCACCGGGGCCGGGCTCGGCGCCAGCGCACAGGCGGCCATGGTGACGCGCGGCTTTGTCGAACTGCGCCGCATCGGTGCCGCCTTCGGCGCCAGGCCCGAGACCCTGATGGGGCTTTCCGGGCTTGGCGACCTGCTGCTTACCTGCTCGTCGGCGCAGTCGCGCAATTTCGCCTATGGGCTGGCGCTCGGACAGGGCAAGGCACTTTCCGGATTGCCGCTGGCCGAGGGCGTGCCGACCGCGGCGATCGCCGCCCGCATCGCCGCCGAGCGCGAAATCGATGCGCCGATCATCGCCGCGGTCGCCGCCATACTGGATGGCACCATCACCATCGGGCAGGCCGTGACGGCGCTGATGACCCGGCCGCTGAAGACCGAAACCAACGATTGATCCCACACTCTGATCCAACCACCCAGGAGAAAGACCATGCTGTTTGCTCTGATCTGCAAGGACAAGCCCGGAGGCCTGCAGGTGCGCCTCGACACGCGGCCCGAGCATGTCGCCTTTCTCGAAGGGCTGAACGGCGACAAGAAATTGGCCTTTGCCGGTCCGTTCCTCGACGCCGACGGCAAGCCCAATGGCAGCCTCGTGGTGGTCGAGGCCCCCGATCTGCCCAGCGCGCAGGCTCTGTCGGCCGCCGACCCCTACGCCAAGGCCGGCCTGTTCGAAAGCGTCGAAATCCGCCAGTGGAACTGGACGTTCAACAAGCCGGCGGCTAGTTAATTCGCGGCGCCCGCGACTGGGCCGCAAGGAGGAGAGAAAATGAACTACTGGCTGTTCAAATCCGAACCCTCGGTTTTCTCCTTCGAGGCGTTGAAGGCCAAGGGCAAGGCCGGCACCCAATGGGACGGCGTGCGCAACTACGCCGCCCGCAACAACATGAAGGCCATGCAGGTCGGCGATCTCGGCTTCTTCTACCATTCCAACGACGGCCTGAACGTGGTCGGCATTGCCGAGGTCTGCGCGCTGGCCCATCCCGACACCACGTCGGATGATCCGCGCTGGGAGTGTGTCGACATCCGCGCCGTCAGGGACATGCCGAACCCGCCGACGCTGGAAGAAGTCAAAGCCAATCCGAAACTGGCCGAGATGGCGCTGGTGCGGCTCGGACGGCTTTCCGTGCAGCCGGTGACCCCGGCCGAATGGAAGGAAGTCTGCCGCATGGGCGGCCTGATGCCTGCGCCGTGACGGCACTTACACCCGATAGCGCCAAGCAATTCATTCTCGACAACACGGCGCTGATGGCGCCGCCGCATGTGCCAGAAATTCGCCTTCACCTCGCCGACGAAGCGCATGATCTCTGGCAGCGAACAGAGGACGAACTTGTCGAGATCGGCCTGCCGCCGCCCTTTTGGGCGTTTGCCTGGGCGGGCGGCCAGGGCCTCGCCCGCTATGTCATCGACAATCCCGATATGGTCCGAGGCAAGCGCGTGCTCGATTTCGCTTCGGGCTCCGGACTCGTCGCCATCGCCGCCGTCAAGGCGGGCGCTGCCGAGGTAACCGCCGCCGACATCGACCCGTTCTGCGCCACCGCGATCCGCCTCAACAGCGAGGCCAACGGCGTCGGCATCGCGTTCCTCGGCACGGACTGTGTGGGCACCGATGCGGGCTGGGACGTGGTCCTGGCAGGCGACGTCTTCTACGACAAACCCTTCGCCGACCGGCTGATGCCGTGGTTTTCGACGCTCAAACGGCGTGGCGCCGACATTCTGGTCGGCGATCCCGGCCGGTCCTATCTGCCGCGATCGGGGCTGGAGCCGCTTGCCGTCTATCAGGTGCCGGTGACAAGGGCGCTGGAGGATGCCGAAGTCAAACGCACCACGGTATGGCGACTGCTTGACGCCATCGCCGAACAGGCGTTTCCATAAAACCGCACAGGAGGGGAACGCATGGATTTTTCAGCGGTGAATTGGCTGGCGGTGATCGCCGCCGCCGTCGTGGCCTGGCTGTTCGGCGCCGCCTGGTACATGGCGTTGAGCAAGCCCTGGCTGAAGGCCGCCAGGCTCGATCCGGCGACGATGAAGAAATCGCCTCTGCCCTTCGTCATCTCCTTCATCGCCGAACTGCTGATGGCCTACATCATGGCCCTGGTCGTCGGCGCGATGACGGGTGGTGAGCCGACCTGGCTGGCCGGACTGATCTTCGGTTTCGTGCTTTGGCTGGGTTTTGTCGCCACGACGCTGTCGGTCAACCATCGCTACGAGAATTTCGGCTGGGACCTGACTGTCATTGACGGAGGTCACTGGCTTGGCGTGCTGTTGATCATCGGCGCGGTGATCGGCTGGTTCGGCGCCGCTGCAAGCTGACGGTGCGTTGACGATGGCGGATAAGTCCGGATTTCCCCGCGACCTGGTGTTCACCAGGATCTGTCACGTCAAGCAGGGCTACGACGACCGGCGCCGGCACATCGTGCGCGAGTTCGACCGGCGCGGCGTGCCGGTCACCTTCTACACCGACTGGGACAGGGCGGATATCACCCCGGAAATCCGTGCTGAATTGGTCGCTCCCGATTTTGTCCACCCGGCGCAGGTCTCGCTGGCGCTGAAGCATGTCGGCATCTGGCGCGACTTCCTCGAAACCGACCTGCCCTATTGCCTGGTCTTCGAGGATGACGTCTTCCTCGCGCGCGACTTCGTCGCCAAATTCCGGCAAGGGCTGGCCGAACTCGGCAGCCCGATGCGCAAGGCCGTCATCTATTTCGGCAACGGCAGCAACTACTACACGCCGAGCTGGAAATTGCGCAGGGGCCAGAGGCTCTACCCGGCACTGCATGCCAGGTGCGCGGATTCCTATCTCATCACCCGTTCGGTCGCCGAAGCCCGTTGTGCCTGGATCGATCAACACAAGATCTACACCGTGATCGACCACCAGATCGAACAGATGGACGAAAAGCTGGGCGTTGAGATGCTGTGGTTCGAGCGGCCAATCGTCGAGCAAGGCAGCGAAAACGGTGCGTTCCAGACTTCCGTCGCCGGCAAGATGCAGCCGCTGCTCTACAAGAAGCTGAAATGGAACGTGAAGAAATACCGACGCATGATCTTCGGCCACAACGCCCGGTCCTGAGGGACTACACCTTGTCCGCTGTCCGCGTCCTGGAAACTTCCTCTAGGATCCATTCGCGGAAGGCGACAATGCGGGGATCGTCGGCCATGGCCTGGGGATAAACCAGGAAATAAGCGTATTCCGGCGCAACCCTGATGCTGAGCTCAAAGGGCCGCACCAGCCGGCCCTCGGACAGGTCGTTTGCCACCATGGCGAAATCGGCGAGCGCGACGGCATTGCCGTCGAGCGCTGCCTGCACCGCATCCGTCGATGTGCCGAAGACCACGGTGCGGCTGTCGTCGAAATCGTTGATGCCGGCCGCCGCCATCCACATGCGCCAGTTCGGCCATGTCACGCCCTGGCGGGCCCATTCGATATGGGCAAGCGTGTGGTTGAACAGGTCGCGCGGCTCGCGCAGGGGCGGCCCCGATGTCAGGAGGCCCGGACTGCACACCGGAATGATGATGTTGTCGAACAGGCGGTGTGCGCTGAGCCCCGGATATTTGCCGGCGCCGAAGCGGATGCCGACATCGACGTCGTCGAGATCGAAATCGCGCAAGCCATAGGCGATGTCGAACCTGAGTTCGATGCCCGGCCGCTGCTGGCGGAAATTCTCGACGCGCCGCATCAGCCATTTCGCCGCGAACTGCGCATCCAGCGTCACCTTCAGGAATTCGGTGCCGCGCGCCATCTTGCGCGCCCGCATCACGGCGCGGCCAAGCAGGTCGAGCGTGTCGGTCGCCGCCTCGTAAAGCACCGTGCCCGCCTCCGTCAGCCGGATGGTGCGGCTGGTGCGGGTGAACAGCACGATGCCGAGCTGATCCTCGATTTCCTTGATCTGGTGGCTGACGGCGGCAGGCGTCAGGCCGAGCTCGTCGGCGGCGCGGGTGAAATTGAGGTGCCGGGCCGCCGCCTCCAGCGTCCTGAGCGCCCGCGTTCCCGGCAAGAGCGCTGCCATCAGCGTGCGGCCTGATCGAAGCGGCTCATGGAGCCTTAATCCTCAAATAAAACTTGATGATCAGACAAGAACTACTCGTTTCCCGTTGGTTTTTCAATACGGCATGATTGCAGCATCAAAGACACCATCAAACCGGATTTGATCTCCGGGGAATACGGATCACCTCATGTCTCACATCGCTCTTCGCCCTGCATACATCGCCCGGCCAGACTGGCTGTCGGCTGCCCGTACCTGGCTGCGGCAGGCCAGGGTCGCCGTCAACCTTCCTCACCAGAACGTCGAGGACCTCTCCGATCGCCAGTTGCGCGATATCGGGGCCGGCCGCAGGGACATCGCCCGGGCCATGGACCGCGAGACAGGCCGGTTGGGCCTTCTCGACATCGGCTGGCAGCGGAACAGGAAGGGATAAGCGAGCAGGGGAGTAGGATGATGCAGCTTGAGCGTGTCTGCTGCCGCTGAAGACTTCCCTATTCCCTATCCCCCTATCTCACCACCCTTACCACTGTCCGGTCCGACAGCAGCGGCAAAAGCCGCGCCATCGTGCGCGCGGTCACCGCCACGCAACCTTCCGTCGGCGTGAAGCCGGGACGCGCCAGATGGAAGAAGATGGCGCTGCCGCGCCCGCGCCGGCGCGGCGCGATGTTCCAGTCGAGCACCAGGCAGGCGTCATAGAGCCGGTCGTCGCGCCGCATGCGTTCGTGGCTGGCGCCGTAGGGAATCTTGACCGGCCTGTTATAGTTGCGGTCGTCAGGCACTTCGCACCAGCCGAGGTCCGGCCCGATCGGCGCCATCGCCAGCCGCGTTCTGCGCCCGGCGGCAAACTGATCTCCCCGGAAATAGCCCGCCAGTATGCGCATCGAAGCGAGCGGCGTGGCGCCGTCGCCTTCGCGTTTGCCGGCCGAGATGCCGCCACGCCCCAGCGCGCACGCAAACACCGTTTTGCCGGCCTGCAGCAGGCCCTGGCTTGGATGGCCGGGGCGAGCCCGCACGGTCAGCACGCGCAGCCCTTTTGCCAAAATTGCGCCGGCTGCATTGCGATCGCGTTTTTTCTTGTATGATCGTGCCACGGAACAAATCACTGTGATCGGCTATTGTGCCGGCCAGCTTCCGCATAAATACGCAGCGGTCAACTGAATTCACTTTTCAAAACAACGGATTGATCCATGACCTCACGTACCATCCTGATCGTCGATGACGATGACGACCTGCGCGGCACACTGGTCGAGCAACTGTCCCTCTACGAGGAATTCGATGTGCTGCAGGAAGCGACTGCGGCAAAAGGCGTCACCGCTGCGCGCGGCGGGCTCATCGACCTGCTCATCATGGATGTCGGTCTGCCCGACATGGACGGCCGGGAGGCGGTGAAGATCCTGCGCAAGGGCGGCTACAAGGCGCCCATCATCATGCTGACCGGCCACGATACCGATTCGGACACGATTCTGGGTCTCGAGGCCGGCGCCAACGACTATGTGACCAAGCCGTTCCGCTTCGCGGTGCTGCTTGCCCGTATCCGGGCGCAACTGCGCCAGCATGAGCAGAGCGAGGACGCGACCTTCTCGGTCGGCCCCTACACCTTCAAGCCCAGCCAGAAACTGCTCATCGATCAGCGCGGCGGCAAGGTGCGGCTGACGGAAAAGGAAGCCTCGATCATCAAGTATCTCTATCGCGCCGACCAGAAGGTGGTGACCCGCGACGTGCTGCTGGAGGAAGTGTGGGGATACAATTCCGGCGTCACCACGCATACTCTGGAAACCCATGTCTACCGTCTGCGCCAGAAGATCGAGCGTGATCCTTCCAATGCTGAAATTCTTGTGACAGAAAGCGGCGGCTACAAGCTGGTTCCTTAAACATTTCACCATTCAAATGAGCGGTTCGGGCGGGGCCGCTTTCGGGTACGATCCTGTTGGAGGGGGATTCTGGGACCGTACCGCAGAGGAGGGATTGGACTGACCGTTCGGGGACACAGCTAGATGGCGCTGGATGACGACATCCGCATCCTGTCCGCCGTGAGGCTTTTCGAGGGCTTCACGCAGGAACAGTTGCGCCTGCTCGCCTTCGGTGCCGAGACCACTTTGGTGCAGGCCGACCACAAGCTTTATCGCGAGGACGATGTGGCCGACTCGGCTTATGTCGTGGTCAGCGGGCGTATCGTGCTCTATCGCGAGCAGGATGGCGAGCGCATCCCGATCGGCAAGGTCGGCCCAGGCACGATGCTCAGCGAGCTGGCGCTGATCGCCGATACCAACCGGCTGACCAGCGCCTCGGCCGAAATCGACTCGGAAGTGATAAGGCTGAGCCGCAAGATGTTCCGGCGCATCCTGGAGGAATACCCGGAATTGGCGGTGAAGCTGCATCAGCGCATCTCCGAGGAATTCCACGACATGATCCGCCGCATCGAGGAATTGGCGCCACGATTTTCGGGTTGACCTGGCATTTGACGCCGCAGGTGTCGAGATTCAGGTCAGGCCGAGGCGAAAACGGCGGACTCCGAGAAGCGTACTAAAGTACGTGAGCACAGTTCTACTGCGACGTAGTAGAACTGGGAAGCGCAGGAAGCCGCCGTTTGCAGGCCGGCTTCACCTGAATATCATAAACTTAATCCAGGGCGAACCGGGCAATCACTGGCACATGGTCCGACGGCCGGTCCCAGCCACGGGCGGCTCTAAGGATCTCATAGCCGGCAAAACTGGGCAGCAGGTTTGGCGACGACCAGACATGGTCGAGCCGCCGGCCGCGATTGGACGCCTCCCAATCCTGCGCGCGATAACTCCACCAGGTATAGAGCTTCTGTTCCGGTGGCACGTTGTGCCGCATCAGGTCGACCCAGCCGCCGGCGCGCCGCATCGCCTCGAAGTTTTCGGCCTCGACCGGCGTGTGGCTGACCACGTTGAGCAGTTGCTTGTGCGACCAGACATCATGCTCCAGCGGCGCGATATTGAGGTCCCCGACCAGCACCGACGCCGATACCTCGCCATGCTCGGCCCGGATGGCGTTCATCTCGGCGACGAAATCGAGCTTGTGCCTGAACTTCCTGTTGATCTCGGGATCCGGCTCGTCGCCACCTGCGGGCACGTAGAAATTGTGCACCAGGATGGTCTTGCCGCCGGCCTGTACCGTCACCGACAGGTGCCGGCTGTCCTCGATGTCGCAAAAGCGGCGCTTTTCGACCACCTCGATCGGCCGCCGCGCCACCGTCGCCACGCCGTGATAGCCCTTCTGGCCATGAAATGCGATGTAGGGATAGCCGACCTTGCGAAAGGCTTTTTCGGGAAAGAGCTCGTCCGGGACCTTGGTTTCCTGCAGGCAGAGCACATCGGGCGCGTACTCATCGAGCAGGCGTTCGACGATCGGCATGCGCAGGCGCACGGAGTTGATGTTCCAGGTGGCGATCGAAAAGGGCATGCGGAGGGTCCGGCAAGAGATCGCCATTCTACTGCCAGCCGCGCGCCGCAAAAACAAGCCAGCCCGCTCCGCTAACGGGCCTGGCTATATCGGCGGGCCTACCGCGTCTTGGTGTTCAGCTCGCGATTGGCCGTATAGTCGATGGCGAACGTGTCGGGCGCGAAGCTGACGCCTTCCTTGGTGTTGAAGATCATCACCGTCGTGTCCTTGCCTTGCGCGTCGGTGATCGTCCACTGCCGCAGATCATAGGTTTTCGGGTCGAACATCATGGTGATCCGCGCATTGCCGAAAACCGACTTGTCGGAAAGCTGGATGGTAGTGAGGTCGTCTTCTTCCTTGACGCTCTTGACGCGGTTGCCGGAGAGGTCGATACGGTCGTCGAGCAGCAGTTTCAGCGGCGTCTTCGACAGCGGATAAAGGTCCGACGTGTTCAGTTTCTTGTTGAGTATGGCAACCGATCTGCCGTCGGAAATCACCCGGAAATTCGAAGACCCGTCATAGTTGAAGCGGATCTTGCCCGGCCGTTCCAGGAAGAATTTTCCGCCGGTCTGCTCGCCCTTGGGGCCGAACTGGACGAATTCGCCGCTCATCGATTTGACCGCCGAGAAATGGTCGGCGATCTTCTGTGCCGCCGCGGGCACAGCCGCCTGCGCTGAGGCCAGCAACTCGAATCCGGGCACCACGTTAAGTGCGGCGGCACCCGCTAAGACCAGGCCGAGGCCAACCAACTGGCGGCGTGTCGGGGCAAAATCGCTGAGCGCTGAAAGATCGTTTTTCATATCGGTCACTCTCGTCCGGTTCCTGATTTGGCCGCTGTCGTGAACCCCCAGTTGGGCTGAAGTTTGGCGAGCCGATCGCTGCTCAGTCGGTGAACGCGCCAGAAGGTTCAAAGTTGCCGCGGACTCTGCACTGTCAGAACTTGTCGTCTTCTGTCGGCACCAGGATTTCGCGTTTTCCGGCATGGTTGGCCGGGCCGACAATGCCTTCCTTTTCCATCTTCTCGATAATCGAGGCGGCTCTGTTATAGCCGATGCCCAGACGCCGCTGGATGTAGCTGGTCGAGGCCTTGCCGTCGCGCAGCACCACCGAAACCGCCTGATCATAAGGATCGTCGGAATCCTCGAAATTGCCACCGCCACCGCCGCCCGAACCGGCCTTGCCGGACGGCTCGTCGGCGTCCTCGCCGTCGTCCTCGGTGATGGCGTCGAGATATTCCGGCACGCCCTGCAGCTTCAGGTGCCCGACGATCTTCTCGACCTCGTCATCGGAGACGAACGGCCCGTGCACGCGCTGGATGCGGCCGCCGCCGGCCATGTAGAGCATGTCGCCCATGCCGAGCAGCTGCTCGGCGCCCTGCTCGCCCAGAATGGTGCGGCTGTCGATCTTGGACGTCACCTGGAAGGAGATGCGGGTCGGGAAGTTGGCCTTGATGGTGCCGGTGATGACGTCGACCGACGGACGTTGCGTGGCCATGATGACGTGGATGCCGGCCGCGCGCGCCATCTGCGCCAGGCGCTGCACCGCGCCTTCGATGTCCTTGCCGGCGACCATCATCAGGTCGGCCATTTCGTCGATGATGACGACGATATAGGGCATCGGCTCGAGATCGAGATTCTCGGTCTCGTAGATCGCCTCGCCTGTCTGGCGGTCGAAGCCGGTCTGCACAGTGCGCGAGATCTTTTCGCCCTTCTTCTCGGCCTGCTGCACGCGTGCGTTGAAGCCGTCGATGTTGCGCA
The DNA here is from genome assembly GCF_020164695.1 of Mesorhizobium sp. ESP6-5. Lineage (NCBI taxonomy): Bacteria > Pseudomonadati > Pseudomonadota > Alphaproteobacteria > Hyphomicrobiales > Phyllobacteriaceae > Mesorhizobium > Mesorhizobium sp. ESP6-5. The sequence continues at coordinate 75,376 of NZ_JAIUGR010000012.1, forward strand.
CGCCGACCTTGGACATCTTGCGGTAGCGGTCCTCCATCTCGCGCACGGTCCATTTCAGCGCCACCACCGCCTTCTTCGGGTCGGTGACCACGGGCGTCAGCAGGTGCGGAATGCCGTCATAGACGGAGAGTTCGAGCATTTTCGGATCGATCATGATCAGCCGGCACTCCTGCGGGGTGAGGCGGTAGAGCAGCGACAGGATCATGGTGTTGATGGCGACCGACTTGCCCGAACCGGTGGTGCCGGCGACCAGCACGTGCGGCATCTTGGCGATGTCGACGATGACGGCTTCGCCATTGATGGTCTTGCCCAGCGCCAGCGCCAGCTTGGCCTTGGTCGTCTCGAAGTCGCGGCTGGCCATGATCTCGCGGAGGTAAACCGTTTCGCGCTTGGCGTTGGGCAGTTCGATGCCGATGGCGTTGCGGCCCGGCACCACGGCGACGCGGCAGGCGATCGCGCTCATCGAACGGGCGATGTCGTCGGAAAGGCCGATGACGCGCGACGACTTGATGCCCGGTGCGGGTTCGAGTTCGTAAAGGGTGACGACCGGACCCGGGCGAACGGCAATGATCTCGCCCTTGACGCCGAAATCCTCCAGCACGCCTTCGAGCAGGCGCGCGTTCTGTTCCAGCGCGTCCTTGGAAAGACTTGGGTCGCGCGCGACATTCTTCGGTTCGGACAGGAAATGCAGCGACGGCATTTCGAACGTGTCGGAGCCGATCAGCGAGGTTTGCGCCTCGCGCTGGACGCGGGCGCCCGGCACGGGTCGCGCCGCCGGCGCCTCCACCCGGGTGGCGGCATCGGAACGGAACTGCTGGACCTTGGCCGTGGGAGCACGCCGCTGCGCGACGGACTCGTCATCGAAATCCATATCCGCGTCGTCGCGGCTGAAGACATCGTCGTCGTCCGGGTCGACGGAGACGCTGCGGTCGTTGACCATGGCGGCGAAGAATTCCGGTTCGACACGGGCGCGGCCGTCATGGCTCATGCGCTGCTCGGCGTACTCGGCCGACTCGACGCGTTCGGCGGCGCGGCGCCAGGCGCTGGCGCGCGGCTCCATCTCCGGTTCGAACTCGTCGCGCTCCTGCCTGCGGCGCACCGCGCGGCGATGCATCCACGCGCGGAAAGAAAGCCACCAATGGGTGATTGCGCCGAGCGCCAGTATACCCTCGTCGCCGTCGTCCTCGTCATTGTCGAACAGAAGCTCGTCCTCGCGCGGATCCGCGGCGGCCGGTTCTTCCATCACGGCGAAGCCGTTCTTGCGCCCGAGCAGCGCCGCGCCATGGGCGAACAGCCAGAGCGCGGGCGCAGCCAGCACTAAGGCGAGCACGCTGGCCACCAGCCCGGTTGGATAGCCGCCGATGAGGACACCGGGGATCTTTAGCACCATGTCGCCGAAGACGCCGCCGAGGCCGGTGGGCAGCGGCCAGGTCTTGGGCGGAACGATGCAGCCGGCGATGGCGGCGGCGAGCAGCGCGAAACCGAACCAGAACAGCCCGCGCCTGGGCAGCCGGTCGACGCCGCGCGCCGAAAACAGGAGGTATCCCCAGATCACTGCCGGAACCAGCGCGGCGACCGCGGCAAGGCCGAAGAACTGCATGGCGAGGTCGGAGAACACCGCGCCGGCATAGCCCATGGCGTTGGTGACGATGTTGGCGGTGGCATGCGAGAAGCTTGGATCGGCGACGTTCCAGGTTGCGAGGCTGGCGACGGCGAAGGCCGTGAACGCGAACAGGCCGGTGCCGACCAGACGGCCGACCTGGCGCCGCGCGAATGCCTGGATGCCGTGCCCCGTATCGGTCAGCGCGAGCGGTGCTGAAGCCCCTGAACGCATGCTCTTCCCCGTCAGTGATTGCCTGGCCGCAGCGCATGACGCACTCCGGCAGATTCGGATGCCAGATTAGGCGTGGGAAGGTTAAGGGCGCATTAACTATAAGACCGTGGGGGCCGTCCTTTTGGCACCGACATCTACCAGTGACCGCACCATAAGAAAAATGGCGGGCGCCCTGGCCCGCCATCCATTCGTTGGGCTGGGCAGCGTGCTACTTGCTGGCGCCGCCGAGCATCTTCACATTGGCGCAGAACTCGGCGTGCGGCTTGCTCATCGCCGCGTCCTGGCATTCCTTCATCATGGCGTCCTGCTTCTCCTTCGGCATGGCCATGAAAGCTGCCTTGAATTCCTCCATCGGCTTCATGGTTTTCATGCTGGAATCGGTGAAGAACGGCGCCATGTTGTCGGGCTCGTCCAGTGCGCCGGCAAATGCAAAGCCACCGACCATGGAAAGTGCGAGTGCCCCCAGGCAGATATTCTTGAGGTTCATGAGAAAATTCCTTCCCGGTTTCAAAAAACACGAGCGTCAGAACGACGATCGCCTCCTGAGTTCGGAGACAGAGTGGTCGATGTTTCCTTGGAAAGCTTCTTCACGCGGACGTGATTGCGCGGACTTGGACGAAGCGAGAACGAATTTGCAAAAAAAGAGGCCCGGAGCGATCCGGGCCTCAAGGCGTGACCTCCTTGCGGGAGCATCACGACGGGATCCTTTCAAAGCAATTCCAGCAGAAGGGATTCGCGGTTTTCCCTCCGGAATTGCGCGGCAAACATGGGGCCGGCGGGAGGAGGGTTCCGCCGGCCCGTTGGCAAGGATGCCTTACGGCACCACTTCGCCATGCTGGGAGATGTCGAGGCCTTCGACTTCTTCCTGGGTCGTCGGACGCAGGCCGACCAGCGCCTTGACGACGTAGAGGATGACGAAGGTGGCAACCGCCGTCCAGACAATGGTGACGGCGACACCGTAGATCTGCTTGCCGAGAGAAGCGCCCGACGAGAGGCTGTTGATCGCCGGGTCAGCAAGCACGCCGGTCAGCAGGGCGCCGACCACGCCGCCGACGCCATGCACGCCGAAGGCATCGAGCGAGTCGTCATAGCCGAACATGTGCTTCACCTTGACCGCCGAGAGGTAGCAGACGACGCCGGCGACGATGCCGACGATGAAGGCGCCGGTCGGGTTGACGAAACCGGAAGCCGGCGTCACCGCGACGAGGCCCGCGACGGCGCCCGAGATGATGCCGAGCACGGAAGGCTTCTTGGCGATGATCCATTCGGCGAACATCCAGGCCAGTGCCGCGGCGGCGGTGGCAACCTGGGTGTTGAGCATGGCGGCACCGGCAAGGCCGTCGGCCGCCAGTTCCGAACCGGCGTTGAAGCCGAACCAGCCGACCCACAGCAGCGATGCGCCGATGACCGAATAGACGAGGTTGTGCGGCGCCATGTTGGTGGTGCCATAGCCTTCGCGCTTGCCGAGAACCAGTGCACAGACGAGGCCCGCGACACCGGCATTGATGTGAACGACCGTGCCGCCGGCGAAGTCGAGCACGCCAGCCGTACCGAGGAAGCCGCCACCCCAGACCCAATGCGCGATCGGCACATAGACGATCAGCAGCCACAGTGCCATGAAGATCAGCAGTGCCGAGAACTTGAAGCGTTCGGCGAAGGCGCCGGCAATCAGCGCCGGCGTGATGATGGCGAAGGTCATCTGAAACATCGAGAAGACGAATTCAGGGATGTTGGCCACACCCGGCAGCCACAGGCTGGCGGTGGTGATGCCGTGGTGGAAGAATTTCGAGGTGCCTCCGAGATAGGCATTCATGCCGCCGCCGTCGGAAAAGGCCAGCGAATAGCCGAACATGAACCATAGCACCGTCACCAGGCAGGTGATGGCGAAGCTCTGCATGACGGTGGCGAGCACGTTCTTCTTGCGCACCATGCCGCCGTAGAACAGCGCCAGGCCCGGGATGGTCATCATCAGCACCAGCGCCGTGGAGGTCAGCATCCAGGCGGTGTTGCCGGTATCGAGCACCGGGGCAGGTGCCGCGGCAGCGGCAGCGGGTGCGGCTTCCTGCGCGAAGGCGGCGACGCTGCCCAGCGCTGCGAGAGCGAGCGTGCCCAGAAGGGCCGCCCGTCCCGTCGTCTTCAAGGTGGAAGGAATATTCATTGAACTCTCCATTGGAATACGTGTTCGCCGCTCAGAGCGCGTCGCTGTCTGTTTCGCCGGTGCGGATGCGCACCGCCTGGTCGATGCCGAAAACGAAGATCTTGCCGTCGCCGATCTGGCCGGTCTTGGCCGCGGCGGTGATGGCTTCGACGGCCTTGTCGACCATGTCGGCCGCGACCGCGACCTCGATCTTGATCTTCGGCAGGAAAGAGACCGCGTATTCCGCCCCCCGATAGATTTCCGTATGCCCCTTCTGACGCCCGTAGCCTTTGACTTCGGTGACGGTCAGGCCCTGGATGCCGACGGCGGTAAGCGCTTCGCGTACCTCGTCCAGCTTGAACGGCTTGATGATTGCCATCACGATTTTCATAGGTTCACCCTTTGCTGTTGCGGTGCCCCGCGTTTGCACGACTTCACCGATCCCAAAGAGCCGGAGAGTGCCCCCAAGGATTCAAGCTCCGTGCCAAGTGCCGAAGCAGGGCGTTAAACTATTGGAAACAAAGGGAATGGAGCGCCCGCCGCCAATTGCTGTATGCATGTGCGGCACGCCGCGTGCTCAAAATTTAAGCAATTTTGTGAAATTGCCTAATTTGCCGGCTTTGAGCATGATCAGGAAAAATGGAATCGGCTTTCGCAAAGAATCTTGCTCAAACAAGACTCGCGAATGCTCAACGCTTGAGCCGGATCAACCCTTCCTGTGCCATCGAGGCGATCAGCGTGCCGTCACGGGCATAGAGCGTGCCGCGGCTGAAACCGCGCGATCCCGAACTCGAGGGGCTGTCCTGCGCATAAAGCAGCCAGCCGTCGAGCGAATGCGGCCGATGGAACCACATCGAATGGTCGAGGCTGGCGGCCTGGATGTCGGGATCGAACAGGCCGCGCCCATGGGCGAAGGTCGAGGTGTCGAGCAGCGTCATGTCGGAGAGGTAGGCGAGCAGCACCGACTGCAGCCCGCGGTCGTCGGGAACCGGCCCGGCAAGGCGGATCCAGACGTTCTGCCGGGGCGGCAGCTTGTCGCGGCTTTCATAGTGCTGGAGGTTGACCGGCCGCAACTCCAGCGGCCGCTCGCGCGCCCAGAAACGGCGAACCGCCTCCGGTACCCGGTCGGCCGTTTCGAGCAGCTGGCGCTGCGTCTTCAGCCCTTCCGGCGGCGGCACGTCGTCAGGTAGCGCGAACTGGTGCTCGAGCCCCTTCTCGTCGACCTGGAACGAGGCTTCCAGCGAAAAGATCGCCTGTCCGTGCTGGATTGCCAGCACCCTCCGCGTGGTGAAGGAACCGCCGTCGCGGATGCGATCGACCTCGTAGATGATCGGCACCTTGATGTCGCCCGGGCGCATGAAATAGCCATGCAGCGAATGCACGAAACGTTCGGGCTCCACCGTTCGCTGCGCCGCCACCAGCGCCTGCGCGATGGTCTGGCCGCCGAACACGCGCTGCCACTCCACCTGGGGGCTGCGACCACGATACAGATTGTGTTCCAGCTTCTCGAGGTCGAGAATGCGCAGAAGCTCGTCGATCGCCGCCGTCATGTTTTGTGACCTCGCCGCAAAATTGCTATGGCGGTTTCCGACAGGAAGGACGAGCCGTCAAGGGCGCAAGCCCCGTAGGCGCGCAAGGAGCCAAGACAATGGAACGCAAGGCGGACGCCAAGGCCAGATCCGGGATCGATGTTCTCGTCGCGGGTGCCGGCTATGTCGGCCTGGCCGCCGCGGTCTCGCTGAAACAGGCTCGCCCGGGCCTCGCCGTGGCGCTGGTCGACGCGGCGCCTGCCGGTTCCTGGCAAAGGGATGGCCGCGCTTCCGCCATCGCCGCGGCGGCCTGCCGCATGCTCGACCAGCTCGGCGTCTGGGCCGAGATCGCGCCGAAGGCGCAGGCGATCACTGAGATGATCATCACCGATTCACGCAGCGCCGATCCGGTGCGCCCGGTCTTCCTGACCTTCGGCGGCGAGGTGGCGCCGGGTGAGCCTTTCGCGCATATGGTCGCCAACAGGGCGTTGAACGGCGCCTTGCGGGCCAAAGCCGAACAGCTCGGCATCGACATCATCGAAGGCGTGGCGGTGCAAGGTTTTGAGACCAATGGAGCCGGCATGTCAGTGCATCTGGCGGACGGCGCCACGTTGGCGGCGCGGTTGCTGGTTGCCGCCGATGGTGTCAATTCGAAACTGCGCGACATGGCCGGCATCAAGACGGTCAAGTGGGAATACGGTCAGTCCGGCATCGTCTGCACCGTGGCCCATGAACGCCCGCACAACGGCCGCGCCGAAGAGCATTTCCTGCCCGCCGGCCCGTTCGCCACGCTGCCGCTGATACCCGACGAGGACGGCACCAACCGCTCTTCGATCGTCTGGGTCGAACGGGCGGAAGATGCGAAAACGCTCGTCGAAGGCGACGATCTCGTCTTCGAACACGAACTTGAACAACGTTTTGGGCTGAAACTTGGAGAAATCCGCGTCGCCGACAAGCCGCGCGCCTGGCCGCTTGGTCTCACCATCGCGCGCGCCTTCGTGGCACCGCGCATCGCGCTTGCCGGCGATGCCGCCCACGGCATCCATCCGATCGCCGGCCAGGGGCTCAATCTCGGCTTCAAGGATGTGGCCGCCCTTGCCGAGGTGATCGTCGAGGCCGACCGGCTCGGCCAGGACATCGGCGCGCTCGACGTGCTGGAACGCTATCAGCAATGGCGCCGTTTCGACACGGTGCAGATGGGCATCACGACCGATGTGCTGAACCGGCTGTTTTCCAACGACATCACCCCGCTGCGCACCGTCCGCGACATCGGCCTCGGTCTCGTCGAGCGTATGCCGCGGCTGAAGGAGTTCTTCATCCGCCAGGCATCGGGACTATCCGCGGGCACGCCGCGCCTGCTGAAGGGCGAGGCGATCTGATCGTCTCGCTGACTTGACGTCGCGGCCTGTGGGCTGCGCCGCGTCGCATCGCTCCTTGCTCCGCCACGGGATGAGGATGCAGCGGGAGTTTCGCGCCAATCGCCGAGGCCGGCGATCTCAGTTCACTTCAAAACCAAGCTTCTGGCGCAGCCGCAGCATGCGCTGGTCGGGTATCTTCAGGCTCTGCTCTCCGCCCTGAGCCACCCGGTTCAGCATTTGCAAGAGATCGTCCCGTTCGTTCGGGTCGAGGCGTTCGCGCAGGAAGGGCGCCAGCTTGTCGATGACGATGGTGGTGTCGTCTATCTGCGTCGCGGCCCACTTGGCATAGACAACCGCCTCGTCGGTCTTCTTCGGCCCGGCTGCGATCTGCGAAATCACCTCGCGAATGACGGCCTCGCGCCGCGGCAGAACAGGGCCGTCTTCCGAAACGATCGCGGTGATCAGCGTCGCTGCCGCCACCACCGGATCATCGATCGCCGTCAGCGGCGAAAGCGCGGCCTGCTTGCGCAGCTTCTTGCGCCGGATGTTGCCTTGAACGCGCCCGACGACTTCGGCGACCTCGCGCGCGGCGTCGTTCATCGCCTTCATCCGGTACCACCACAATGCCGCCGCTCCGAGCACGCCAAGGACAGCAATCAGGAAAGGCATGTCCAAATCCCCCAAAGTCTTGGGCGACGATAGGAGAACTCGTGGCTTGCTTCAACACGCAAGAATTGAGTCCCGGCAAGGCAGGACCTTCGCTCAACCGAACGCCCAGGTTTATAAGGGAGCGCAACGCATGACAGGGAATTATGACCCCGGCACGTTGTAGATCGCGCGCACTTCGATCGTACCCATTTCGGCCAGCGGAATCTCGCTGGCGATGTCCAGCGCCTCGTCGAGATCCTTCGCTTCGATCATGACGAAACCGAGCAACTGCTCCTTCGTTTCCGCGAACGGGCCGTCGGTGATCAGCTGCTTGCCCTTGCGCCGCCGTACGGTCTTCGACGTCTTCACCGATTGCAGTGCCTGCGCGATGATCAGCTTGCCTTGTTGATCCAATGACCTGTCATAGGCCAGCGAGTCGGCATCGAGCTTGGCGGCACCCTCGGCGGTCATGGCATGGAGCTCTTTTTCCTCACCATAGACCAGGCAGACATATTTCATTTCGAGCTCCCTTCTTTTGAAAAACCATAGGCTGCGGCGACAGCCATGTCAGCCTTGCCCGCGGCCGTTGACGCATGGTCGAGAAGGCATGCCGCGACCGTGATGATGGCAAGCGCCGCCAGCAGTCTGCCGAGGCCGGACGCCGGCGGATCCAGCCAGAAGTCCTCCTGTCGCCCAGGCCCGCGGCCTGGCCTCTTCCACAGCGCGAAAAACAGATTGTCCATGTCAACCTCCATCCGGCCACAAATCCCGTGGCCTCCCGCAGGACGGCCGGCCCGGATGGAAGCCGACATTTTTGCGTGGGTATTTTTTCGGCGGAAAAGGCCGTCATCGTGCCGTGGTCCAAACAGCGCAGTGGTCTTCGGCGACGTCCGCGCTATAGTTGGCCGGACGCTGGCTCACCCAGGACAAGTTCACGACAACCCAGGAGGACTTCATGGACCGCACCGCAAACGCCGTCTGGAAAGGCAATTTGAAAGAGGGCAAGGGCACGCTCGACACGCAGAGCGGGACCCTGAAGGGTACGCCCTATTCGTTCAAGGCGCGCTTCGAGGACGAAAGCGGCAAATCCGGCACCAATCCGGAAGAACTGATCGCGGCCGCCCATGCCGGCTGCTACGCCATGCAGCTGTCGCATTTCCTCGCCGAAAACGGCACGCCGGCGCAAGAACTCGACGCCAAGGCCGTGGTCACGCTGGTTCCCGGCACCGGCATCACCGGCAGCGCCATCACCCTGGTCGGCAAGGTGCCCGGCATCGATGCGGCGAAGTTCAAGGAATTGGCCGAGAAGGCCAAGGCCGAATGCCCGGTCTCTCAAGCGCTCGGCGCGATCAAGGTTTCGCTCGACGCCAGGCTTGGCTGAAGGGCTTGGCCTGAAGTGACAAACGCCGGCTCCAGGGCCGGCGTTTCTGCATCGGAGATTGGCGAAAGCGGTCGCAGCATCCAATGTTCCCCTCGTGGGGAGATGCCCGGCAGAACAGAGGGGGGCGCCGTCCCGCCGACGTCTCGGATTGGTGGCCTCAACCCCCCAGCGTATCAAGCCGGGCGCGAAGGGCCGCGACTTCCTGCTCCAGCGCCTCCAACCTCGCTTCCAGATCGGAGGCAGGCGCGGCCGGCGCACTGCGCTGAGCCGAGAGAGCGGCAACATCCACTGGACCGGCGAGCAGATGCACGTAGCGGTCCTCGCGCTGGCCCGGCCCGCGTGGGATTTCCTGGACCAATGGCGGCCGGCGGCCGATCAGCATGTCGAGTTCGCCGCGCAGGTCTTCGATCGATGAAAACCGCGCCATGCGCTCAGCTCGCGCCAGGAGTTCATGTGCCGTCTGCGGTCCGCGCAGCAAGAGCAGACCGAGCAACGCGGTCTGCGGCGTGGTCAGTGAGAAACGCTGCGCCATCTGATGCTCGTAGCGCTCGACGCGCGAACCGAACATCTGCCGCACAAGTCCCTTCTGCTCAAGCAGCTTCAGCGCCCTGTGCACCTCTGTCTGCTCCAGCGCCATGACAGGCTCGCGCGCCGTCTTCTGGTTGGCCGCGGCAAGTGCCGCGTTGAGCGTCAGCGGATAGACGTCCGGCGTCAGCTCCTTCTTCTCGATCAAGCAGCCGAGCACGCGGGCTTCGGCGGGAGAGAGGATGGGAAGGTCTTCGCTCATTGGATTGGTTATCTTCTACCGATTCTTGGACAGCATGATTTTGACAGACATCCGAGAAGCGCGACAGAGCAGAACTCTTGATCTCGGCGATCGCCTTGATCGGGTTGAGGCCTCGGCCAGGTAGGCGCTATCTAGCAGCGAACAAACGCAGGCGCGCATTAACGCGACTCAGCCTCAGACGCCACGGCGGTCCGTGTCGGTTTCAACTGCCAGAATGACCTGACGAGCACATCCTCGGCATAGATAGCGTCATCGAACTGGTCCTGTCCAAGTGCCCGGCTCAGCGTCGGTCGATCCCCAAGCAGCGAAACGCCAAGGGCAGCCTGGCCATTCGAGAGCGGCACCCCCAGCGCGTCAAGAATGGTGGGAAATATGTCAATCGTGCCCGCAAGCCCGGTATAGGTTTTGGAAGGAATGCCATCGCCCGACAGCGAGAAGAAGTTGCAGCGTTCATAATTGTTCAAGCGATCCGTCACCGTGCTCGGCGCGCTGAGGTGGTCGCTTTGCAAGGCCAGAACAGTGTTCCTCATCAGACCCGCGGCTTCGGCTTTGTGAACGAAGTCCGCGATGAGCATGTTCGTGCATTTCACGGCATGGAGAATGTTGGGGGTCTGCGGAGGAAGTCCCGTCTTGCCGATGCATTTGTCGGTCAGGTAGCCGTCCATCGCATGCCCGCCGCTGACGGCGATCGTGAGCGAGAACGGTTTGCCGTCCCGCTGCGCGCGCCGCAAGACGCCGAAGCTCATATCCAGAACTTCGGCGTCGTCGGCGCCAAAAGCATTGCCGCGCCCCGCGATGGCCACCACTTCGGATCCCCCAAAAAGCGATGAGTAGCCATGGGTGGAATAGAACGTGCCCTGACCGGTGAAGTTGAGCGGCCAACCGGTAATAAAGTTCTGCTGATAGCCCCGCGCCTTCAGGACATCGCCCAGGCAGGTCAGTCCTGGCAGGAATTGCGAATTCTCCTCCAGATACTGGCGCGTCGTGAAGAACGATATCAGCAGCGGCGTTCCACAGTTCGCAGCGACCATCCCTGAGATGGAGTTGTTGGTATAGGCAAGTTGCACCATGTTGGTCGCCGAAACGCCACGCCTGTCGAATTCGAGCAGCGGACCCATGACGTCGCCGAACTCCGCCTCGTTCATGTAGGTGCGCTCGGCGCTCTCAATGAAAATATGAATGAGGTTCTTTGGCGCGGCGGTCGCCGACGCTGTTTCAGCCGGCTTTGTCAAAGAGGTGACATCGACGAACTGCTTGGACAGGAAATCATGCAGCGGGTTGGGATGGATCGCTGCCGCGATCGGACGTGTCAGCATCGGGTTTGCCGCCAGGAAGAATGCCATCAAGGCAACGTCTAATCCTCTTGTCAGCGTGCCGCGCGCCTTCAGTGCGCCAAGACCGAAAAGACCGGCGGCAATGATCAGGATCGTGCTTCCAGTATTCATCAAATACTCAAGAACGACACTGGGGGTGAGAACTCCGGCGTCGAGATGCATGAACATCGCGGCCCAATCGAAATAACCGAAAACATTTTCGAGGTAGACATAGACAAGGAAGAAAAAGCACGGAACGAGCGATAAATAGGCTCTGAACCACCCGCTTCTTGGCTGATCCGTCCTTGCCCCCTGGAGGCGATCCAGCAACACAAGCGCGATCAAAGCCACTAGGCCGACGACCAGGATCAGCCTCTTCTCCTGAAAATAGACCAGCGAGGTGAGCCAGGTGAGCGATCCCACCGTCGCGGCGCTAACCAACGGTCCTATTGGCCAGTAACGAACCGCAGGAAATCCACTCATACTCTGTACTCGAGCGACGACTTCCGAAGTATCTATCGAGAACCGCTTAACGCTATACTAAGATAATGCCGCGTCATAGTGTATAGATGACAGTTTGCTAATAAGGCGCCTCTAATGTAAGTCACCCCAATAATCACCTCGGCTTTGGGCGAGCAACGTGCATGATAGCAATGATGGGCGCGTCACATATCCAGGCCATGCCGTGGCGCCTGGTAGCCGCTTCGACGACGCTGAGGGGATCCTTGATCTCAGCGCATTGTTGGTGAGGATGCCGCCGCGTATTTCAGGCGAGTACCGATTCTCGATCAGCCGGCCGGCTTGTGCAAAGTCGACAGCGCCATCACCGGCTCACGCGCCGGCTTCTGGTTGGCGGCGGCATGCCCATCGTTGAACATCAGAGGGCGCGCGAAGGATCATAACCGATGAGGCGATCCTCCGCCGAACCTAAACCCTTCTCTCCACCATCATCTTCTTGATCTCGGCGATCGCCTTCGCGGGATTGAGCCCCTTCGGGCAGGTCTGCGCGCAGTTCATGATGGTGTGGCAGCGATAGAGCCGGAACGGGTCTTCGAGATTGTCGAGCCGTTCCCCCTTGGCCTCGTCGCGGCTGTCGATCAGCCAGCGGTAGGCCTGCAGCAGCGTCGCCGGGCCGAGATAGCGGTCGCCGTTCCACCAGTAGCTCGGGCACGAGGTCGAGCAGCAGGCGCACAATATGCACTCGTAAAGCCCGTCGAGCTTTTCGCGGTCCTCGTGGCTCTGCAGCCATTCCTTGGCCGGCGTTGGCGACACCGTCTTCAGCCATGGCTCGATGGAGGCGTGCTGGGCGTAGAAATTGGTAAGATCGGGCACCAGATCCTTGATCACGGGCATATGCGGCAGCGGGTAGATCTTGATCGCGCCCGATATGTCGTCGCAGCCCTTGGTGCAGGCGAGCGTGTTCGAGCCGTCGATGTTCATGGCGCAGGAACCGCAAATGCCTTCGCGGCAGGAGCGGCGCAAGGTCAGCGTCGGGTCGATCTTGTTCTTGATCCACAGCAGCGCGTCGAGCACCATCGGCCCGCAATCGTCCATATCGACGAAGTAGGTGTCCATGCGCGGGTTCTCGTCGTCGTCCGGCGACCAGCGATAGATGCGGTATTCCCTGAGATTGGTGGCACCCTCCGGCTTCGGCCAGGTCTTGCCCTGCTGGACCTTCGAGTTCTTTGGGAGCGTGAGTTCGACCATTACCTCAGGTCCTTTCGGATGACGAGCTTCAGCCCGGACCAGATTTCGTTCACGGCGGCGACCTTGACGTCGACAAGGTCGAGCTTGAGCGCTTCAGCACGGACAACGCCCTCGGTGACGTCGGTGGCCACTTTCGAGGCCTTCTTTGGCCAGGAGACCCAAACCATGCCGTCGCGCCTGATCGCCGCCTCGAGTGCGCCGAGGCGATCCTCGATCTCGGCGCGCTGTCTGGTGAAGGCGTGGACGGCGTCGTATTTCAACACCACGCCCGAAATGTCGGACCATTCGGCCAGCCGGTCGACCTCGGCGAAATCGACGGCCTCGGCGAGGTCCGCGAGTTCCGGCGGCAGCGCGATGAAGGCGGCAATCATCCCATCCTTCAGGCCGAGCTTGGCCGGCAGGGGCGTACCGGAATATCCCGCCGCCGTCGCCATCCTCAGTACACCCTGGCCTTCGGCGCTATCTTGGCCAGACTGATGCCGCCGTCCTTTTCGGCCAAAAGCGGCTCGGTATGCACCGGCCGATAGGTCAGCGTCACCACGCCGTCCTCGCTGAGATGGGCGAGCGTATGCTTGCGCCAGTTGGCGTCGTCGCGGGCGGAAAAATCTTCCCGGGCATGCGCGCCACGGCTCTCCTTGCGCGCCTCGGCGCCGTAGACGGTGGTGATGGCGTTGGCCATCAGGTTTTCCAGTTCCAGCGTCTCGACCAGGTCCGAGTTCCAGATCATCGAGCGGTCGAAGACTTTGACATCCTTGAGCTCGGTCCAGATTTCCGAAATGCGCTTGCAGCCATTTTCGAGCGATTCCTGCGTGCGGAACACCGCAGCGTCTTCCTGCATCGCCTTTTGCATCTTTTCACGAAGGACAGCCGTCGGCGTCGAGCCGTTGGCGTGGCGGAGCCGGTCGAAGCGATCCATGATCTTGTCGACCGAAGCCTGGTTGGGCGACGGGATCGCCGCCTTGCGGTCGATGACCTGGCCGGCGCGGATCGCCGCGGCGCGGCCGAACACCACAAGGTCGATCAGCGAGTTCGAGCCAAGCCGGTTGGCGCCGTGCACGGAAGCGCAACCGGCCTCGCCGACCGCCATCAGGCCGGGCGAGACCCGGTCGGGGTTGTCCGCGGTTGGATTGAGCACCTCGCCCCAATAATTGGTCGGCACGCCGCCCATATTGTAGTGCACCGTCGGCAGCACCGGGATCGGCTCCTTGGTCAGGTCGACGCCGGCGAAGATTTTCGCCGACTCCGAAATGCCTGGAAGCCTTTCGTGCAAGACCGCCGGATCGAGATGATCGAGGTGCAGGAAGATGTGGTCCTTGGCCTTGCCGACGCCGCGGCCCTCGCGAATTTCCAGCGTCATGCAGCGCGAGACGACATCGCGCGAGGCGAGGTCCTTGGCCGACGGTGCGTAGCGCTCCATGAAGCGTTCGCCCTCGGAGTTGACGAGATAGCCGCCCTCGCCGCGCGCGCCCTCGGTAATCAGGCAGCCGGCGCCATAGATTCCGGTCGGGTGAAACTGCACGAACTCCATGTCCTGCAACGGGAACCCCGCCCGCGCCGCCATGCCGCCACCGTCGCCGGTGCAGGTGTGCGCCGAGGTCGCCGAAAAATAGGCGCGCCCGTAGCCGCCGGTCGCCAGCACCACCATCTTGGCCGAGAAGCGGTGGATGGTGCCGTCGTCCAGATTCCACGCCACGACGCCGGTGCAGGTGCCGTCCGGCTCCATGATCAGATCGAGCGCGAAATACTCGATGAAGAACTGCGCGTTGTTCTTCAGCGACTGGCCGTAGAGCGTGTGCAGGATGGCATGGCCGGTGCGGTCGGCGGCCGCACAGGTGCGCTGCACCGGCGGCCCGTCGCCATAGTTCATCATGTGGCCGCCGAACGGCCGCTGGTAGATCTTGCCCTCTTCGGTGCGCGAGAACGGCACGCCGTAATGTTCGAGTTCGTAAACGGCGGCCGGGGCTTCGCGCACCAGATATTCCATGGCGTCGACGTCGCCCAGCCAGTCCGAGCCCTTGACGGTGTCGTACATGTGCCACTGCCAGGAATCCGGGCCCATGTTGGACAGCGACGCGGCGATGCCGCCTTGTGCGGCAACCGTGTGCGAGCGGGTCGGGAACACCTTGGTGATGCAGGCGGTGCGCAGGCCCTGTTCAGCCATGCCAAGCGTGGCGCGCAGCCCGGCGCCGCCGGCGCCGACGACGACCACGTCGAACTTGTGATCGACAAAGGTGTAGCCTGCCGCGTTGGCTGATTTCGTGTCCTGGGCCAAGACTTCAGCCTCCGAATGCCAGTTTCAGCAGGGCGAACAGCGAAGCGACGCCGACTGCTATGGTGAAGAATGTGTTGAGGGCGATCAGCGCCAGCTTCATGCCTTCGCCATGCACATAGTCCTCGATGATCACCTGCATGCCGATACGCATATGATAGAGCGGCGAGATGAGCACCAGGGCCATCACCAGCGCCACGAACGGGTTGGCGAGCGCCGCCCGCACCTGTGCATAGCCGGCGCCGTTGAGCGCGATCAGGAACCCGGTGAAAAACAGGATCAGCGGGATGTTGGCGATCGCCGTCAATCGCTGGCGCCAGAAATGCCCGGTGCCTTCGCGGGCAGAGCCCAGGCCGCGCACCCTGGCCAGCGGGGTACGCATGTCGGTGTTCTTCGCACTCATCACAAGGCTCCCCGCGCCATGGTGCCGGCGACCCAGATCAGCAGCGTGAGCAGAACCGAGCCGGCAAGCGTCGCCCAGGCGATCTTCGAGGCCGTGTGTTTTTCCAGCCCGGCGCCGGTGTCCCAGATCAGATGGCGGACACCGCCCAGCATGTGATGCATCAGCGCCCAGGTATAGCCGAACAGGATCAGCCGCCCGAGCCAGGTGCCGAAGGCCCAGTTCACCCAATCGAAAGCCGGCTGCGAGGATGCCGCCGCCATCAGCCAGACGGCAACCAGCAGCGTGCCGAAGTAAAGCGCGCCCCCGGTGATGCGATGGATAATCGACATCGTCATGGTGATCGGCGGCCGGTACACGCTCAGGTGCGGCGAAAGCGGCCTTTCGCGTCTGGCTTGGGTGGCTGGTGATTTGCTCATGGCTGCCCCAGTTCGGCGTCTGCCGCCTCAGGTGGAAATGCGGCAATGCCGCTTCCGGTTGCGACTTCGGACAGCCGGTTTCTAATGCTCTTTTTGCACCGCGTCAAAGCCAGAAAACCGTTTCGAAAACGTAATTTAGTCTGACTAAAAGCCCGGATGCGGCTTCAATCGATTAGCGGGCGAACGGCCGACGCCGGCTTGATATCGCTGCAGTGCAGCATGTCTCGCCAGGGGCGCGGCCGTGTCGAGATTTGGCTCACCGGGTGCAGGTCTGCGGCGTCGATCCCTTCTTCATCACCAGCGCCTCGCGTCCGTCGATCACGATTGCGTCATGCGTGACCGCCTGGTAGCGGCTGCTCTGGTTTGCCGGTGACGCCGCGAACTCCTCGGTGGCGCCTTCCTGGCCGACCACGCGCAGCAACGTGCCGAGATTCTGAATGGTGATCATGCCGCCATTGCCGCATCTGTAGGTGGCCGTGCCCGTGGTGAAGCGCGGGGCGGTGAGGTCGGTGGTGATCTTGGTCGATGGTCGCGCGGACTGTGGCTGGACGGGAGCAGCAGGCGCCACCACGGGTATCGCTGTGTTGGCGGCCTTGGGCGCGCCGTCCTCCGGCACACAGGCGCCGGCCGCGAGAAGCAGCGGAATAGCGAACGACATCCGAAGCGTTCGGTCAAACATCATGTGCTGCCCCCTCATGGCCGGGCACGCTAGCCACGCGGCGCGCCAAGATCAAGTTCACCCCGGATTAGACCGGCCATGTCGATCCATTGGGACGTCGGCGGCGACCGCGAAATTAACCATGTTCATTAAGAAACGGCCGTTGGACCGCTCCTCCCCTTAACAAAGGTTAAGAAAGGGTTAATTTCCGATTCGGACCAGATCGGGGCGCGATCTCTCTCGCGCCGACAAAGGGAGAGCGACATGCGTTCTAAATCAGTGCTCGCCAAATCAGTGCGGACAAGCCTCGCGGCCCTCACGCTGGCAGCGCTTGCCGTCACGGTGGCCGCGCCGGCCGAAGCCGGCTTGCGCCATCATGACCGCGTCTACGCCGATTCGTTCGGCAATCTCGTCATCGACAGCGCAGCCGGCTACAAGCGCATCATCGTCGGCGAAGGCAAGCTGGCCAGGCAATTGTCCGACTACACCAGCGCCGGCCAGCCCAAGGTGATCTACCAGAACGAATCCGACGACATATCGGGCGAAGGCGACTGCTATCGCCCGCCGGTGTTCGTCAAGGGCCGCTCCTATATGTACGGCCTGTCCGACGGCGAAATGCCTGAGCTCAGCCCCTGCCGTTGATGCGGGCCTGGCCGATTTTGAACACGGCCAGCCCATCGGCCGGCCCGGTGGAGACACGCACGCAGTCGCGCCCGGCATTCTTTGCCAGGTAGAGCGCTTCATCCGCGCGCCGCATCAGGTCGGAAAACCCCTCGCTCACGTGGAGCTCGGCAATGCCGAAGCTCGACGTGCAGCGGTTGTCGGCCGGCAACCCGCTGATGGGCAATGCGCCGAACGCGTGGCGGGTGCCTTCCGCGAACAGCCGGGCGGCTGCAAGATTGGCGCCTGTCAGGATAACGGCGAACTCCTCGCCGCCGATGCGGCCAACCACGTGATGGTCCTCGGCCGCTTCTCGCAGCAGGCCGGCAAAGGCCTCGATCACCCGGTCGCCGGAGGCATGGCCGAAGCTGTCGTTGATGGACTTGAAATGATCGAGATCGGCAATGACCATCGCCACCGGCACGCCCAGGCGCGTGGCGTCGTGTACGGCCAGCTCCGCATGACGCGTGAAGCCGCCACGGTTGAGCAGGCCCGACAGCGTGTCCACCTCCGACTTCGACGTCACTTCGGCAAGCACATCGCGAACGAGAATGCCCAGCGTCAGCAGCGCCAGTGCCAGGCCAAAGACAGTGCCCAGCGACTGCGACACAAGCGCGTAACTGCTTTGCAGATAGGCCTGCGGATTGGCGCCCCACCCGCCGAGCGCATGTGCGATGAACGGCTTTGAGGCAAACTGCAGGCCGCTGGCCGCCAGCACCGCCATCAAGATCAGATCGAGCCGACCGCGGCTTTGCCTAGACGCCCAGACGATGCCAAGGCCAACGAACTGCATGGCGGCGTAGGGAAGCTGGTAGGCCATGATGCGGGTGAGCGACTGGCGCGGCAGATCCTGCACGAAATAGACGGCGATGGTGGTCGCGGCCAGGAAGAACAGCATCGGCGTCCATGGCGGCGCCACGCCATATTTGCGGGCAAGTCCGCCGTTGAAGGCAATGGTGGCGCCGAGGAAAACGGCAAAGGCCGTAACCACAGGAAGCCGCGCATCGTTGAAGGCCGGAATGCTGAATTCGATCGCTGAATAGACCACGCCCAGGACATAAGCGGACGCCATCCAGCGCGCCGGCGCGCGGCCGGCATCATGGAACGAGACAGCCATGAAGGATGCCGCCAGCAGGCCGGCAACCGCCAGATTGATCAACAGGATGAAGTTGGCGCCGCTCATCTATCCTCAAACCCCGCCGACAGCTAAACATCGACGGGCGAAAAAGACGTTAACGCGAAGCGCGGACGCGGCGGTCAGCTGGCCCTGAGCGGCTCAGGCACGAACACCGTCTCCGGTCGCTCGTAGGAGAGGCGCACGCTGTCGCGACCATTTTTCTTGGCCTTGTAAAGCGCCTCGTCGGCCCGTCGCATCAACGGTTCCAGCGTCTCGTCGCCGCTGCGGGCCGCCACGCCGAAGCTGGCGGTGACCTTGGTGCCGGCGGGAAGCCCGTCGACGCCGCCAGCCGAATAGAGTGTGCGCACCGCCTCGGCGAACAGTCGCGCCGCGGCGAGATCGGTCAGCGGCAAAAGCACGGCGAATTCCTCGCCGCCGATGCGCCCCGCGGCACCTCGCGCTCCCGTGGCCGAGCGCAGCTTCCCGGCGAAATCCGCGATCACGCGGTCGCCGGCGGCATGCCCGTGCATATCGTTGAGCGCCTTGAAATGGTCGAGGTCGGCCAGCACCAGCGCCACCGGGAATTTGGCCATGGCGCAACGCTGCAGCAGCATGGCGGCGCGCTCCTCGAAACCCCGGCGGTTGAGCAGCCCCGAAAGCGGATCGGTGTGGGTTTCCGTCTTCAGCGCCTTCATCACATCGAGCGCGGCGGCGGTGAAGAGGCAAAGCGCGATCAGCAGCGACAGCAGCGCGTGCGACAGCAGCGCCGTCGTCCAGTAGGACGAGCCGTAGAAGCCGTCATAGCCGGCGAAGGGCCCGTGCGCGATGACGACCGCCAGGGTGCGCACGAAGAAATTGACGCTGGACAGCAGCGACAGCACGAACAGGATCTTTTCTGTCGGGCCGTTGTTGCGCACCGGGCGCAGTTCGGCGGCGACGAGCAGGCTGACGCCGCCGAAACCGAAATTCATCGCCAGGATGCGCCAGGTGAGATCCGGGGTGACGAACAGGAACCACGCGAATGCCGCAAGGCCGCCGCCCGCCAGCACGGCGATCCCGACGCCGGGCACCTTCCGGCCGTAGCGGGCGATGATGGCGCCGGACAGGCAGCAGGCGGCGATGGTGAAGCAGATGTTCGACACCAGCTTGGTCAGCGTCACACCGATGGGCAAGGTGAAATATTGGAACAGGAAGCCGGGCGCCGAGACGCAGTAGCTGAGCGCCAGCACCGCCAGATAGGGGCGATGGCGCTGATGGAACCACAGCATGAGGAAGGCCGCGCCGAGCGCCAGCGCGATCGTCGGGTTGAGCAACGCAATGAACAGGCCGGTGTCCAAAGGACTGTGACTTCCCCTCTGTTGACGTCGCGGAAGACCTTAGAGGGCAAGCCCAAACAAGCCGTTAAGCCTGGGCTGTCGGCGCCGTATGTTTGCGGGAACCCGGTGCTGTCGGAAGCGTTCCTGAATTCACAATCCAGGAGCAGGCCATGGCCGACACGATCACATTGACCGACCACGATGCAATCCGTTCATGGGCTGCCGGGCGTGCCGGCTTTCCCGCAATCGTCGACATATCGCCAGAGGCTGGGACGCAGCCCATGCTTAGGCTGGTCTTCGGCCAGCACGCCTATCAGGATCAGGACCAGCCGGAACGGCCCGTCAACGCCGGCGGCTATGAGCTTGTCGAATGGGACGAGTGGTTCAAGCTCTTCGACGAAGAGCAGCTGGCGCTCGTGGTCGCGGCGGACGAACCTGGGCGCCGCGAGGAATTCCATGAACTCATCCGGCGCGACAGGAAGGCCTGACCCGAGCCCCGCAAAGGCTCGGGTCAACTCCAGCCTGGCTTATTTCCAGTCGCGAATGTCGACGAAGTGGCCGGCAATCGCCGCCGCCGCCGCCATGGCCGGCGACACCAGATGGGTGCGGCCCTTGAAGCCCTGGCGGCCCTCGAAATTGCGGTTCGAGGTCGAGGCGCAGCGCTCATGCGGCTTCAGCCGGTCGTCGTTCATGGCCAGGCACATCGAACAGCCCGGCTCGCGCCAGTCGAACCCGGCGGCGCGGAAGATCTTGTCCAGCCCCTCGGCTTCGGCCTGCTCCTTGACCAGCCCGGAGCCCGGCACGATCATGGCGTCGACATGCGGGCTGACTGTCTTGCCTTCGACCACCTTGGCGACGGCGCGCAGATCCTCGATGCGGCCGTTGGTGCAGGAGCCGATGAAGACGCGGTCGAGCGTGATGTCGGTGATCTTCGTCCCCGGCGTCAGGCCCATATAGTCGAGCGCGCGCAGCTTGGAGGTGCGCTTGTTCTCGTCGGTGATGTCTTCCGGGTTCGGCACGATGCCCTGCACGGAGACGACATCCTCGGGCGAGGAGCCCCAGGAGACGATCGGCGGCAGCTTGGCCGCGTCGAGCACGATCACCTTGTCGAAATGCGCGCCTTCGTCGGTCCGCAGCGTCTTCCAGTATTCGAGTGCCGCGTCCCAGGCAGCGCCCTTCGGCGCGCGCGGCTTGTCCTTGACATAGGCGAAGGTGGTCTCGTCGGCCGCGATCAGGCCGGCGCGCGCGCCGCCCTCGATCGACATGTTGCAGATCGTCATGCGGCCTTCCATCGACAGCGCACGGATCGCCTCGCCGGCATATTCGATGACATAGCCGGTGCCGCCGGCGGTGCCGATCTCGCCGATGATGGCAAGGATGATGTCCTTGGCGGTGACCCCTTCCGGCAGCTGGCCGTCGACGCGCACCAGCATGTTCTTGGCCTTGCGCTGGATCAGCGTTTGCGTCGCCAGCACATGCTCGACCTCGGAGGTGCCGATGCCATGCGCCAGCGCGCCGAAGGCACCGTGCGTCGAAGTGTGGCTGTCGCCGCAGACGATGGTCATGCCTGGCAAGGTAAAGCCCTGCTCGGGGCCGATGATGTGGACGATGCCCTGGCGGATATCGTTCTCGGAATAATATTCGACGCCGAAATCCCTGGCGTTCCTGGCCAGCGCTTCGACCTGGATGCGGCTTTCCTCGTTCTTGATGCCGAACTTGCGCTCGGGCGAGGTCGAGACGTTGTGGTCGACCACGGCCAGCGTCTTTTCCGGGTGACGGACTTTCCGGCCGCTCATGCGCAGGCCTTCGAAGGCCTGCGGACTGGTCACCTCATGGACGAGGTGGCGGTCGATGTAGAGCAGGCAGGTGCCGTCGTCCTGGCGGTCGACGACATGGTCGTCGAAAATCTTGTCGTAGAGGGTGCGCGGTGCGCTCATGTGCGTAAATCCGTCGATATGAGAATGGGAAAGAGCTGATGCCGCAAGCCCGCGGCCGGCCGTCAGGGATCAGCGAAGTCGGCTGGTCAGGGCGCCGGACACGCGCGCGGAAAAGCGCGACGGCAGGCGTTTTCTGTCCTGCAGCACGAACCCCTTGTAGGCCGGATCGCTGAAAAGCTTTTCCATGGCGGGCTAGATAGCAATGTTTTGGCTTTTCGGCAATTGCGGCGTGTCGCCGGCACCTCTTCCCTCGGCTTACATCACCTCGAACACAAAAGTCTTCACCAGCGCGTCGGGCTCGGCGATGGCGTAACAGCGAAACCACGGGCTTGCCTCAACCGCCCGCCATTTCGCTGCCTGTTCCAACTCATCGAACACAGCCTGAAAACCGCCGCTCTCAAACACCTGGTCGCGCACCGTGAAGATGGCGTGGCCGCCCTTTTTCGTGATGCGCACCAGTTCGTGCAGGCCGGCGGCCGGCGCGTGGCTGATGGTGAACACACCGGTGGAGAAGAAAGCGCGGAAATGCCCGTCCGGCCATGGCAGCGGGCCGCCCAGCATTGCCTGCTTCAGCTCGCTGTAGGCACTGCGGCTGCCGGCGATCTTGAGCATGTCGTCCGACAGGTCGAGTCCGGCAATGTCGCTGTAGCCGAGCGCCTTCAGCGACGGTCCCGACAGGCCCGTGCCGCAGCCGGCGTCGAGCAGCGGCCCTTCTCCCGCAGGCACGTGGCGGGTAACCCAGGCGGTGATCAGGAACGGCAGGAGATACCCGAGCGAGGCGGTTTCGCCATCATAGGTCGCGGCCCATGCGGCATAGGCCCGCGCCAGCGTTTCGGGCGTATCGGCCGTGTAGACCGAATCCAGCGCCGCATTGGCCTTGTCGATGTTCACTGGCAGCTCCTCCTCCGGCAAGCACCGAGCGTAACGCTGTCCCGGCCCAAAAACTATTCCTCGTGCTGGCGGCGCAAACGCCGCTCCAGCGCCCTGAGCGCCAGCGACAGGCCGACGGTGAGGATGAGATAGATATAGGCTGTTATCGAATAGGTCTCGAAGAAGCGGAACGAGCCGGCGGCATACACTTTGCCCATCTGCGTGATGTCGGCGACGCCGAGCACCGAGACCAGCGAGGAATCCTTGACCAGGGCGACGAAATCATTGCCGAGCGGCGGCAGGATGGTGCGGATCGCCTGCGGGAACACGACCAGCCGGAAGCGCTGCGCACGGCTCAGCCCCAAGGCCTTCGCTGCCTCGATCTGTCCTTTCTCGACCGACTGGATGCCGGCGCGAAAAACCTCGGAGATGAAGGCCGAATAGCCGATGGTCAGCGCCATGATGGCACGCCACAGCAACGACACGTCACGCACCAGCAATTCACCGAGGATACCGGCATTCTGCAATGGCGCGGTCAGCGCGTTCCAGGCCGCGACGAAGGCCGGCGCGCCGGCAAAGGCTATCCAGAACAGCAGCACCAGGATCGGCACGCCGCGAATGATCTCGACATAGAAGCGCGCGATCTGCCGCAGCCAGGCCGAACCCGACAGTCCCATCAAAGCGATGCCGAGGCCGATCACCGACGCCAGGACAAAGGCGATCACGGTGACGAAGACGGTGATGCCGATGCCCTTGGCGACAGTGGCGAAGACCTGCGCATAGAGATCGCTGGCGGCGATGGCGAGGGCCGCCGCCAGCGCAAGGACACCGGCAACGGCGAGCCACCAGGGGAAGTCTGGTTTGGAAATGGTGGGGGCTGCCATTAGCAGAGGTCGGCGACGCAAGAACTGCGAGAGGGACGCGCCAACGCAAATCCCTGCCCATCAGACCACGCCCTCAACAAGATTGGCTCACTGCCCCATCTTGTAATCAAGGAACCACTTCTTGTTCAGCGCATCGAAGGTGCCATCCGCCTTCAGCGCTGCGATCGCCGCGTTGACCGGCTTCACGAGGTCGGAGCCCTTGGGGAAGATGAAGCCGAAATCCTCGGTGCCGAGCGGGCCGCCGATCAGCTTCAGCTTGCCCTCCGAAGCATCGACATAACCCTTGCCGGCGGTGCCGTCGGTCAGCACGACATCGACGTCGCCGGACTTCAGTGCCTGGACGGTGGCGCCAAACGTCTCGAACAGTTTGATGCGCGGGTTCTGCTCATTGCCGTCGAGCACACTGTAGACGGCCGTGTAGAAAGGCGTGGTGCCGGCCTGTGCGCCGATCAGTCCGTCCTTGAAGGCGCCGAAGGTCTTGGCGTCGGTGAAGCGGCTTTCATCGCCGCGCACCAGCATGAACTGTTCCGAGCGCATATAGGGGTCGGAGAAATCCACCTTCTGCTTGCGGTCGTCCTTGATGGTGATGCCGGTCATGCCGATGTTGTACTGGTTGTCGGAAACCGCCTGGATCATCGCATCCCAGGAGGTGTTCTGGTACTCGACCTTGAAATTGAGCCGCTTGGCGATCTCGTTCATCGCGTCATATTCCCAGCCGATCTGTTTTCCCGTCTTGGCGTCGATGAACTGCAGCGGCGGATAGGCGTTCTCGGTCACCACCACCACTTGTCTGCCGCCGAGATCGGGCAGCGCCTGCGCGAAGGCGGCAACGGGCGCCAGGACCAGGGCCAACAGGCCGGCCAACAGCAATTTCGATTTGGTCATGACACACTCCCCGAAATGATTGGCCGCGCGATGCTTGCGCGGCAGAGAAATCCGGCGCCGACTTTAGCTTTCCGCAAGCGCCTTGCAAGACGGGTCCACCGCGACCTTGCGCGTTGACGTGGATTCCAGTGCTTCCGGGA
Source organism: Mesorhizobium sp. ESP6-5 (assembly GCF_020164695.1). Classification (NCBI taxonomy): domain Bacteria; kingdom Pseudomonadati; phylum Pseudomonadota; class Alphaproteobacteria; order Hyphomicrobiales; family Phyllobacteriaceae; genus Mesorhizobium; species Mesorhizobium sp. ESP6-5. The sequence continues at coordinate 99,625 of NZ_JAIUGR010000012.1, forward strand.
GGCGGTTTTTGAGGACGATCCTTGCCGCGATCAATCTTGCTCGGTCGCGGCTTCGCGCAATCCCGCGACAAGGCGGGTGAGCGTGCCGTGAAGGGTTTTGAGCTCGGCCCGCTCCAGCGGCATGCCGCAATCGAGCGCCGCCTGCACATCCTTCATGTTCGCGCGCAGCGCCTGGCCCTTGGCCGTCGGCTCGACCAGCACCCGGCGCTCGTCGTCGGCATCGCGTCGGCGGGTGACGAGGCCGCCCGCTTCCATTCGCTTGAGCAGCGGCGTCAGCGTCGCTGAATCCAAGCCGAGCGCTTCGCCAAGGTCGCCCACCGTGCTCGGCGCGCGTTCCCACAGCGCCAGCATCACCAGATATTGCGGATAGGTCAGGCCGAGCGGATCGAGCAACGGCCGGTAAAGCTTGGTCATCAATCCGCTCGCCGAATAGAGCGCGAAACAGAGCTGTTGATCGAGCCGTGGCACCGGGTGCGCCCCGGCGGCCTCCGCCGGGGCTTCTCTGGCTTTCGTTTCGACCTTTGTCGTCATGCCGCCTGTACCGAAAGCGCCACCTCGACATTGCCCCTGATGGCATTCGAATAGGGGCAAATCTGATGCGCCGCCGATACAAGCGCTTCCGCCGCCGCCTGATCAAGGCCTTTCGTCTCCGCTGCCAACGCGACGCCGAGCTTGAAGCCTTCGCCATTGGGAAGCAGGCTGACGGTGGCCGCTACCGCTGCATCTTCGAGCGGCAGCTTCTGCTTGCGCGCCACGAAGCGGATCGCGCTTTCGAAGCAGGCGGCATAGCCGATGGCGAAAAGCTGTTCGGGATTGGTCGCGCCACCTGGTCCGCCGAGCTCCTTGGGCATTGCCAGATCGACCTTGAGCAGGCCATCGCTGGTTTCGCCATGGCCGGCGCGACCGCCCGTCACGTGGGCCTGTGTGGTGTAGAGTGCCATCTTCCATTCTCCAATTAGATTGTGCACGATTAGTTAGTACACAATATGATTGGACGTCAATTGCCGATCCCGATCTCCGAGGCTGAACCCGTTCACAGTTCGGTGAAACGAAAAAAGGCGGCCGAAGCCGCCTTTTTCAAATTCCTTCGTCGAACTCTTATTCGGCCGGGGTCGCTTCGGCGGCAGCCTTGGCTGCTGCTTCAGCCTCGGCGGCTGCCTTCTTCTCGGCGGCTTCCTTGGCGGCCGTCTCGGCGGCCAGCGCCTGGGCGGCTGCGACCTTCTCGGCCTCGATGCGCGCCTTCTCGGCGTTCAGCGCGTCGCGCTCCTCATCATTGAGCTTGCGGGCGCGCACGCCGGTGTTTTCCGAAATACGGGCCGACTTGCCGCGACGATCGCGCAGGTAATAGAGCTTGGCGCGACGCACCTTGCCGCGGCGCACGATCTCGACGCCTTCGACCATCGGCGAGTAGACGGGGAACACGCGCTCGACGCCTTCGCCGTAGGAGATCTTGCGGACGGTGAAATTTTCCTGGAAGCCGGAACCGGCGCGGGCGATGACGACGCCCTCGTAAGCCTGGACGCGGGTGCGGGTGCCTTCGGTCACGCGGACCTGGACGCGCACGGTGTCGCCGGGCTGGAATTCGGGAAGCTTGCGCTTGGCTTCGATCTTGGCGGCCTGTTCGGCCTCGAGCTGACGGATGAGATCCATCTAAAAATCCACTTCTTGTTCTTCCGACAGTCAGAGCGCCCTACGCTCGCCTTGCAGTTCCATTGACCGCTCGGCTATGTCCTTTGTCTCCAAGACATTTGTCTCCCAGACATCGGGCAGGGGCGACTACACCGTCATTGTTGACGGGTCCGGCAGATTTGTTCTTGCCGGTACGGGCGGGCACATACAGCTATTTCGGCGCTTTGTCACGCCTTGCCAATGCATTTTTTGCCGGCATGGCTCCCGGCATGGCACCATCTTAATCCTGCCGTGCCGGGTTGCGTCTGTCCACCAAGCTTCCTAAGCCAGAATAGCACACTTCTTCACGGCGGCCATCCATGTCTGTTTTCGACGCCATCCTGCTCTTCCTGGCGGGCTTTCTGTCAGGCGCCGCCAACGCGGTTGCCGGCGGCGGCACCTTCATCACCTTCGGCGCCATGACACTGGTCGGCGTCCCCCCGATCGTGGCCAACGCCACCTCCTCGGTGACGCAGTTCCCCGGCTACATCACCTCGACCCTCGCTTACTGGGCCGACATCAGGCACTTCTGGCGCGGCGCGCTGCTGCTCTGCCTGATCTCGGCCGTCGGCGCGCTAGCCGGCGCCCTGATCCTGCTGGCGCTCGACAATCCGTCCTTTCGCGTCCTGGTGCCGTGGCTGCTTTTGGGCGCGACGGCACTGTTTGCCGCCGGGCCCTGGCTGAAGCCGGCGCCGAAACCCGGACACGAAGCGGCCGTCGGCTCGCTCGCCGGCTCGCTGGCACAATTCGTCACCGCCATCTATGGCGGCTTCTTCGGCGCCGGCATGGGCGTGATGATGCTGGCCACCCTCGGCCTGACCCAGGCCGGCGACTACCACCGCCTGAACGCGCTGAAGAACATGCTGGCCGTAGTCATCGCGGCTGTCGCCATCGTCGTCTTCGTCTCGGGCGGCGTCGTCGCCTGGCCTGAGGCGATCGTCATGATCCCGGGCGGCGCGCTCGGCGGCTATGCCGGCGTCTGGATCGCCAAGCGCGTACCGCAGAACGTGGTGCGCGGCTTCGTCATCGCCGTCGGCCTGTTTCTGGCTTTTTACTACTTCAGCAAAGGCTGATCGCCGAACAGATCGGGTCGCCGCTCTTTCGTCAGCGTCTCCGACTGCGCGCGGCGCCAGGCGGCGATCTTCTTGTGATTGCCGGAGATCAGCACTTCGGGAATCTCCCGGCCCTCGAATTCCTGCGGTCGCGTATAGTGCGGATGTTCGAGCAGGCCGTTTTCGAAACTCTCTTCTTCCCCGGAGACCGCATTGCCCATCACCCCGGGCAACAGCCGCACCACGGCGTCGAGCAGCACCAGCGCCGCCGGCTCGCCGCCGGACAGGATGAAATCGCCGATCGAGACTTCCTCCAGTCCCCGTGCATCGATCACCCGCTGGTCGACGCCTTCGAAGCGGCCGCACAGGATGACGGCACCCGGCCCGGCGGCGAGTTCGCGCACGCGAGCCTGCGTCAGTGGTTTGCCGCGCGGGCTCATCAGCAGGCGCGGACGCAAATCGCCCTCCGGCGAGGCATGGTCGATCGCCTTCGCCAGGACATCGGCGCGCATCACCATGCCGGCGCCGCCGCCGGCCGGCGTGTCGTCGACGGTGCGGTGCTTGTCGGCGGCGAAGTCGCGGATCTGTATCGCCTCCAGAGACCATGTCCCCGCCTCCAGTGCCCGCCCGGCCAGCGACAAGCCAAGCGCGCCCGGGAACATCTCGGGATAGAGCGTCAGCACCGACGCGGCAAAACTCACCGGTTGCCCCCGGCGTCGCGCGGTCCTCGCGGCCGGCCCTTCGGGTCGAAATCCTCCTCGCGCGGCGCGTCCGCGTCCTCGACCAGTCCAGCCGCCACCGGATCGACGCGGACAAAGCCCTCGGCGATCGACACGGCAGGCACGGCGGCCTGCGTGAACGGGATCAGCACGCCCTTGCGCCCGGCAAGCGTCACATCGAGAATGTCGCCGCCGCCGAAATTGTGCACCGCGACCACCTTGCCGATGGCGGCGCCGGTATCATCCCGGATTTCCAGCCCGATCAGGTCGGCATGGTAGAATTCGTCCTCCTCGCCATCGTCGGGCAGCATCGAGCGATCGACGAACAGCTCCGTGCCGGCGAGCGCCTCGGCCGCATTGCGGTCGCTGACGCCCTTAAAGCGCACCACGACAACGGTGTTGGCGGGCCTTATGTCGGTTATCTGGAAGGCTCGTCCATCCCTGGCGTAGAGCGGCCCATAATCCGCCAGCGCCATTGGCTCGCCGGTGAAGGTTTTCACCCTGAGTTCGCCCTTGATGCCGTGCGCGGCGCCGATTACGGCCATCTGGACGGGGTTCTGCGGCTTGCTCATGGGCGAAAATCCTTTGTCCCTGCTCTAGCGCCGCCTCGCCGTCATTTCAATAACGGGCTCTTCACCGCTTCCTAACCCGGCTGCCGGAAAATGACGGCGAACCGGAACAGACCCGATGCAGGAATTCCTCATACCGGCAAAGGCCGATCTCCAGGCCGCGCGCGAAAGCTGGCTGAAGATGCTCGCGCGTGAACGTCGCCTGTCACCCGAGACAGTGGAAGCCTATGAGCGCGATTCGCGCCAGTTCCTGCACTTCCTCACCGGCCATCTCGGCGGACCGCCTGGCATTTCCGATATCGCCGACCTGCGCCCGGCCGATTTGCGCGGCTTCCTCGCCGCCCGCCGCAATGCCGGCGCCGGCGCCCGCACGCTTGGCCGTGGCTTGGCCGGCATCCGCTCGCTGCTGCGGTTCCTCGAGCGGCGCGGTCTCGCCAATGCGGCAGGTGCGGCGGCCTTGCGCGCGCCGCGACAACCCAAATCCCTGCCCAAACCTTTGACGGCGAGCGATGCCAAACATGTCGTATCGGTGGAAGGCCAACTGGCGGAAGAACCCTGGATCGCCGCCCGCAACGCCGCCGTGCTGACGCTGCTCTACGGCTCGGGCCTGCGCATTTCGGAAGCGCTTGGCCTCAATGCCGCTGATCTGGCGTCGGAAGCCGACACCGTGCTGCGCGTCACCGGCAAGGGCGGCAAGACACGGCTGGTGCCGGTGTTGCCGGTGGCGCTCAGGGCGATCGCCGAATACCGCCGGCTCTGCCCCTATCACCTCGATCCGAAGGGTCTGCTGTTTCGCGGCGCGCGCGGCGGCCCGCTCAACCCGGCCATCATCCAGCGTGACATGGCGAAGCTGCGTTCGGCGCTCAACCTGCCGGACACGGCGACTCCACATGCCTTGCGCCATTCCTTCGCCACCCATCTGCTCGGCCGAGGCGGCGATCTGCGCACCATCCAGGAACTCCTGGGCCACGCCAGCCTGTCGACGACGCAGATTTACACCGGCGTCGACACCGCAAGGCTGCTGGAAATCTACGAATCGGCCCATCCCAGGGCATGAACGTCGGTAAAGCCATGCAGTATCGGTGGCCCATTATAAACATTCGCGATTGGCCGAAGCCTTCCCAACTTCGTCATCCTAGGGCGAAGCAGGAGCGAAGCTCCGTCGCGGAGACCCTGGGATCCATGCCGTGACATCAGCCGTGGAATGCAGCGGAGCTGAATTCTGCACGTGGGCGGTGCTCTGAAGTCGCGGCATGGATCCTCGGGTCTGCGCCGCGTCGCTATGCTCCTTGCTCCGCCCGTGGATGACGAAGAATGGGCGGTTAGGACAATTTCATAACCCCGATTAACGGTTTTGCCGCTTTTCAGTCCTAGGAATGGGACCATGAAACGTGTCATTGCCATCGCCGACCGTGCGGCTTCCGTCTCGCTGAAACTGCTTGTCGCGCTCAACGTGCTGTTTTTCCTATCCTTCCTTGCTGTCCTGCTGTTCGCCGCCGGCAGGGCGCACGCGGAAATCCCGACCTGTACCGGCGCCGACATGCTGTCGGCCTTGCAGAAGAACAATCCCGCCACCTACGGCAAAATCGAGGCCGAGGCGGCTGCCACGCTGAACGGCAAGGGACTGCTGTGGAAGCTGGAAAAACCGGGCGAACAGCCATCCTACCTGTTCGGCACCATGCACATGACCGATCCGCGCGTCACCACGCTGCCGGCCTATGCGCAGAAGGCCTTCGATGCTGCCGGCACCCTCATCATCGAGACCACCGACGTGCTCGACAAGCAGAAGATGATGGCGGCGATGCTGAAGGAGCCGGACCTGATGATGTTCACCGACTCCACGACGCTTTCGTCACTGCTGTCGCCGGACGAAGCGGCGGCCATGAACGCCGCGCTCGATGCGCGCGGCATCCCGCCGGCGACGGTCGCAAAAATGAAGCCGTGGATGCTGTCGGCCATGATGGCGCTTCCGGCTTGCGAACTCGCCCGCCAGTCCGGCGGCGCGCCGGTGCTCGACGTCAAGCTGGCCGAGAGCGCCAAGGCGGCCGGCAAGCCGGTGGAAGGATTGGAAACGGCCGAGAGCCAGCTGCGCGCCATGGCCTCGCTGCCGCTCGCGTTTCACATGAAAGGTCTGGTCGACACGCTGAAGCTGGGCGACAAGGTCAACGATATCAACGAAACCATGATCGTGCTTTACCAGCGTGGCGACACCGGGATGTTCTGGCCGCTGTTCCGCGCCGCCATGCCCGAGGAGCAGGACGACCCCGCGGGCTACGCCGCCTTCGAGGAAACCATGATCACCAGCCGCAACAAGGTAATGGTCGATCATGCCGGGCCGATCCTGGCCAAGGGCAACGCCTTCATGGCGGTCGGCGCGCTGCACCTTCCCGGTCCAGAGGGACTGGTCGAGGATTTCCGCAAAGCCGGCTATACTGTCACCGCCGTCAATTGAGTCGGATGGCAGCGGAGGCACGCAAACGCCGCGTTTACGGCGTTTTCCTCCGCTAGCGTGAAACCCATTCAACGGTTGCGCGTTGATGGATGTTGATTGACCTTTTTCATTTTCCCGGAGGACACATTTATGGCGAACACACCAAACCCAAACGACCCGTACAATTCGACCACCAATGCCCCTCGGCCGAGCGGCGGTGGCGGCAGCCCTTGGTTGATTGCACTGGTCGTCGTTATCCTGGCGATTGTCGCGTATTATGTTTTCGGAAGAAGTGGTGGCGAGCACCCGGCACCCGCCGAGCCGCCAGCGGCCAGCACACCGGCTCCGGCGCCCGCACCGGCTGAACCGATGAAGCCCGCCGAACCGGCCAAGCCAGCCGAACCTGCTCCTGCGCCCGCCCCGGCACCAGCGCCAGCGCCGGCTCCCGCACCAGCGCCCGCCCCGGCACCAGCGCCCGCCCCGGCACCAGCGCCGGCCCAGTAAGGGGCTCGATATCAAAGACCAACGGCCTGCTGAAAGGCGGGCCGTTTTGTTTTGGGTGATGACCGTTGGGGGGCCTTGGCGCCAAGCCACTCCGCCCGTTCGTCATCCTCGGGCTTGACCCGAGGATCCATGCCGCGACCTCGGCCGAGGAATGCAGCGGAGCAGAATTCCGCATCGCAGGAGCGCTCTGAAGTCACGGCAGGGGTCCCTTGGGCTGCGGAGCAGCTCCAGGGATCTACGCCGCGTCGCTTCGCTCCTTGCTCCGCCATAGGACGACGAAGCGTTGGGCACCCTTAGATGTGGATCGGCTTGAAGAAGGTGGCCAGCGCCGCTTCCTTCACCGCTTCCGACATCGTCGGATGGGCGTGGCAGGTGCGGGCCAGATCTTCCGACGAGCCGCCGAACTCCATCAGTACCGCCGCCTCATGGATCATCTCGCCGGCGCCGAAGCCGACGATATGGACGCCGAGCACGCGGTCGCTCTGCTTGTCGGCCAGGATCTTCACGAAACCGTCGGTATGCAGCATGGCGCGCGCGCGGCCGTTGGCCGTGAAGGGGAATTTGCCGACCTTGTAGTCGATGCCGGCCTTCTTCAGCTCTTCCTCGGTCCTGCCGACCGAGGCGATCTCCGGACTGGTGTAGACGACGCTCGGAATGACGTCATAGTTCACATGGCCGGCCTGGCCGGCGATGGTCTCGGCCACCGCCACGCCCTCGTCCTCGGCCTTGTGCGCCAGCATCGGACCGGCGATGACGTCGCCGATGGCGTAGATCCCGGGAACATTGGTCCTGAGATGCCCGTCGGTCTTGACCCGGCCGCGCTCGTCGACCTCGACGCCGGCTTCCTTCAGCCCGAGGCTGTCCGAAAAGGCGCGGCGTCCCGTCGAGATCAGCACGGCATCGGCCTCAATGGTTTCGGCAGCACCCCCCTTGACCGGCTCGAAGGTAACGGTCGCGCCCTTCTTGGCCGTGGCGACGCCGGTCACCTTGGCGCCGAGCTTGAATCCGAAGCCCTGCTTGGAGAGCAGCCGCTGGAACTGTTTCGACACCTCGCCGTCCATGCCGCCCAAAATGGTGTCGAGGAACTCGACCACAGTGACCTTGGCGCCAAGCCGTGCCCAGACCGAGCCGAGTTCGAGGCCGATGACACCGCCGCCCACCACCACCAAATGGCCAGGCACCTTCTCCAGCGACAGCGCGCCGGTCGAGGACACGATGATCTTTTCGTCGAAGTCGACCTTGACGCCGGGAATGCCGGCGACGTCGGACCCGGTGGCGATGACGATGTTCTTGGTCTCGATCTCGTCGACCTTGCCATCCTCGCCGGTCACCGAGACCTTGCCTGCGGCAACCACCTTGCCGGTGCCGCGGAAGGCATCGATCTTGTTCTTCTTGAACAGGAAGGCGACGCCATTGACGTTGGACGACACCGTCGCGTCCTTGTGCGCCATCATTTTCTTCAGGTTCAGCCTGGGTGCCGGAATTTCGACGCCGAGCGTGTCGAAGGAATGGCCGGCCTCGGCGAACATTTCCGAGGCATAAAGCAGCGCCTTGGACGGGATGCAGCCGACGTTGAGGCAGGTGCCGCCGAAGGTCGCGTTCTTCTCGACCACCGCGACCTTCAGCCCAAGCTGTGCCGCCTTGATGGCGCAGACATAGCCGCCGGGTCCCGAGCCGATGATAACCACGTCATAATCCATGTTTGTTTCCCTTTTGCTTGGGGTTCAGCGGCCGCCGCTGACATTCAGGATCGCGCCCGTCGTATAGGACGCGGCATCGGATAAAAGATAGAGGACCGCACCGGCGACTTCATCCGCCGTGCCCGCCCTTTTCATCGGCAGCAGATCGCGGAACCGTTCTATCCGGTCCGGCTGGCCACCGGAGGCGTGGATGTCGGTGTCGATGATGCCCGGCCGCACCGCATTGACGCGAATGCCTTCCAGCGCCACCTCGCGGGCAAGACCGATGGTGAAGGTGTCGATGGCGCCCTTGGAGGCGGCATAGTCGACATATTCGCCCGGCGAGCCCAGCGTCGCCGCCGCCGACGAGATGTTGACGATCGCACCGCCCGACCCGCCATGCCGCGTCGACATGCGCTTCACCGCCTCGCGGGCGCACAGGAACGAGCCGACGACGTTGATGCGCATCATGCGTTCCAGCCGCGCGACATCCATTTCGTCGACACGCGCCTTGACGTCGACGATGCCGGCATTGTTGACGAAGGCGTCGAGGCGGCCAAAGGCGCGGTCGACGGCGCCGAACATGGCCACGATATCGGTTTCCTTGCCGACATCGCCCCTGACGGCAACGGCTTCGCCGCCGCCGTTCCTGATCTCGGCGACCAGCGCATCGGCGGCGGCCTTGTTGGAGGCGTAATTGACCGCGACGCGATAGCCCGCCTCCGACCCCAGCCGACAGATGGCGGCGCCGATGCCGCGGCTGCCGCCGGTGACCAGCAGCACTTTTTGCGCCGCGCTCATTCCTGGCATCCCTTCATCGCGAACACATCCGACGGCACTTTCGAAAATCCTCCACCGCCACGCGCCCGGGATTGCCTAAGCACCGGCCGAGATCGGGCAGGATCAGCGTCTTCGGCGCCTCCACTCCCTCGGCCGGCAAAAGCCCGACAGTGCCCTTGTCGTCGGACGTGTAGATGACGCCGTTCCACAGCGTGCAGGCGGCAAGCTCCTCGCCGGTCACGTCGCCTTCCGGGCACTTGTACATCAGCGCGCCGTTCGGCCGCGCAACATCCGTGGTCCACATGACGATGCCGTTCAGCACCACATCGTTGTCGAGGATCAGCCGGAACGTATTGGTGACAACAGCCGATGTGCCGGTCGGGGTAAAATCGATCTCGGTGCCGCTCTGGCTATCCCCATAGACGGCGAGTTCGATCGGGCAGGCGGCTTGGGCGGCTGCGGTAGCCATCACGATACCGATCATCAGCACAACCCGTTTGGTGGCTCCAAGCAAACGCGCCATCATTGGCCGCTCTTTGCCGCAAGCCGCCATCCGACCGCCTCACAGATCGAGCACCAGCCGTTCCGGATCCTCCAGGCTTTCCTTGACCCGCACCAGGAAGGTCACAGCTTCCTTGCCGTCGACGATGCGGTGGTCGTAGCTGAGCGCCAGGTACATCATCGGCCGGATCACGATCTGGCCGCCGACCACGACCGGCCGGTCCTGGATCTTGTGCATGCCCAGAATGCCCGACTGCGGCGCATTGAGGATAGGCGTCGACATCAGCGACCCGTAGACGCCACCATTGGAGATGGTGAAGGTGCCGCCCTGCATGTCGGCGACCGACAGCTTGCCGTCGCGCGCGGCGATGCCCAGCCGGCCGATGTCCTTCTCGATCTCGGCGATCGACATCTGGTCGGCATCGCGCACGACCGGAACCACGAGGCCCTTTTCGGTGCCGACCGCGACACCAATATGGGCATAGTTCTTGAAGATGATGTCGGTGCCGTCGATCTCGGCATTGACCGAGGGGATTTCCTTCAGCGCGTGGGTGACGGCCTTGGTGAAGAAGCCCATGAAGCCGAGCTTCACGCCGTGCTTCTTCTCGAAAACGTCCTTGTACTTGGTCCTGAGCGCCATCACCGCCGACATGTCGACTTCGTTGAAGGTGGTCAGCATGGCGGCGGTCGACTGCGCCTCCTTCAGGCGGCGCGCGATGGTCTGGCGCAGCTTGGTCATGCGCACGCGCTCCTCGCGCGATGCATCGTCGCCAGACGACGGCGCCCGAACCGCGATCGGTGCCGGCGCTGCCTTTGGCGTCTCGGCCGGCTGCGACGGCGCACCCTTGGAGATGGCATCCAGCACGTCGCCCTTCAGCACTTGGCCGCGCTTGCCCGAGCCGGAGAGCTGGTCGACCGACAGATTGTTCTCGGCGATCAATTTTGCCGCCGCCGGCGCCGGCGGCATGGTGCGCGGCTCGACCGGTCCGGCATCGCCGGCAACCTTGGCGGTCTCGGCCGCGGCCTGCTTGGTGGTGGATGCCGCGTCGGGGCTGGACGCCTGCGCGACCGCTTGCGGCTTGGTCGCGGGAGCAGCCGCGCCACCGGCCGAAATCGACCCGAGCAGGGCGCCGACGCCGACCGTCTCGCCTTCCCCAACCGTGATTTCACCGAGCGTCCCGGCGGCGGCGGCGGGCACCTCTATCGTCACCTTGTCGGTTTCGAGCTCGACCAGCGGTTCGTCGGCGGCAATGGCATCGCCGACCTTCTTGAACCATTTGCCGACGGTCGCTTCGGTGACGGATTCGCCGAGTGTGGGAACGCGGATTTCGGTAGCCATTGTGCCTGTCCGTTCTTTCGGTTCTGTTCTGCTTATTCGCCGAGCGCGTCTTCGAGCAAGGCGGCGAGCTGGGCGAGATGCTTCGACATCAGCCCGGTCGCCGGCGACGCGGCCGCCGGACGGCCGGTGTAGCGCACCCGCTGATGCTTGGCGTCGATATGCGCCAGCACCCATTCCAGATACGGATCGATGAACGACCAGGCACCCATGTTCTTGGGCTCCTCCTGGCACCACACCATCTCGGCGTTGCGGAAGCGTGACAGCTCGGTGATCAGCGCCTTGGCCGGGAACGGATAGAGCTGTTCGACGCGCAGCAGATAGATGTCGTTGATGCCGCGCTTCTCGCGCTCCTCATAGAGGTCGTAATAGACCTTGCCCGAGCACAGCACGACGCGGCGGATCTTGGAATCCTTGGTCAGCTTGATCGCCTGGTTGGGCAACAGCTGGGCGTCGTCCCACAGCAGCCGGTGAAACGAGCTTTCGCCCGAGATTTCCGGCAGCGTCGACACCGCCCGCTTGTGGCGCAGCAGCGACTTCGGCGTCATCAGGATCAGCGGCTTGCGGAAGTCGCGCTTCAGCTGCCGGCGCAAGATGTGGAAGTAGTTGGCCGGCGTCGTGCAGTTGGCGACTTGCATATTGTCTTCGGCGCAAAGCTGCAGGAAGCGCTCCAGCCGGGCGGAAGAATGTTCCGGGCCCTGGCCTTCATAGCCATGTGGCAGCAGGCAGACGAGGCCCGACATTCTGAGCCACTTGCGTTCGCCCGACGAGATGAACTGGTCGAACACCACCTGGGCGCCGTTGGCGAAGTCGCCGAACTGCGCCTCCCACAGCGTCAGCGCCTTCGGCTCGGCCAGGCTGTAGCCATATTCGAAGCCCAGCACCGCTTCTTCCGACAGCATCGAGTTGATGACTTCGTAGCCGGCCTGCGCCGCCGACAGATTGTTGAGCGGGATGTAGCGGGTCTCGTCGCGCTGGTCGTAGAGCACGGAATGGCGCTGCGAGAAGGTGCCGCGCTCGGAATCCTGTCCGGAAAGCCGGATCGGATTGCCGTCGAGCAGGATCGCGCCGAAGGCCAGCGCCTCGGCCGTCGACCAGTCGATGCCTTCGCCGGACTCGATCGCCTGACGCCGGTTTTCGAGGAAGCGGATGATCGTCTTGTGCGCTTCGAAGCCCTTCGGCACCTCGGTCAGCTTCTTGCCGATTTCCTTCAGCGTCTTGACCGGTACCGCGGTCTTGCCGCGCCTTGTCTCGTCCTGGTTGTCGGCCGTGCGCAGGCCTGACCAGGCGCCGTCGAGCCAGTCGGCCTTGTTGGGCTTGTAGTGCTGGCCGACTTCCCATTCGGCTTCCAGATGCGCGCGCCAGTCGGCCTTCATCTGATCGAGCTCGGCCTGGGTGATGTGCCCTTCGGCGATCAGGCGATCGCCATAGATCTGCACCGTCGTCTTGTGGGCGCGGATGTTGCTGTACATGAGCGGCTGCGTGAAGGCCGGTTCGTCGCCCTCATTGTGGCCGAAGCGGCGGTAGCAGAACATGTCCACGACCACCGGCTTATGGAACTTCATGCGGAATTCGATCGCCACCTTGGTGGCGTGCACCACAGCCTCCGGATCGTCGCCATTGACGTGAAAGATCGGTGCCTCGATCATCTTGGCGACATCGGACGGATAGGGCGATGAGCGCGAGAAGCGCGGATTGGTGGTGAAGCCGATCTGGTTGTTGATGATGAAGTGCAGCGTGCCGGCGACGCGGTGGCCACGCAGGCCCGATAGGCCGAGGATCTCGGCGATCACGCCCTGGCCGGCGAAGGCGGCGTCGCCATGCAGCAAGAGCGGCAGCACCTTGGCCCGCTCTTCCAGCGGCACGATCTCCTCGCGGCCGCGGCCGAACAGGGAATCCTGCTTGGCGCGCGCCTTGCCCATCACCACGGGGTCGACGATCTCCAGATGCGAAGGGTTCGCCGTCAGCGAAAGGTGAACCTTGTTGCCGTCGAACTCGCGGTCGGACGAGGCACCGAGATGGTACTTCACGTCGCCCGAGCCCTCGACCTCGTCGGGGGCCGCCGAGCCGCCCTTGAATTCGTGGAAGATGGCGCGGTGCGGCTTGGCCATCACCTGGGAAAGCACATTGAGGCGGCCGCGATGGGCCATGCCGAGCACGATCTCCTTCATGCCGAGCTGGCCGCCGCGCTTGACGATCTGCTCCAGCGCCGGGATCAGCGATTCACCGCCGTCGAGACCGAAGCGCTTGGTGCCCTTGTACTTGACGTCGATGAACTGCTCGAAGCCTTCCGCCTCGACCAGCTTCTGCAGGATCGCCTTCTTGCCGGTGGCGGTGAACGAGATCTCCTTGTCGGCGCCCTCGATGCGCGCCTGGATCCAGGCCTTTTCTTCCGGATCGGAAATATGCATGAACTCGACGCCGAGCGTCGAACAATAGGTGCGGGTGAGGATCTCCAGCATCTGCCGGATGCTGCCGAATTCGAGCCCCAGCACATTGTCGAGGAAGATCGGCCGGTCGTAGTCGGCTTCGGTAAAGCCGTAATTTTCCGGCGACAGTTCGTTGTAATCCTCGAGCGTGTTGATGCCGAGCGGATCGAGATTGGCGTGCAGATGGCCACGCATGCGGAAGGCGCGGATCATCATGATGGCGCGCACCGAATCGCGTGTCGCCTGGTGCACATCGGCGTCGGACAGCACGACACCGTTGGTGACGGCCTTGTCCTTGACCTTCTTTTCCAGGTGCTTTTCGACGATGCCCCAATTGCCGTCCAGCGCCGACACCAGCTCGCCATTGGCCTGCAGCGGCCAGGAAGGTTTCGCCCATGAAGCGCCCTTGGCGTTCCTGCGCACATCGCCGGCATCGTCCTTCAGCCCGGCGAAGAACTCCTGCCACTCGGGATTGACCGACGCGGGATCGTCCTCATACGCCGCGTAGAGCGCGTCGATGTAATCGGCATTGCCGCCATAGAGGAAAGAGGTGAGCGAAAATTGGTCGTTGGCCTGATCTTGTCTTGCCATGTCGTTTCAGCGGAGCCTGGCTCCGTCTCCTTTCGAGGGAACGGTGAGTCGCCGGTACTGAGTGGAAAATGGAATTTTCCACTCAGTTGCTACTCACCCGTTCTTCCCTTCTTCACTACTGACTACCTGCTACTCACTACTGGCTTAACCCTTGATCGCCTCGACCAGCGTCGTGCCCAGCCGCGCCGGCGACGGCGAAACTTTTATCCCGGCCGATTCCATCGCCGCGATCTTGTCTTCCGCGCCGCCCTTGCCGCCGGAGATGACCGCGCCCGCATGGCCCATGGTGCGTCCGGCCGGCGCCGTGCGCCCGGCGATGAAGCCGGCCATCGGCTTCTTGCGACCACGCTTGGCTTCGTCCTTGAGAAACTGCGCGGCGTCTTCCTCGGCCGAACCGCCGATCTCGCCGATCATGATGATCGACTTGGTCTCATCATCGGCCAGGAACATCTCGAGCATGTCGATGAACTCGGTGCCCTTGACGGGGTCGCCGCCGATGCCGACAGCAGTGGTCTGGCCGAGGCCGACATTGGTGGTCTGGAACACAGCCTCATAGGTAAGTGTTCCCGAGCGCGAAACAACGCCGACCGAGCCCTTGCGGAAGATGTTCCCGGGCATGATGCCGATCTTGCATTCGTCGGGGGTAAGCACGCCCGGGCAGTTCGGTCCGATCAGCCGCGAGGCCGAGCGATCGAGCCGCGCCTTGACCTTGATCATGTCCATCACCGGAATGCCTTCCGTGATGCAGACGATCAGCGGGATCTCCGCCTCGATCGCCTCGATGATGGCTTCCGCGGCGCCCGCCGGCGGCACGTAGATGACGGAGGCGTTGGCGCCTGTCTTTTCCTTGCCTTCGGCGACAGTGGCGAAGATCGGCAGGCTCTCGCCTTTCGAGCCCGTCCAGGTCTCGCCGCCCTTCTTGGGATGGATGCCGCCGACCATCTTTGTCCCGTGATAGGCCAGCGCCTGCTCGGTATGGAACGTACCGGTCTTGCCGGTCAGGCCCTGCACCAGCACCTTGGTATTCTTGTCGACGAGAATGGACATGGCCGCCCTTTTTAAAAACCGTTGATCGAGGAAGGCGAGACGCGCCGGTAGACGCCGCTCACCATGTCTTGCCAGCCATCGCTGCCGGCAGGTTTGAAATGCAATCGCATGCGGTAGGTGTCGGCATCGTCGAAAACATACGTCACCCTCGCAAAGCCGCGCGGCGACGACCGCTCCAGCACCAGCTCGCGGCCGTTCCATGTGCCCGTGGCGGGCGAGGACGGCACAAAGCCCATCGAATCGAACTGGTGCATGGTGACGACGCTGTTCTGCTGGTCGAAGCCGAATACATTGTGCGCGCCGAAGGAGACCGTGCCATCGCGGCGCTGTTTATAGCGCTGCACCACGAACAGACCGCCGAACTGTGCTTCCGCTGTCACTTCGCTCGTCGCCATGCCGCCATCGGCCCACTGCGTATCCGCCACCTCCTCCTCGCCGCGCCAAGCACCGACCAAAGCCTGCAGGAGCTGGTGATCGGCCGAGAGCGAAGAGAAGGATGAGGCGTTCATCGGTCAGAGCCGCTTCAGATGGGCGACCGTCAGATCGCTCTTGGCATTGCCGGTGTTGAGTGTCGTCGCCGGTTCGAACATCAGCACCACCGGCTCTGATGTCAGCGAACGCGGCCGATGCTCGACGCCGCGCGGCACGACGATGAAGTCGCCCTCGCCGAGCTCGATCGGCCCGTCGCGGAAATCGATGGCGATCCTGCCGCGCAGCACGAGGAAGGCTTCGTCTTCATTATCATGCGCATGCCAGTCGAAGACCTCGCCGAACTTGGCGACCTTGGCCTGGCTCTCATTCACGTCGCCGGCGATATGCGGATCGAAGACCTCAGTGATGGTCCGATCCGCCGCCTCGACCAGGTTTATCTTGCGTGGAGGCACCGGCTCAGCCCTTCACCGCCGCCACGATCTTCTTGGCCGCGTCGTCGAGATCGTCGGCCGAGACGACGTTCAGGCCGCTGTCGTTGATGATCTTCTTGCCAAGCTCGGCATTGGTGCCTTCCAGGCGCACGACCAGCGGCACCTTGAGCCCGACTTCCTTGACCGCGGCAATCACACCCTCGGCGATAATGTCGCACTTCATGATGCCGCCGAAGATATTGATCAGGATGCCCTTGACCGCCGGATCCCTGGTGATGATCTTGAACGCCGCCGTCACCTTCTCCTTGGAAGCGCCGCCGCCGACATCGAGGAAGTTGGCGGGTTCGGCGCCATAGAGCTTGATGATGTCCATCGTCGCCATGGCAAGGCCGGCGCCGTTGACCATGCAGCCGATATTGCCATCGAGCGCGACATAGGCGAGGTCGTATTTCGACGCCTCGATCTCCTTCTCGTCCTCTTCTGACGTGTCGCGCAGTTCGAGCACATCTGGGTGGCGAAACAGCGCGTTGTTGTCGAACGACACCTTCGCGTCGAGCACGCGCAGATGCCCATCCTTCATGACGATCAGCGGATTGACCTCGAGCAGGCTCATGTCCTTCTCGACGAAGGCCTTGTAGAGGATCGGGAACAGCGTGCCGCCGTCCCTGGCCGCGTCGCCGTCGAGCTTCAGCGCATCGTTGAGCGCCTTGACGTCCTCAGCCGTAACGCCCTTTTCCGGATCGATGGCGACGGTGATGATCTTTTCCGGCGTGTCGTGCGCGACGCCCTCGATGTCCATGCCGCCCTCGGTCGAGACGACAAAGGCGATGCGGCCGACCGAGCGGTCGACCAGGATGGAGAGATAGAGCTCGCGCTCGATGTCGGCGCCGTCCTCGATATAGAGGCGGTTGACCTGCTTGCCGGCCGGGCCGGTCTGCTTGGTCACCAGCGTATGGCCGAGCATCTCGTTGGCGTTGGCGACCACCTCGGCGACGGACTTCGCCAGCCGCACGCCGCCCTTGGCGTCGGGGCCGAGTTCCCTGAATTTGCCTTTGCCGCGGCCGCCGGCATGGATTTGGCTCTTCACCACATAGAGCGGGCCGGGCAGCGCCTGTGCCGCGGCTTCCGCCTCGCTTGCCTTGAAAACCGGCACGCCTTCGGCCACCGGCGCGCCAAAGCTCTTCAGCAGCGCCTTGCCTTGATATTCATGGATGTTCATCGGGAACTATCTCCAGGTCGTTTTGCCGGGGTGACGTTTGGGCGGGTTATTTCGAGGCGAGCTGCGGCGCGATCTTGACGCAGGCCTCGGTCAGGCCCTGCACGGTCGCCACCGATGCCTCGAACATCTTCTGCTCGGCCTTGTTAAGGTCGATCTCGATGACGCGCTCGACACCGCCGGCGCCGATCACCACGGGCACGCCGACATAGGTACCCTTGACGCCATACTGGCCGGAGAGGTGTGCCGCGCAAGGCAGCACGCGCTTCTTGTCCTTGAGATAGGATTCGGCCATCTGGATCGCCGAGGCCGCCGGCGCGTAATAGGCCGAGCCGGTCTTCAGGAGGCCGACGATCTCGGCGCCGCCGTCACGGGTGCGCTGCACGATCTGGTCGAGCTTTTCCTTCGAGGTCCAGCCCATCTTGATCAGGTCGGGAAGCGGAATGCCCGACACCGTGGAATAGCGGATCATCGGCACCATGGAATCGCCGTGGCCGCCGAGCACGAAGGCGGTGACGTCCTCGACCGAAACCTTGAATTCCTCGGCCAGGAAGTAGCGGAAGCGCGCGCTGTCGAGCACGCCGGCCATGCCGACGACATGGGTCTTGGGCAAGCCCGAAAACTTCTGCAGCGCCCACACCATGGCGTCGAGCGGATTGGTAATGCAGATGACGAAGGCCTTCGGCGCGTACTTCTTCAGCCCTGCGCCCACCTGCTCCATGACCTTCAGGTTGATGCCCAGCAGGTCGTCGCGGCTCATGCCCGGTTTGCGCGGCACGCCGGCGGTGACGATGCAGACATCGGCGCCCTCGATGCCGGCATAGTCGTTGACGCCGGTCAGCCGGGAATCGAAACCATCGACCGGCGACGACTGCGCGATATCGAGCCCCTTGCCTTGCGGGATACCCTCGGCGATATCGAACAGGACCACGTCGCCGAGATCCTTGAGGCCGATCATGTGGGCGAGCGTGCCGCCGATCATGCCAGAGCCGATAAGCGCTATCTTGTTGCGTGCCATGTGAGGATGATTTCCCTTTGTCTGTGACGCGCCAACACGGCGTCGAGGAAGAGGCCGGACTGCTGCGGGGAACCGCGAATTTCCCGCACCCAATAACTCTGGTGCGGAATAAATTCAAACGATTATTTCGACCCCTGCATTTTCAATCGGTTAGTGTCTTCGGGATTTACGTAAACGTCAAAGTTTGTAAGCCGACTTGGGAGAATTTACACAATGGCGATTGAGATCAGAAGGCTTTATCCCGGAGATGACGCCCTTGTGATGCGGATTGCCGACGACGTGTTCGACGAGCCGGTGCGGCCCGATCGCCTGGCAAGCTATCTCGCGCAATCGGGCCATTTCATGATCGTGGCCCTGGCTGAGGACGTTGTCGTCGGCCAATGCGCGGCGGTCATGCACCGCCATCCGGACAAGGCGCCGGAACTCTATGTCGACGAGGTCGGCGTCTCGCCAGCCTTCCAGCAGCAGGGCATCGCGCGCGGAATGCTCGACGCCATGTTCGCGCTCGGCCGCGAGCATGGCTGCGAAGAGGCCTGGGTCGGCACCGAGCCGGACAATCTGCCCGCCCGCGCACTTTATGAGGGGCGCAAGGAGGCGCATGGCGAGGCGGAGACCTTCGTGATGTACGTCTATCGGCTGTAGCGATTGGCCGACGCCTCCGGTCCTTCCAGGACGACGACACGATGGCGACCGCTCAATTTGGCGCGAGTCCGCTCAAATTTGGCGCGAGCGGATGAAGGCCGCGAAGGCTGACAGGCCATCGCGAATTGCCCGCACGTTTGCCGGCTCTCGCAGGATACTTTCAACCTCCGCCGACTTCTTGCCGAGGAGCGAAACCTCGAGCATGGCTTCTTCGCAAAGCGCGAACGACATGGTGCGCATGATCTCCGCCAGCGCCGTGCGGGCGTAGAGCGAGCGTGGCGAGGCGTGCGCCAGCATCGCCGGCTTGCCGACGGCGGCGTCACGCGAGACCAGCCAGTCGAGCGCGTTCTTAAGGCCGCCAGGCACGCCATGGGCATATTCGGGACAGGAGACGACGACACCGTCCGCGCCGGTGACGGCCTCGATCAGATCGGAGGCCTCGCGCGGCGTCCGCTCGCCCTCGTCGTCGGGATTGAAGATCGGCAGCCGGCCAAGCCCGTCATAGACGGTGACGCGACAGCCCGCTGGCGTGTTCAGCGCCAGTGCCGCGACCAGGGCCGAATTGGTGGAGGCCGCCCGCAGGCTGCCGGATATCGCAATGAGGTTGAGCAAGGCGGACCACTCCAGACGAATCGGGGGCCGACAACCCTACCACATCGTCTGTTTGTACTCGCCGTCGAGCCAGCGGTCGGTCGCCTCGGCCGAATCGGCCAGTGCCAACTGGTCGCGCAGGATCTGGCCGAGCGTCGGCAGCGTGGCGCGATCATGCCAGCTGTCGGGCTTCCACAAATCGGAGCGCATGAAAGCCTTGGCGCAATGCATGTAAGCGGCCTTGACTACGATCACGATAACGCTTTGCGGCTCCTTGCCGTCGACCGCAAGGCGCTCGCGCAAGGTGGCATCGACGGTGATGCGGGCATCGCCATTGACGCGCAGCGTCTCGTTCATGCCTGGTATGAGGAAGAGCAGCCCGACCGAGGGATTGCGGATGATGTTTTCAAGCGTATCCAGCCGGTTGTTGCCGGGCCGGTCGGGGATGGCGATGGTGTTCTCGTCGAGAATGGCGGCGAAGCCCGGCTTGTCGCCTTTCGGGGTGACGTCGGCATTGCCTTCGCCATCGGACGAGCCGATCAGCACGAATGGGCTCTTGCCGATGAAGGAGCGGCAATGGGCGTCCAGCGCCTTCAATTCCTTGCGGATCGAGCCATCGGTCGGGCGCGGCGTCTTGTAGATGGTCCGCAGATCCTCCTGGGTGGTGACGAATTCCATGGCTCTCCCCTTTACAGCCTTATTTGCCGACTTTCTCTTCGCCGCCGGCCTTGTCGTCCAGCGAGTGGCGCAGGATCAGCGGCATCTGGCTGAAGGTGAAAAGAAGCGTGATCGGCATGATGCCCCAGACCTTGAACGTAACCCAGGCGTCGGTGGAAAAATTCCGCCAGACGACTTCGTTGACGAGGGCCAGGAACAGGAAGAACAGGCCCCAGCGGAAGGTGAGCTTGCGCCAGCCTTCGGCATCGAGCTTGAATGCGGACTCGAAGACATAGCCGAGCAGCGAGCGGCCGAAATACAGGCCGCCAAGCAGCACGCCGCCGAACAGCGTGTTGACGATGGTCGGCTTCATCTTGATGAAGATATCGTCCTGCAGATAAAGCGTCAGCGCGCCGAAGATGAAAACGACGACCCCCGACACCATCGGCATGATCGGCAAGGTGCGGGTGAGCAGCCATGAGGCGATCAGCGCGATGGCGGTCGCGGCCATGAACAGGCCTGTGGCGACGAAGATTGGGCCGCCGAATTCAGCCAGCACGGGCAATTTCTGCGTCAGCCACTCGCCGCGCGCATTGGCGAAGAAGAAGACGAGCAGCGGCCCGAGCTCCAGCGCCAGCTTGAGCACGGGATTGATGCCTTCCTTCTTCTCTTTCTGCGGGTCGGACGGATCGCGTTCGAGAATGGGTGGGTTCATGGTTTCCTTCTAACGCACGATCCAATCCGGAAGCCTCACTTCCGGCATCGTGCCTTGTTCAAGCCACTCCAGCGATCGCCCTGGCGAATTCGCTTGCGGAAAACGGTTCGAGGTCGTCGACCTGTTCGCCGACGCCGATGAAATAGACCGGCAATTTATGTTTTGCCGCGATCGCCACCAGAATACCGCCCCGCGCCGTGCCGTCCAGCTTGGTCATCACCAGGCCGTTGACGCCGGCGATATTGCGGAAGATCTCGACCTGGTTGAGCGCGTTCTGGCCGGTCGTGGCGTCGACCGTCTGCAGCACGGTGTGCGGCGCTTCGGGATCGAGCTTGCCCAGCACGCGGACGATCTTTTCCAACTCCGCCATCAGTTCGGTCTTGTTCTGCAGCCGGCCGGCGGTGTCGATGATCAGCACGTCGGAGCCGGCTTCCTTTGCCCGCTCGAAGGCATCGTAGGCGAGACCGGCGGCGTCGGCGCCGAGCTTCGAGGCAATGACGGGCGATTTCGTTCGTTCGCCCCAGATCTTCAGCTGTTCGATCGCGGCGGCGCGGAACGTATCGCCGGCGGCCAGCATCACCGACAGGCCGCCATCGGTCAGCTTGGCGGCTAGCTTGCCGACGGTCGTGGTCTTGCCGGTGCCGTTGACGCCGACCACCAGGATGACATGCGGCTTGTGCGAGAGGTCAAGCTCGAGTGGTTTCGCGACCGGCGCTAGCACCTTCTCCACCTCGGCCGCCATGACGGCGCGCACTTCGGTATCGGACACATCCTTGCCGTAGCGGCTGGAGGCCAGTGAATCGGTGACGCGCAGCGCCGTTTCGACGCCGAGATCGGCGCGGATCAGCACGTCCTCCAAATCCTGCAGCGTCTCCTCGTCCAGCTTGCGCTTGGTGAAGACGCCGGCAATGTTGCCGGTCAGTTCGCGCGAGGACCGGGCTAGCCCGTCCCGCATGCGCTGGAACCAGGATTGCCTCGGCGCCGGTTCCGGCGCCTTCTGTGGCTCGGCCTTCTGCTCGACCTTCCTGGCGACCGTCACCTTGCCGGGAACGGGTCTTGGCTCCGGGGTGGGCCGCGGGACCGATTGAGGCTCGGGCGCGACCTCGGCAACGACCGGCTGCGTCTCGACCGGTGCAGGTTGGCGAATGGGAGGGGCGATTTCAGCTGGTGGCGCTTCGAGCGCCGCTTCGACGGCAGGTCCGCGCTTTCCTTCATGCTCTCCCAGCAAACCGGGCAAGGACGGTGCTGAAGCCCCTTCCTTCGCCCCGTCCCTATACGGGGAGGTGCCGGCAGGCGGATGAGGGGCAGCGCCGGCCCTTGAAGGCTGCTCGACGGCGGCCGCCGACGGAGGCACTTCAGCCGGCGACGCCGACGGCACCTCGACCGGTGCGGGTATCTCGGCCGGCACTTCGACTGGCGGCGTCGGCACTTCGACGGGCGCGGGTTCCGGTCGCCTCTCCGGACGCGAGGGAACGATCTCCGGCTCCGATGGCGCCGGCGGGATCTCCTGCGGCTGGGGTTCGGGCGTGGGCTCGGGAGCAACGGGCGGCGGCGGGACCTCTTCGGGCGCGGGCGGTTCAGGCGTTTCGGGCGCGGGTGCCGGTTTCTCTTCCGGCGCAGGCTCCGGCTGCCGCTCCGGTTCTGACGGAACAGTCGGCTCCGGCGCGGGCGGAATGGTCGGCGCAGGCTCGGGTGTGGGTTCCTCGGGTGTGGGTTCCTCGGGCTGCGGCCCGGGCGCGGCCTCGACCGGAGCAGGCACGGTCGCCGGCGCGGCTTCCGCCACAGGCTCCTCGCGCTTCAAAAACTCCGGCAAGGCCTGCTCGGCCGCCGGCTTCAGCGCGTCGAGCTGGTCCCATTTGATCGGCGGCAGCGGGGCGGTCTCGTCGATGCGCTCCTCGACCACCTCCTTCTTGCCGAACGAAAATATCTTCTTGAAAAAACCAGCCATGCTTTTGTGTTCTCAGGCGGCGCGGGCGGCAAGGGGGGTGGCTATCAGCCTGATCCCGTCGTGGCCGGTTATATCAGCCTCGACGATCTCTCCCGGCGCGCCGGTGCCGAGTGCGGCAAGCGTGAACCCTTCGGTGCGGCCAAGGCCGTCGCGCTCGATCAGGACCGACTGACGGCTGCCGGCGAGCGAGGACAGATGGCGCTGATAGGCCGCTTCGCCGGCGGCGCGCAACCGGGCGGCGCGCTGCTTGACCAGCTCTCGACGCAGCTGCGGCATGCGCGCGGCGGGTGTGCCCTCGCGCGGCGAAAATGGGAAGACGTGGAGATGGGTCAGGCCGCACTCCTCGACGATCTCCAGCGAATTCTCGAACATGGCTTCGGTCTCGGTCGGGAAACCCGCGATAATGTCGGCGCCGAAGACAATGCCGGGCCGCAGCTTGCGCACATCCTCGCAAAAGCGGATCGACTGATCGCGCAGATGGCGGCGCTTCATGCGCTTCAGGATCATGTCATCGCCCGACTGCAGCGACAGATGCAGATGCGGCATCAGCCTGGCTTCCGTGGCGAGCGCATCGAGCAAGTCGTCGTCAGCCTCGATCGAATCGATGGAGGACAGCCTGAGCCGCTTTACGTCGGACACCTGCCTGAGAATGGTCTTCACCAGCTTCCCGAGCTTCGGCGCGCCTGGCAGATCGGCGCCGAAAGACGTCATGTCGACGCCGGTCAGCACGATCTCGGCATAGCCATTACCCGCCAGCCGCTTGACCTGCTCGACCACGGCGCCCATCGGCACCGAGCGCGAATTGCCGCGGCCATAGGGGATGATGCAGAAGGTGCAGCGATGGTCGCAGCCATTCTGCACCTGCACGAACGCACGGGCTCGGCCCTCGATGGCGTCGACCATGTGGCCGGCGGTCTCACGCACCGAAAAGATGTCGTTGACGCGCGCCTTCTCGGTGTCGTTGACGCCGAAATCCGGCAACGCGCGATAGGAATTGGCCTTCAGCTTCTCTTCATTGCCCAGCACGAGATCGACCTCGTCCATGGCAGCGAATTTTTCGGGCTCGGTCTGCGCGGCGCAGCCGGTGACGATGATGCGCGCGGCCGGGTTGTCGCGGCGCGCCTTGCGGATTGCCTGCCTGGCCTGGCGCACCGCTTCGCCGGTGACGGCGCAGGTGTTGAAGATGACGGCGCCGCCATCCAGCGCGCCGAGGCCGGCATTTTCGGCCTCGCGCCGCATCACTTCGGACTCATAGGTGTTGAGACGGCAGCCGAAAGTCACCACGTCGATGCGGCCGGCCTCCTTCGCCACGTCGACGTCCTTGGCAAGGGCGGACATCACGCCGCGCTTTCGGTGTCGCGGGCCCATTGTCCGGTCGACGGATCGAAGCTGCCGGAAAATTCCCACTCGGCCGCGCCGGTCAGGATGACGTGGTCGTCCTCGCGCCACTCGACATGCAGCGTACCGCCGCCGGGGGTCAAAAGGTTGACGCTGCGGCCCGTGCGCCTGGTGCGCGCGGCGGCAACGACAGCCGCGCACGAGGCGGAGCCGCAGGCCTTGGTCAGGCCGGCGCCACGCTCCCAGGTGCGGATGATCATCGAGTCGGGCGAGGTCACCTGCGCGATGGTTATGTTGGCGCGCTCGGGAAAGATCGGATGGTTTTCGAGCAGCGGGCCGAAACGATCGAGTTCATAAGTCCAGACATCGGCGTCGACCCAGAAGATGGCGTGCGGGTTGCCCATCGAGACGGCCGAAGGCGAATGCAGCACCGGCGCGTCGATGGGGCCGACCTGCAATTCGATCATGCGGGTGTCGCGGAACTCCTCGGCCAGCGGGATGTCGCGCCAGCCGAAGCGCGGCGTGCCCATGTCGACCGAGATCGAGCCGTCCGCGTGTTCGCGGGCGTTCAAGATCCCGGCCACGGTTTCGAAGGTGAAGGTCTTCTCGCCGGTCTCGGCGGCCAGCGCCTGGACGACACAGCGCATACCGTTGCCGCAGGCCTGCGCGCCCGACCCGTCGGAATTCAGGATGTCGACGAAATAAGCGGTGCCCGGCGTCCTGGCGTCGTGGATCGCCATGATCTGGTCGAACCGCGTCGAGGCATCGGCGTTGAGCGCGATGGCAGCCGCGGCCGTCACCCGATCCGCACGGCCACGCATGTCGGCAACGATGATCTCGTTGCCGATGCCGTTCATCTTGGCGAAAGGGGCCGTGCCTGCCATTGCTCCGAAATTTCCATGTCCGTTCGGCGCTATATGGCGGAAACGGGCAGGAATTACCAGTGCGCAGCCGCTTTCACGGCGAAGGTGACGGACTTACGTCACCGCAAAGACCCCAAGCAAGATCAACAGGAAGATGATGAGCACGATGCCGATGAGAATGCGCGCGCCAGTGGCGGCCGCGCCCGCCAGCGCCGGCATGCCGAGCAGGCTCGCCGCGGCGGCGATGATCAGGAGAATGATGATCCATTTGAGCATGGGAACGCCTCGCAAGCCGGACACATTGAAACCGGTTGAAAAACGCGGCTGTCGTGCTTGGGTTCCCGAGGCCGCGAGATAGCGTCGGCGATGTCGAGGCAGCCGAGGTCGTAGAAAGTGCAGTTCTGATTGATGAAGACATTACGCCCGACGCGGATTTCGTCCCCGCCGGTGCCGTCTCCATCGGACATCGGTGGTTTTCCCGGCATCGCCTCAGCCGGCGATCTCGATATCCGTGCTGAAGGGGGCCGTCTTGCTCGAATTCTCGTCATGCATGACGAAGTTGCACCGGTATTTGCCGGCCGGCAGGCCGTCGAGGGAGAGGTCGAGTTTGAAGAACAGTTCGCGATTGTGCGAGCGAGAGGCGATCTGAACACGACCGACTTTTTCCATTGTGCTGAGCGTTTCGCCGGCTGCGGACACGACGGTGATGTCGACAGAGAGCGCGATCATGCTGTTGCCGAGGCCGTCCTTGCCATAGCCATAGCCGACCGGCTCCATGTACAGCACGATTTTCTCGCCGGGCTTGTAGATGTGGTTGGCGCGCTCGCTGTAGATACCGAAGCCGGAGGCCGTGTCGACCTGCCTGACGTTCAGGACGCCAAGCGGCATCGCTTGCCAGAGCGCTTCCTGGGCGCTGCTGAATTTCTCCAGCGCACCGGCGCCATCACCCGACTGGAGCAGCTTCTCGGCCTCGGCCGCCCGATCGCTGATCTCGCCCGCGAAAGCCGCCGGCACCGAGACCGCCAGCGCCAAGAGACCTGCCATGATTGACTTCATCTGATTCCCCTATCCTGTCCGCGGATGACCATCAGCGAAAACCATGGCAGCGTAAACGGTCATTCCAGCCATCGAGGCGATCATATCCGGGGCACTTCCCAGATCTCGCCGGGCCGCAAGGCGCGAAAGCGCTCCCGTGGGATGCCTCGGCCGTCCAGCGCCTCGGCCAGCTTCCGCACCGGTTCGTCGAACGGCTCGTCGGTGAGCTGGAACGTGCCCCAATGGCAGCCGGCGGCGAAGGCCGCGTTGCACAACGACATGCCCTGGACCGCTTCCTCGGGGTTCTGGTGCTGCGGCGCCATGAACCAGCGCGGCTCGTAGGCGCCGATCGGCAGGATGGCGAAGCGGAAGCCGCCATGCCTCTCCGCCATCAGCCGGTAGTTGATGCCGCCGTGGAAGCCGGTATCACCGGCGAAATAGATTTTTCCGCCCGGCGTCTCGATGACGAAGCCGGCCCACAGCGCCATGCGCCGGTCGCGCGCCCCGCGCGCCGACCAGTGATGCGCGGGCTCGACGTGGATAGCGGTGCCGTCGGAGACATCGACCCTGTCGCCCCAGTCATGCGCGGAAAGCCGCGTCCCGGGCACCGCGGCGGCGATGATGGCATCGTTGCCGAGCGGCGTCACCACCAGCGGATCGTGCTTCTCCTGCAACTGCCTCAGCGTGGCAAGGTCGAGATGGTCATAGTGGTTGTGGCTGACCAGCACGAGGTCGATCGCCGGTAGATCGCCAAGGGCGATACCCGGCGGATTGACGCGCCTGGGTCCGGCAAAGGAGAACGGCGATGTGCGCTCCGACCAGACCGGATCGGTAAGGATGTTCAGCCCGGCTGTCTGGATCAGCAAGGTCGAATGGCCGACCATGGTCACGACCAGATCGGCGCCTTCGACCGCCGCCGCCGGCTTTGCCTGCGCAAAGGGGCTCGGGCTGGCAGCCGGCCATTTCGAGCGCTGGCCGCTGAACTGCCATTTCAGCAAATCCTTGAAGGGGCCGGGCATCCGGCCGCCGGGATTGAAGAACAGGCTGCCGTCGAAATGGTCGCTGGGCGGGCCGCTGTAGTAGCGGTTGGCGGCTTTCTTTCTGGCGGCCAAGGTCTGCGCTCCGGCGGGTTTCGGTGAACTCTTTGTTTTCACTCAATTCCCAAGGGGAAAGTGCTGCGCGTTTTCCCGGGGAAATCGCCACACACCTTTCCTGGAATTGGCCATAGACATAAGCCCTGACGCGGCTGGCGCAAGCGTTTGCCGGCCGAAGGCCAAGGGCGGCAAGGCGGTCTCGGCTAGGATCGCGGCATCAGGAGGAAGACGCCATGGCGATGAAGCGGACCAAGACACCCTGGATGAAGGCCGAGGATTTCGGCCGCTCGCTGCCGCGCGGCATCGGCGTCAATCTGCTGGTATCGGACATGGCGGCGATGGAAGCCTTCTGCGGTGACGTGCTTGGCGCCTGCATCGTCTATGCCGACGAGGATTTCGCCGCGCTCGAGCTTCTGGGATCGGTGTTCATGCTGCATGCGGACCATTCTTATCTCGACAATCCCATGACGGGCTCCATCGCGGGTACGGAGACGCGCGGTGCCGGCATCGAACTGCGTCTCTATGGCGCGGAGCCCGACGCGATCGAGGCGGCGGCGCTGGAGCATGGCCACATCGTGCTGGCCGGCGCGATCGACAAGCCGCATGGTCTGCGCGAGTGCTATATCGTCGGACCGGACGGATATGTGTTCGTGCCGAGTGCGCCGCTCGCCGGGTGAGTGCGATAAATTTGCAACAATTCATACCGCAAACCCTATTTTAACCATATCGGGTTGAAATTTCGCCACCTTCTCCATCTTGGTGGAGGTGAGATTGCGCGGACGGTTTCCCCCCAGCCGGATCCGACGGAGGTTGTAATGAATTTTTCGAAAGGCGGCCTGGTGGCCGTATCCCTGGCGGCACTCGTTGCGAGCGGCTGCTCAACCTCACGCTTCTCGTCGATGGACGACCAGCAACCGGCGCCGCTGCAGCCAGCCCCCGCTGGCCAGGTGAGTTCCAACCAGCTGCCGCCGCCGGCCTCACCCGGCACCACCGACCCGTCGCGGTTCCCGACCGCGCCGGCTAACACGCAAGTTGCTTCGCTGCCGCCGGACGGCGCGGCGCCCGCGGGTGCCGCCGATCTCAGCGCGGCGGCCGTCGCCGGTGTCTGGAACGTCAGCGTCTCCGGCCAGAGCTGCAAGGTGGCGACGCCGCAGACCAAGTTCGGCGCCGGTTTCCGCGCCGGGCCGCTGCATTGCCCGGCGCCGATCGACGGCATCAAGTCGTGGAACGTCGCCGGCAAGCAGCTGACGCTTTATGACGAGAATGGCGGTTCGCTGGCGCGGCTCTATTCGTCGGGCGGCTCGAAATTCGACGGCCAGACTTCCAACGGGCAACCGATCTCGCTTACGAGGTAGGAGATGCCGACATTCAGGTGATGCCGGCGGCGTGACCTCAATCTCGGCACACCCTTTCTCTGGGCATCCTGCTCTGAACAATGACGTGATCGATGCATCTGCGTGACGGCCTCCAGACCCATCCGACCGTCCGGCAGCGCTACGACCATCTGGTGGTATCAGGCGCGATCGAGCGCGATGCCGCGCAGGAAGCGATCGCCGCCGCGCTCGACGGGCTGACCGTCGAGATCTCGGCCAAGCGGCTGGCGCAAAAGTCCAGTGCACTGGGCTGGCTGTTTGCGCGCAAGCGCGAGACGCATGAAGCGGTCAAGGGCCTCTACATCCATGGTGGCGTCGGCCGCGGCAAGACCATGCTGATGGACATGTTCTTCGAGCTCCTGCCGGTCAGGCGCAAGCGCCGTGTGCATTTCAACGACTTCATGGCCGATGTGCAGGACCGTATCCAGAAACACCGGCAGGCGCGCAAGGAAGGCACGGTCAGGGAAGACGATCCGATCCCGCCGGTGGCCAAGGCGCTCGCCGAGCAGGCCTGGGTGCTGTGTTTCGACGAGTTCTCGGTCACCGACATCGCCGACGCCATGATCCTGTCCAGGCTGTTCTCGGCACTGTTTGCCAATGGGGTCGTACTGGTCGCCACCTCGAACGTGGCGCCGCAAGATCTTTACCGTGACGGGTTGAACCGCCAGCTTTTCCAACCGTTCATCGCCATATTGGAACGCCACGCGCAGGTGCTGTCGCTGGACAGCGACAAGGATTATCGGCTGGAAAAGCTCGCACGCACGCCGGTCTATGTCACACCGGCCGATGCGGCGGCCGACCAGGCGCTCGACGAGGCCTGGCAGTCGATGACGCGCGGTGCGCCGACGGCCGAGACCTCGCTGACGCTGAAGGGACGCAAGGTGGTGGTGCCGGCCGCCGCTGGTGACGCTGCGCGTTTCACCTTCGCCGACCTCTGCGAAAAGCCGCTCGGCGCGCGCGATTACCTGGCGATCGCCGGGCGGTTTTCGACTGTTTTCATCGACCGTGTGCCGGTACTGGGCGAAGGCAAGCGCAATGAGGCCAAACGCTTCATCCTGTTGATCGACACGCTTTACGACCATCATACGCGGCTGGTGGTGAGCGCCGAGGCGCCACCGCACGCGCTTTATGTGGCCAAGCGCGGCGTCGAGGTGTTCGAATTCGAGCGAACCGCATCGCGGCTGATCGAGATGCAAAGCCGCGACTGGCTGGAGAGCTGGGCGAAGCGCCGGCCGGGTGAAGGTACGGTCGGCGGACGCACGGCAGGCGCGGATACGGCCGCCGCACCTTCACCTTCCTGAGCAGAGCCCGGATTTGCGGCGCTCATCGCGCCTTGGGATTATTTCTTGCCTCTCAACGTCTCCACGTCGGTCTTGCCGACATACCAGTCGCGGGCGTTGACCTCCTCGAAGACCACCCAGACATCGTCATTGCTAAGCCCAGTGGCGTCCATGATGGCCGCCGTGACTTTCCTGGCGATGTCAGCCTTCTTGCCGGCCGGATCGGCGGCGATCACTTCCTTGACGATGCGGATGTTGACGAATGGCATGACGCCCTCCCCTTGAATTGTGTCTGATACCGCCGACAGGCGGCTTCGAACTCCGCTCCGGCGAGCCGCAGGATGGCTCCGGAAGCCGCGGCGAAGCGGGCGCTGTGGCTACCCGCAAAACGGCCAATAACGGACGCCAGAGAAGCGTTTCCAGCAGGCTCAATAGGTCTTGGCCCCATTCACCATCAGCCGCACCGAATAAAGCGAGGTGGTGCCTGCGATGTAGAGACAGTTCAGCTTGGCGCCGCCGAAAACGCAATTGGCGGTCACCTCCGGCACCTTGACCTTGCCGATCAGCGTGCCGTCGGGATCGTAGCAATGGATGCCGTCGGCGGCACTCGTCCAGATGCGCCCATCGGCGTCGAGCCGGAAGCCGTCGAACAGTCCGGCCGTGCAGTCGGCGAACACCTTGCCTCCGGAAACCTTCTTGCCGTGCTTGCCGACGTTGAACACCCGCATATGCGCCGGGTTCTCGGCGCCATGCGTGCGGCCGGTGTCGACGACATAGAGCAGGCTTTCGTCGAGCGAGAAGGCAAGGCCGTTCGGCCTGACCATGTCGGTGATGACAGCCTCGATATCGCCCGTGTCGGGATCGACCCGGTAGACATGGCAGGCGCCGATTTCACTCTCGGCTTTGTCGCCCTCATAGTCGGTGTCGATGCCGTAGGTCGGATCGGTGAACCAGATCGAGCCGTCGGACTTCACCACCGCGTCGTTGGGCGAGTTCAGCGGCTTGCCCTTCCATTTGGCGGCGATGGTGGTGATCGAGCCGTCATGCTCGGTGCGGCTGACGCGCCGGCCCGAATGCTCGCAGGTGACCAGCCGGCCTTGCCGGTCGACGGTGTTGCCGTTGGAATTGCCGGAGGGCTGACGGAAGACACTGACGCTGCCGTCCGTCTCGTCGTAGCGCATCATGCGGTTGTTCGGAATGTCCGACCAGACGACATAGCGGCCGGCGGCGAACCAGGCCGGCCCTTCCGCCCACCGGCAGCCGGTGAACAGCTTCTCCACCTGCGCGTTGCCGTTGAACAGGCGCCCGAAACGCGGATCGAGAACTTCATAATAATCTGCGGCCGCCATGTTTCCTCCAGGCATCAGGTGACATTGGATCAAGCCAGCCCGCAATCGATCTGGCAAGACGGGGTAACGCTAATTTGTAAGACAAAATGGGAGGCGGCTCGCCTGCCGGCCCGGGCCGCGCGTCGTGCGGGAGCTTAGGAAGCCATTAACCGGCTATGCGCTGGCTGCAATGGTGCATTGCAACATCTTCTTTTTGCAACGCACCATTCCTATGTCATCATCCGTACCGATCAAGGGAGGAAGAAACGGCCGCGCCGAATGCGGCACAGAAGGAACCTTGCTATGATCTTCAACGACCTCGTGACCCGCGCTCGCACCAGCATCGCCAAGCGCAAGCACTACAATCGCCTCATCGCCGAAATCGACAGCTTCTCCAGCCGCGATCTGGCCGACATGCGCGCCGACCGTTCGGAAATGCTCTACCAGATCCACAAGCAGATCTACGGCTGAGCAACCATCACGTTTGTCGTCCTCGGGTCGCCGCGACGGAGCTTCGCTCCTGCTCGCCCGTGGATGACGAAGGTGGGTCGGGCCTACTGAAAATTACGCCCTTTGGGCATGACCCTCTCCGCCTCTTCCGACAGCGTTGCGAGATCCCGTCCGTCTTTCAGCATCGCGGGCCGAATTGCGGGTTGGCCGGAGCGGTCCGAAGGATCGGCGGCCGGCAGTGCGGCCGCACCGACCTTCTCCAGCAGCACGGTCAGCCAGGGCGTCAGGTCCTCGATCTTCTCGGCGACGATATGGACGACACCTGATTCCGACTGCAGTTTCCCGGTGACCTTCACAAACCGGGCACCCATGACGATGGGCCGGAAACGGGTGAAGGTCCTTTCCCAAAAGATGACGTTGGCGACGGCCTTGTCGTCTTCCAGCGTGAGAAAGATCGCGTTGCCCTTGCCGGGGCGCTGGCGCACCAGCACCAGCCCGGCAACGGAGACCCGCCTGCCGTCGCGCACGGAAGGCAGGCTGGCATTGGGAGTGATGCCGGCGCGGTCGAGCCGCTCGCGCAGGAAGGCGACCGGATGCGCCTTCAGCGACAGGCCGAGCGAGCGGTAGTCATGGATGACATGCTCGCCGAGCGGCATTTTCGGCAGCTTCGTTTCGGGCTCCAGCTCGCGCAGGCTGAGCGCCGGCTGGTCGAACAGCGGCAGCTTCTCGGCGGCACTCTTGCCGTCGAGCGCGCGGACCTCCCATAGTGCCGCGCGGCGGTCGAGGCCGATGGAACGAAAGGCGTCGGCCTGCGCCAATTTCTCGATCTCGTCGACATTGAGGCTGGAGCGCAGCCAGACATCCCGGACCGTCGAGTAGCCGGCGCCGCGCCGCTCGACGAAAACCTCCATGCGTTCCTTGGAAAGTCCCTTGATCTGCCGGAAGCCGAGCCGCACCGCATGCTGAGTCTCGATGACACCGCGCATTTCGGCATGACGCGGCAGGATGCGGGCCGGGTCGAAAAGCGCCTTTTCCAAAGTGCAGTCCCAGACGGAGAAATTGACGTCGACCTCGCGGATGTCGACGCCATGGTCGCGGGCGTCGCGCACCAGCTGCGCCGGCTGATAGAAGCCCATCGGCTGCGAATTCAGGATCGCGGCGCAGAACACGTCCGGGTAGAAGGTCTTGAACCAGCAGGAGGCATAGACGAGCAGGGCGAAGGAGGCGGCGTGGCTTTCGGGAAAGCCATACTCGCCAAAGCCCTCGATCTGCTTGAAACAGCGCTCGGCGAAGTCCTTCGTGTAGCCCTTGCTGACCATGCCGTCGATCATGCGCTGGCGGTAATTGCCGATCGTGCCTGTGCGCTTGAAGGTGGCCATGGCGCGGCGCAGTTCATCCGCCTCGCCCGGCTTGAAGCCACCGGCGACGATGGCGATCTTCATCGCCTGCTCCTGGAACAGCGGCACGCCCAGCGTCCTGCTGAGGATCGCTTCTAGTTCAGGTTTTTGATACTCGGCCGCCTCTTTGCCCTGTCGCCGACGCAGGTAAGGGTGGACCATGTCACCCTGGATCGGACCAGGTCGAACAATCGCCACCTCTATGACAAGGTCATAAAAATCTTTTGGTTCGAGCCTTGGCAGCATCGACATCTGGGCGCGCGATTCGATCTGGAAGACCCCAAGCGTATCGGCTCGGCAGATCATTTTGTAGACCTGCCTATCCTCGGGGGGCAGGGTGGCGAGCACATAGGGCTGCCCATACGCATCCCGTGCCTTTGGATAGTGATCCGTGAGCAAGGTGAAAGCGCGCTGGAGGCAGGTCAGCATGCCGAGCGCCAGGATATCCACCTTGAGGATTTTCACCGAATCGAGATCGTCCTTGTCCCATTCGACCATCTTGCGCTCGTCCATCGCCGTCTTGACGATGGGGACGATCTCGTCGAGCCGGTCCCTGGTGATGACGAAGCCGCCGACATGCTGGGAGAGGTGGCGGGGAAAGCCCATGATCTCGTTGGCGCGTTCCATCACATGCCGTGACACCGGATCCCTGCGGTCGAGGCCGCCGGCCCTGGCTTCCTTCTCGCCGAGTTCCGAGGTCGACCAACCCCAGATCGAGCCGGAGAGAGACGCCCTGACATCCTCCGAAAGGCCCATCGCTTTCGACACTTCGCGCAGCGCCGAACGGCCGCGATAGCTGATGACGGCGGCGGCGAGTGCCGTGCGTTTGGAGCTGTATTTCGTATAGATGTACTGCATCACCTCTTCGCGCCGTTCATGCTCGAAGTCGACGTCGATATCTGGCGGCTCGTTGCGTTCCTCGGAAATGAAACGCTCGAAGAGCGTGTCGATCTTGTCCGGCCCGACCTCGGTAATGCCAATGCAGAAGCAGATAATCGAATTAGCCGCGGAGCCGCGGCCCTGGCAGAGAATGCCTTCGCCTCGGGCGAATTTGATGATGTCATGGACGGTCAGGAAATAACGGGCGTAATTCAGCCGCTCGATCAGGGCGAGCTCTTCCTGGATTCGTTTTATCACGCTGGCGGGGATACCGCCGGGAAAGCGCCGGGCCGCACCTTCCCGAGCCAGTCGCTCCAGCTCCGCCTGCGGCCCGAGACCCGATTCCGTCGGCTCGTCGGGATAATTGTACTGAAGATCGCCGAGCGAGAAGGTCAGCTCTCGCGCAAACCGCAGCGTCTCCGCCAGCGCTTGCGGATACCGGCGGAACAGGCGCGCCATTTCCAGCGGCGGCTTCAGATGGCGTTCGGCATTGGCGGTCAGTTCCAGCCCCACCTCGGCGACCGGAACATTGAGGCGGATCGCGGTCAGCACGTCCTGCAGCGGGCGCCGTTCGGCCGTGTGGTAGAGCACATCGTTGGTCGCCATCAGCGGGATGCCGGTGCTCTCGGCGAACGCCGCCGCCTGCTCGATCCGGAAGCGATCATGGCCGGCATAACAGGGTGAGACGCCGAGCCGCAGGATCCTGCCGAAGCGATCCCTGAGTTCACGGAGCAAAGCCAGACTGTCTTGCGCGCCGGCCGCCAGATCGGGCAGGACCGCCAGCGACATCCGGTCCCCCCATTCGAGCAGGTCGTCGCGCCGGAGCAGGGTGGCGCCCTTTTCGGTCTCGTCACGCAGATTGGCCTGGGTGAGCATGCGGCACAGATGGCCCCAGCCCGCACGGTCCCTGGGATAGGCGAGAATGTCCGGCGTGCCGTCGCCAAAAACCAGCCGGCAGCCGGGATGGTAGGCAAGCTTTTCGACCTTGGCCTGCTGCCAGGCGCGCACCACGCCGGCGACGCTGTTGCGGTCGGCGAGCCCGATCGCGGAGAAGCCCATGAGCTTGGCCGCGACCACCAGCTCCTCGGGTTTGGAGGCGCCGCGCAGGAAGGAGAAATTCGACTGGATGCCGAACTCCGCATAAGGAATGACGGTCAGCGCGTTCATGCGAAGACCCCATGCATGAACCAGCGCGGCGGGGTTTGCGAGACGCCGCCGTAAAGGCCTTGCCGGTAGAGCCAGTAGCGGCGGCCACCGGCATCCTCGATGCGGAAATAATCGCGTGTCGACGCCGCCGCGTCGCCCGGCGCCTCGCGCCACCATTCGGCGGCGATGCGCTCCGGCCCTTCGGCGCGCATCACACGGTAAAGCGCGCGGCGCCAACGAAAATGCAGCGGCGGTCCCTCCGGCATTTCGGTGGCCGGCACCTCGATGGGCTCGGGCGAACGGAACAGCCGGATCGGTCGTTCCGGCGGGAAGATGGTCATCGGCGCCTGCATCCTGTCCGGCTTCTTGGGTGGTGTGGTCCGGCGCGGGGCTTCGGTGAAGGGAATGACGGCGACGGCGCGTTCCGGCAGGTGGCTTTCCACGGGAACCGGCTGCAGAACCGCGCCCTCGCCGAGGCGGGCGCGGATACGGTCAGCGAACAGGGCGATGTCGGCGCCGTCATCGGCCGCTTCGCCGGTCAGATCGGCCTGCTGCATGTCGAAAGCGGCGACGGCCAGCACCGAGAGGCGCACCAGGTCGAAGCCAAAGCCGGCATCGATATGCTGCTCGAGTGCCGCCAGCCTTTCATGGAACAATTTCCGGATCAGCAAGGGTTCGCGCATCGGCCGCGAGGTGCCGAGCGCGATGCGGCTGACGGCGCCGTCGACGCGAAAAAGCAGCAGCGCCAGGCTCCTTGCGCCTTCGCCGCGGCGTTCGAGGTCGGTCTTCAAGGTCGTCGCCAGCATGCCCACCAGCCGCTCTATCTCCTCCGTCAGCGTGACGGGCTCGGCGAGATGACGCTCGACCGAAAGCGGCGCGACGGGAAGACGCGGTGAGATCGCCTCGTCGAGACGGCCAAGCGCCTGGTCGAGGCGCTGGAGCAGCAAAGCGCCGAAGCGGCGGGCGAGCGGCGCGCGCGGTGCCGCCATGACGGCACCCGCCGTGCGCAGCCCCACGCTTTCCAGGCTGGTACGGGTTTCCGGCGCTATGCGAAGGGCGGCCAGCGGCAAGGGCGCGAGCAGGGCTTCCTCCTCGCCTGATGGAACGATGCGGTCGCCGCAAAAGCGGGCCGCCGCCCAGGCCGCCCCGGGCGTGCCGGCAAGCCCGGCGCGGACGTCGAAACCCTGCTGGAAGAAGCGCGACAGGATTTCGTCCAGCATGGCGCGTTCGCCGCCGAACAGATGGGTGCAGCCGGTGACGTCGAGGAACAGGCCGTCAATGCCGTCCAGCGCCACCAGCGGCGTGTAGCGGTCGCACCAGTCGGCAAGGCCCTCGAGCAGGCGCCGGTCGGCCTCCGGATCGGCTTCGACGATGTCGATCGACGGATGCATGGCGCGCGCATCGGCAATCCCCATGTCGCGCTTCAGGTGCAGCGCCTCAGCCCGCGCGTCGAGGGCCGAGATGCGCTGCGCGTTGCCCTGGCGATGGCTGATCACGAGCGGTGGATGAGATGGCTGCGGATGATCCGGCGGCCGGGAACGCCAGGATTTCCCCAGACGCTGCCGCAGGATCCTTTCTGTCGCGAGATAGGGAAACCACAGGGACAGGATTCTCTGCCCATTCGTTGCTTGCCCTGCGTCTTTCCTCGCCCCTTCTTTCGTCGAATCTGCGTTCATCGGGGTTCCACTCCAGTGTGAATTGTCCAGGCAGGGCCGTGCGGCTCTTGCCGATGCTGATGGTGAAGGCCGGGTGGCCGATCGAGCCGGCGAGCGGCCCGGCGACTGTTTCGCGCGGCACGGCCGGCGCCGACGCGACAATCAGACGAACAGGCGCCGCCGTCGGTTCGGGCTCGGCCGCCTGCCGCAGCAGGAACACCGGCCGGCCGGCACCTTGCGCCCGCGCATGCAGGCGGCGTGTCGCGGTCAGGTCCAGCCGCTGCGGATTGCCGCGGATCTCCAGGATGACGGCGGCAAGCGCGGTCATGCGGGCCGCCTCCTCGGCGATCCACAGTGCATCGACAAGCCGGGGCGCCTCGGAAAACAGCAATTGCTGGGGCTCGATGCCGAACGAGGCATGCAGCCCCCTGGCATAGAGAAAGCCGGCCTCATGGAAAATTTCCGATGTCCCGATCCACAGGATGGGCAGCCCCTGCGCCTGGTTGAGGATCAGGCTGACGATCGACAGAGCGAAACCGGCGACGGCGCCCGCATCGCGGGTTTCCAGGCCATGGATTTCGGTCAGGGCGGCTTTCGGCAGGCCGCCGCTGAGCGCGGCATCGAGCCGCTCGATGCCGATGGGCAGGAAAGCGTCCGGCAAGGCCGCGGCAAGCCCGCGCCGGACGATCGTCAGATCGCTGCCGGCGTCAGCAAGGGGCGCGCCAGCCGGCGCCTGCAGGCGCTCGGGCAGTGTTCCCTCGATCTTCGCGATCTGGCGGCGCAGGGCAAAAACAGTCTCCCGCGCCACGGCGGTCATCGCCATGACGGTCAGCTTCCACTCACGATTGTTCCTGTTATGTTCCTATAGATTCCAGAGGGGATCGGAAGAGTCAAGCAGACTCATCAAGGAATTTATTCCTCTTCCTGCGCGACACCGACGTACAGGCGTCATTTGCCTCGACCAGCGCGAACGCCTATATGCCGGGATCAAAGGACAAAGCATGGCCCGCATCTATAAGACCCGCACCTGGCATGGTGAACTTGCGCCCTCGATGGAGGAATTGGAGTTCCTGGCCCTGGAGGCCTACGCCCACCTGCCGGAGGATTTTCGCAAGCTGACCGGCGAGATCGTCATCCA
The DNA here is from genome assembly GCF_020164695.1 of Mesorhizobium sp. ESP6-5. Classification (NCBI taxonomy): domain Bacteria; kingdom Pseudomonadati; phylum Pseudomonadota; class Alphaproteobacteria; order Hyphomicrobiales; family Phyllobacteriaceae; genus Mesorhizobium; species Mesorhizobium sp. ESP6-5. The sequence continues at coordinate 137,557 of NZ_JAIUGR010000012.1, forward strand.
GATCGCCGAATTCCCGACCGACGAGATCATGGACGACCTGTCGCTGGAAACGCCGTTCGACCTGCTCGGCCTGTTCGAGGGGCGCGGCATCGCCGAACGCTGGAATCCGCAAACCGGCGAAGGCCCGAACCGCATCACGCTCTACCGCCGCGCCATGCTCGACTACTGGGCCGAAAACGAGGAAACGCTGGGCGACATCGTCACCCACGTACTGGTCCACGAGATCGGCCACCATTTCGGCCTGTCGGACGATGATATGGAGAAGATCGAAGAGGCGGCTGAATAGCCCGTACCTTCGTCTTCCTGCTCTATGCCGCTTCGCTTCTTGCTTCGCCTAGGTGACGAAGAGAGAGGTTACCGCGCTTCCCTTCTCAGTCGATATCCCTAACCATGTTGGTCTCAGCATGGTCGGTGAGCCGCCGCTATGGTCATCGATTGGCCGGATCACCGCCTTGCCAATTATACAAGTTTTGATATAAATCCACCAATGCCAAGTAACAAAGCGCTTAGAGTTTCTCGGAGATTCTCTTGCCCAGCTCCGGGATTTTCCAGAGGCGGCACGCACGCAAGGAAACGGGCGTTCAGCTGCATAAGGTGCAGCTCGGACTAGAGCCAAGCGACTGGAAGCCGATGACGACGGTCGGCCCAGGTGTGCGGGAAATCCGCGTCCGCGACGCCACCGGCGCGTTCCGGGTGCTTTACGTCGCGAGCATAGGCGACGCTGTCTATGTGCTGCACGCCTTCCAGAAGGAGACGCAACAGACAGTGAAACGAAACTTGGATCTTGCCGCATCCCGGTTCAGACAAATCTAGTGGAGGTAAGGACGATGGACCGTCAGAGTTTTGAAAACGTGTGGGACGCACTGGAGGAGACTCCGGCCGAGTCCGCCAACATGACCATGCGCTCCAACTTGCTGATCGCTGTCGAACAGCGGGTGCGGAGTTGGGACGTTACCCAGGCCGAAGCAGCCAACCGGCTCGGGATTACCCAGCCACGCCTTAGCGACCTCCTGCGGGGCAGGATCACGAATTTCAGTCTGGACACGTTGATCAATCTTGCCGCGCTGGCCGGACTTACCGTGCGTCTTGATATTGTCGAGGCCGCCTGATGCTCTCCTTGCTAGCGGCTACCAGTCGCTGAGCTTCGTATCCGGCCCGTATTCCTGGCCATCGACATCCTTCACCACGGCCTGGCCGCAGCGCATGGTCTTGGTCTTCTTGTCGCAGGCGTAGGTCGGCGAGCCGAACAGGTGCCAGCCCTTGTTCAGCGCCGCCGTCACCTTATGGCAGAAGCTGGCGTCGTCCGGGGCGGTGAGAAAGCGGTAGAGTTTCATCGTTCAATTCCTGTCGTGTATCCCAAATCGGCGAATATCATGCGCCGATGGCGGCCGCTTTCGCCAGAAGTTTCTCGGCCTGCGCCAAGTGCAACCGCTCGACCATCCTGCCATTCAGCGCGATGACCCCCTTGCCACTGTTTTGCGCAAGCGCGAAGGCATCCTTCACCGCGCGCGCCTCGGCCAGCGCCTGCGCCGACGGAGCGAAGGCACGGTTGGCCGCCTCGACCTGCGATGGATGGATCAGCGTCTTGCCGTCGAAGCCCATGGCGGCTGCCTGCGTGCACTCACGCGCGAACGCATCCGGGTCGCGGAACTCGTTGAACACCCCATCGAGCATGTCGATCCCGCCGGCGCGTGCCGCCAGCAGCATCTGCATCAGCCATGGCAGCAGATAGGCGCGATCCGGCGTCGCCAGCACGCCGGTATCCTTGATCAGGTCATTCGTTCCGGCGATGAAACAATCCAGGCGTGAGGCGGGGTCGCGGCCGAGTTCGGCGATGGCGCCGATGTTGAGCATGGCCTTGGGCGTCTCGATCATCGCCCATAGTTTCACGCTGTCCGGGGCAAAATTATCGTCCAGCACATCGCCGACTTCGAGCACGTCACGCGGCGTGTCGACCTTCGGCAGCAGGATGCCGTCCGGCTCCGCCTTGGCCACGGCCGCAAGATCGTCAGTGCCCCATTCGCTGGACAGCGCATTGACGCGTACCACCATCTCGCGTCGCCGGCCATTGGCATCAGGGCGGTTGGCGAAAATGCCGGCCAGTTTTTCGCGCGCGGCGATCTTGTCGGCGGGGGCGACGGCGTCCTCGAGGTCGATGATGACGGCGTCGCAGGCAAGCTGCGCGATCTTGGCCAGCGCCTTGTCGTTGGAGGCCGGGACATAGAGCACGGAGCGGCGCGGGCGGTAGGTTTCGGTCATGCCAGATCTATGCCGGTTGCGGCCGGGCGAGGCAAGCCGCCGGCCCTGCACGAAAACTGCACGCGCCTGCCGAAAACCTCCTCCGATCCGCCGCATCGCTTTCCTGCAGGCCTGCGAGACAGGCGGCATGCACAAGCGAGCAAAACCCCGTCTGCCTTACCGGCTGCGCAGCGAAGGCTGGTGGCTGGTCGACCCGCAACGCGCCAACACCGCTGCAACTCCCATCCCATTTGTCCGCAAGAGCCCATCGCCATGGCGAAGGAACGCCATCAGGAAGATCAGGCCGTGACCTCTTTCTTCCGCGCCGCGCCAAGCTATTGCAGCCGCTTCGGCGTCGCCGTGCTGCTGGTCGCGCTCGCCGATTTCCTGTTCTACGGCCAGCCCGCCGGCATCACGGTTCCGCTGTTCGCCATCCTGATTGCCGCCGCGATGGTTGCCGTGCATCCCGCCGCCTTCAGCGACGGCAAGGTGTGGCTCAAGTCGGCCGCCTTGCTTGTCGCGCTGTTGCCGCTGGCCGAGACTGTCAGTCCCTTGTCCGTCTCGGTCGCGCTTGCCGCGCTGGTGGCGTTCGCGCTTTCGCTGAGCGGCCGGCTGCGACACCGCACGCCGCGCATTGCCGGCCAAATCGTGCTGTTCGGACTGGCGGCGCCGTTCCGGTTCCTCGGCGATTTTCTCCAGTGGCGAAGAGCGGCGCGGCGGTTCGGCGGACATCGCATAAGGCTGGCGGCAATCGCGGTCTGGGTAATGCCGCTGACGCTGGGCGCGGTCTTCGTCGCCCTTTTCGGTGCCGCCAATCCGGTCATCGAAGACTGGCTGTCGCTGATCGACGTCTTCAAGCTGCTCGACCTGATCCAGCTGACGCGGATTGCCTTCTGGCTATTCGTGCTTGCCGGCGTCTGGGCCTTTCTGCGGCCACGCCTGCCGCGCTTTCAGCGCCGCATCGCCAGGCCAAATCACCCTCCTGCCGATGCCCAGCCAGCGGCCGACAGGCACGCCGTCGAGGATATCGTCTTCGGCAAGGCCGCCATCCTGCGCGCGTTGATCGTCTTCAACATTCTGTTTGCGCTGCAGAGCGGACTCGACGCCACCTATCTGTGGGGCGGGGTCGCGCTTCCCGATGGTTTGAGCTATGCCGCCTACGCGCATCGCGGCGCCTATCCCTTGATCGTCACCGCACTGCTGGCCGCCGGCTTTGTCCTTGCGGCGCTGAGGCCCGGCAGCGAAACATCGGCCGACCCGCTCATCCGCCGGCTGGTCTATGCCTGGGTGGCACAGAACATCATGCTGGTCGTCTCGTCGATCCTGCGGCTCGACCTCTATGTCGGCATCTATGCGCTGACCTACTGGCGCGTCGCCGCTTTCGTCTGGATGGGACTGGTGGCGGCCGGCCTTGCGCTGATCATCGCCCGTATCGCGCTCGGAAAATCCAGTGAATGGCTGCTCTCCGCCAATCTTCTGACGTTATCCCTGACGCTTTATGCCTGCTGTTTCATCAACTTCGCAGCCATGATCGCCACCTACAATGTAGACCATTCCCTCGAAATGAGCGGCCAGGGCATCCCGCTCGACGCCTGGTATCTCCGCTCGCTCGGGCAGGACGCGTTTCCAGCGCTCGATCGCTTCTTCGATCCTCAGCGCGAGACAGCCAATGCCGGTGCCGTCGGCGAACTGGCAAGGTTGCGCGGTGTCGATGAAGGCTGGTATCGCAGCCTGCAGGAAAACTGGCGAAGCTGAAGCTTCCGCGACTGGCGCCTGCTTCGCTATCTCGACAACAGGCGGCCTATTGTTCCCAGCGCCGCGGAACCCGTGCCGGATCACTAGTCCATGCCGCATCACATCCTCGTCGCCGACGACGACCCGCATATCCGCGAAGTGATCTGCTTCGCGCTGGAAAAGGCCGGCATGAAAACGGCTGCCGTCTCCGATGGCGCCGCCGCCCTGCAGGCAATCGAACGAAGCACACCCGACCTTGTCGTGCTCGACATCGGCATGCCGGAGATGGACGGGCTGGAGGTCTGCCGGCGGCTGCGTCACACATCAGACGTACCGGTGTTGTTCCTGTCCGCGCGCGACGAGGAGATCGACCGCATCCTCGGGCTCGAAATGGGTGGCGACGACTATGTCACCAAACCGTTCAGCCCGCGCGAACTTGTCGCCCGTGTCAACGTCATCCTGCGCCGCGCCCGTCCGGCGGCGCCGGAACTGGCCGACGACAGGCAGTTCGCGCAGGGAAAGCTCACCCTGGCGCCGGCCAGCCACGCGGCCGCCTTCGACGGCAAGCCGCTCGCCCTGACGGCGATCGAGTTCTCGATCCTGAAAGGGTTTCTGGCGCGGCCCACCCATGTGCTCGACCGCGACGCGGTGATGGCCAACGCCTATGCCGGCAAGATCCATGTCGCCGACCGCACCGTCGACAGCCATATCCGCAATATCCGGGCCAAGCTGGCGGCCGTGGGGTGCCCGGAGGTCATCGAGACCGTGCACGGCGTCGGCTTCCGGCTCGGCCGATGCGGCTGACGACATCAAGCAAGTCGATTGGCAGCAAGTGGGTCGGCCGCAAATGGCGGCCGCGCCTCGCCACGGTCGTCGTCGCCATCCTGATCCTGGTGATGTCCCTGCCGCTGGTCGGCCTGTTCTTCTTCCGCCTCTACGAGAACCAGCTGATCCGCCAGACCGAGGCAGAACTGATCGCACAGGGCGCGGCCATTGCCGCCATCTATGCGCAGGAGGTCCGCGACGCCGGCATTTCACCGGAAAAGCTTGGCGTGGCGATGCCGCCGGCCAATGGCTATGCGAGCCGAGGCGCCAATCTCGATTCGCCCTATCGGCCGATCGAGCCGCGGCTCGATCTCGCCTCGGACTACGTGCTTGCGACCCGGCCGGCGGGGATCCCCACCACGGTCGATCCCGCTTTCGCCACGATCGGCGCGCGGCTGGCGGGCATTCTCGACGCGACGCAGAAGACCACGCTGGCCGGCTTCCGGCTGCTCGATCCCTGGGGTGTGGTGATTGCCGGGCGCGACGAGACCGGGCAGTCGCTTGCCGGGGTCGAGGAGGTGCGCGCAGCACTTGCCGGGCGCTATGCCAGCGCGCTCCGGCTGCGCATCCCCAACCAGCCGGCGCCGCCGCTCTATTCGGTCAGCCGCGGCACAAAGGTGCGCGTCTTCGTCGCTTTGCCGGTGGCCGTCGACGGCAAGGTCGCCGGCGTGGTCTATGTCTCGCGGACGCCCAACAACATCATAAAACATCTCTATGGCGAACGCGGCAAGGTGACGGCGGCGGGGATCGCCATTCTCGGCGGCACGCTGCTCATCGGCCTCGTCTTCCTGCGCACCGTCAGCCGGCCGATCTACGCGCTGATCGACCGCACCCAGCGCATCGCCGCCGGCGAACGCGACGCGATCCGGCCTCTCGACCACCATGGCACGCGAGAAATGGCGGAGCTTTCCGCCGCCTTTCTCGACATGGCCGAAAAACTGCAGGCGCGCTCGGACGCCATCCAGACCTTCGCCACCCATGTCTCGCATGAACTCAAATCGCCGCTGACGGCGATCCAGGGCGCGGCCGAACTGCTGCGCGATTCAGGCAGCGCGATGGACGATGACGAGCGGCGGCGCTTCTCCGACAATATCGTCACCGATGCATGGCGGCTCAACCTTTTGGTCCGGCGGCTGCTCGACCTGGCGCGGGCCGAAAACCTCGCACCCAGCGGCGAGAGCACCTCGGTCGGCGCGGCGCTGGCCCTGCTTCCCGTCGACACCAGGTTGGCGGTTGAAGTCAAGGCCGGTGGCGACCTGGCCTTGCGCATCTCGGCCGAGAACGCGGCGATCGTGCTTGCCAACCTCATCGACAATTCCGCCAGGCACGGCGCGACGCTGGTTTCGATCACCGCCGCAAGCGCCGGCGGCAAGGCGACCGTGCTGGTCAGCGACGACGGCGCCGGTATCTCGCCAAGCAACCAAGCGCGCATCTTCGAGCCGTTCTTCACCACGCGACGCGATACGGGCGGCACCGGCATGGGGCTTGGCATCGTGCTGGCCCTCCTGAAAGCGCATGATGGTACGATCCGGCTGGTTGACTCCGAGCGCGGCACGCGCTTCGAGATCACTTTGCCGGTCGCGTAGATTGCGGACGGCGGATCGGAGAAAAAAGTGCGCTACGACATCGTCATCATCGGCGGGGCCATCGTCGGGTCCTCGATCGCCTACTATCTGCGCGAGGAAGGGTTTTCCGGCTCGATCGCGCTGATCGAGCGCGACCCGCAATTCGCCCATGCGGCGACGACGCTGTCCATGGCCTCGATCCGCCAGCAATTCTCCATTCCGCAAAACATCCGCCTGTCGCAGTTCACGCTGAAACTGTTTCGGCGGCTGAAGGAAGAATTCGGCACCGACGCCGATATCGGTTTTCGCGAGGGCGGCTACCTCATCCTTGCCGGCGAGGCCGGGCTGCCGATCCTGAAAGCCAACCACGAAGCGCAGGTCGCCGAGGGCGCCGACATCCTGCTCGAGGACGCCGACCAGCTGACGCGCCGCTTCCCCTGGCTGTCGGCCGAAGGCATCACCGCCGGCGCCTATGGCCGGACCGGCGAGGGCTGGTTCGACGCGCATGCGATGCTGATGCTGTTTCGCAAGGCGCTGCGGCAGAAGAAGATCGACTTCATCAGCGCGTCGGTCACCGGCGTCGAGCGGCAGGGTGACCGCGTCACCGGCGTCAGCCTCGACAATGGCGATCGGCTCGAGGCCGGCACCGTCATCAATGCCGCCGGGCCGAATGCTGGCAAGGTCGCCGCCCTTGCCCAGCTTTCGCTGCCGGTCGAGCCGCGCAAGCGCAACGTCTTCGTGTTCGACGCGCGGGACAAATTCACTGACATGCCATTACTGGTCGATCCCTCCGGCATCTATGTCAGGCCGGAAGGCTCGGTCTACCTCACCGGCGGCGCCGAGCCGGAAGAGGGCGACGGCCCGGCCAACCCCGGGGACTTCGACGTCGACTGGCCGCTGTTTGAAGAGGTGATCTGGCCGGTGCTGGCAACCCGCATCCCGGCCTTCGAGGCGATCAAGGCGACGCGCGCCTGGGCCGGGCACTACGATTACAACACGCTGGACCAGAACGCCGTGATCGGCCCGCACCCGCAAGTGACGAATTTCCTGTTCGCCAACGGTTTCTCCGGCCATGGCCTGCAACAGGCGCCGGCGGTCGGCAAGGCGCTGGCCGAACTGATCGTGCATGGCGGCTACCGGACGATCGACTGCTCGGCATTTGGCTACGCGCGTGTCGCCGAAGGGCGGGCCTTCCGGGAATTGAATGTGATTTGAGGTCAGGGGCTGCCTCGCGGGTTTGCCAGGCGCTCAGTTTCTTCGTCATTCCAGGGCGGAGCAGGAGCGAAGCGACGTCGCGGAGACCCTGGAATCCATGCCGTTACCGTTGTCGTAGTGTTCTAACGGCGCAGAACGAAGGGGGGGCCGATTGGCGCGTATTGTCGCGACAAGTCGACGTCGCGGCATGGATTCTAGGGTCTGCGCGACGTCGCTGTGCTCCTTGCTTCGCCCTAGAATGACGAAGTCTGGGCGTCAACCTTGAGCGCGTTGCCCAGCGCATTGCCTCCGGCCGTGTTGTCGAAGATTCCCCAGACCTCGGCACCCCAAGCGGCCGCCGCCTCGACTTGCCGGCTGAATCGGTCGAGGCTTTCAGCATCGTAGTCGGAGTAGTAGACGCGCGGCGCGCCGTGCCAGCGGAAATAGGCGATGCCGGGCCAGCCGCCCGGCATCGCCGCAGGTGGCACCGGAGCGGGATCGGCGGCAACGCGCGCGATCCGGCGATCGGCCAGAAGCGCTTCAGCCTCTGCTTCGAACCAGCTGGGATGGCGCGGCTCGCAGACCAGCCTAGTTTCGGTTCGGGTGCCCACCATGTCGAAGAAAGCGCTCGCGACATCGGGCTCGAAGGGCAGGCTCGGCGGCAGCTGCACCAGAAGCACGCTGAGCTTTGCGCCGAGACCTTCGACCTCCTGGAGAAAGCTTTGCAAAGGGTCGTTGCAGTCCACGAGACGGCGCTCATGCGTGATCGCCTTCGGCATCTTGACCGCGAAGCGGAAGTGCTGCGGCACGGCGTGTGCCCAGCGTTCGTAAGTCTCGCGACGGTGCGGCTTGTAGAAGGACGTGTCGATCTCGACGATCGGAAAGTGCCGGGCGTAGCGTTCGAGATGCGATCCCGGTTGCGGGAAATTATTCTTGTATCGTGTCGGAATGCCCCAGCCAGCCGTGCCTATGAAACATGCCTGTTTTCCCATGCAAGGGATGTGGACCAGAACAGGCGTGGGTCAAGGCGTGCGGAGGGGCGTGACGACGCTCCGCACGCCGATCAGGCCGCGGCCAGCCTTCCAGCCTCGACATGCGCCTGCAGCCAGGCCAGCACCCGTGCCCAGCCCTCGGCATGTTCGGCCGCCGCCTCTTGCAGCCCGCCAAAGCCGCCATGGCAGATGGTGACGCGCGTGCCGTCGGCGATAGGCTCCAGCAGCCAAGCGACCTTGGTTTGCCGCCGGCCAAGCGTGGGATGGTCCCAGCCATGGGCCCACGTCTGCACGATCCGGCGCGGTGTTTCGATTTCGAGGAATTCGCCGCTGGCCGGCAGGTCCCTACCGCCAGCCGTGCGCACGACAACGGTCCAGCGGCCGCCGACGCGAAGGTCGGCCGACCAGTCGACCATCCGGTACGTATCGGCCGACCCCCACCATTGCTCGGCTTCCTTGCCGACCAGCGCCCCGAAGACGCGTTCGGGAGGCGCGCCGATCTCGGCCGATGCCATGATCGTCTCGCCATTGGTCATGCTCCGCACCCTGAGAGCCTGCATCATCGATGCCTCCACGTGAAATTTGTTCCGCCAGCGAAACGAGTTCAAGCTTTCGATGGCGGACGCTCGAATCCCTTGCCGGTCTCGAGCAGGCTCTTCAGGCTGGCCAGCACCAGCGGCCAGCCCTTGGCGACATTGCCGATCAGCCTGTGCGGGCCGTCCGCCTCATGGGTGACGGCAAGTTTCATCAGCTCGCCGTCGGGCTCGATGGTGAAGGTGCAGCGCGTGTAGCCGTCTTGCCTGATCTCGGGCATCCATTCATTGCGCCATTTGATGACCAGGCGTCGTGGCGGGTCGATCTCGAGAATCTCGCCACTGTCGGCGACACGGCCGTCCGGGAAGATCAGCTTCCAGCTGGAGCCCACTTTCCAATCGCTCTCCTGATAGGAGCAGAGGAAAAACTGCCGGTTGAACTCCGGGTCGGTCAACGCCTCCCAGAGTTTCTCCGGCGTGGTGCGGATATAGGTCACGTAAACGAAGCTGTTGCTCATCAGTCTTCCCTTTCGAGGCGTTTCTTCAGATCACTCAATGCATCAAGCCGGTGGCGCTCGAATTTGCCGATCCAGCGTTCGGCGATCTCATTGATCGGAACCGGGTTGAGGTAGTGCTCCTTCTCTCGGCCCCGGCGGATGGTGGTGACGAGGTTCGCCTCTTCCAGGATCGCCAGGTGCTTGGTCACCGCCTGGCGGGTCATGGCCATCTCCGCGCACAGCGCATTGAGCGTCTGTCCGTTCCTGGCATGCAGGCTGTCCAGCAATTGCCGGCGTGTCGGGTCGGCCAGGGCGCGAAAGACGGCATCCATGCTCATGGCTTTAATATGCAACCATTTGGTTGCATGTCAAGCGACAAGGTCGCTCACCGTTGACGATGGATGGATCACAGAGGAAAAGTCAGCGCTGGCGGGAGATCCAGAAGGCGTCGGGCACGCGCTTCATGCCGATGCGTTCATAGAATCCGACAGCGTCCGGCATGGAAATCAGGCTGATGGCGACCGACGGTCCGAGCTGCCGGGCCACCTCGTCCATCAGTCCCTTGCCGATGCCCAGGCCTTGCGCCTTGGCCGAGACGGCAAGATCGCTGATGTAGCAGACCCAGGAAAAGTCGGTCAGGCAGCGGGCAACGCCAATCAGCGGCCTGCCTCCCATGTCGAGACCGGCCATGTCGAGACCGGCCCTGTCGAGACGGGCCATGTCGAGACGGGCGGTCACGATCAGGCTGGCGCCCTCCAGCATCGCCTTCAGCCTTGCCTCGTCATCGACGGGCCGGACTTCGCCGAGACCGGATTCCACCAGCACGCGGCGGAATTCGGGAATGCCGAGCGCCAGTTCGCGCGCATAGAGAACGTGGGAGTTTTCCACCATTGGACCAGACTGCACCATCGGGCGGTGAATTCGAAGCTGTTTTGCACAGCGCCCTTGTGCCGGCGCGCACGAACAGTTGCCTTTTATTTGCCCGCGGCTTTGTGTAAACCGAGCCTCAGCAAATCCCCCCGCAACGAAAACACGGGCCAAAGCCATGGAAAAATTCACCAAGCTCACCGGCGTCGCCGCTCCCATGCCGATCGTCAATGTCGACACCGACATGATCATCCCGAAGGATTATCTCAAGACGATTAAGCGCACCGGGCTTGGCACCGGCCTCTTCGCCGAGATGCGCTACAAGGACGACGGTTCGGAAAATCCGGATTTCGTGCTCAACAAGCCCGCTTACCGCAAGGCGCAGATCCTGGTTGCCGGCGACAATTTCGGCTGCGGCTCGAGCAGGGAACACGCGCCATGGGCGCTGCTCGATTTCGGCATACGCTGCGTCATCTCGACCTCGTTCGCCGACATCTTCTACAACAACTGCTTCAAGAACGGCGTGCTGCCGATCACCGTCAGCCCCGAGGACCTGGAGAAGCTGATGGACGACGCATCGCGCGGCTCCAACGCCACCCTGTCGGTCGATCTCGAAGCCAAGGAAATCCGTGGCCCGGACGGCGGCGTGGTCACCTTCGACCTCGACGACTTCAAGCGGCACTGCCTGCTCAATGGGCTCGACGATATCGGCCTGACCATGGAAAAGGCAGGCGCCATCGCCTCGTTCGAGAAGAAGAACGCCGAACTGCGCCCCTGGGCCTGAGCGGCCGCCAGGACCGGCCCTTTCCGGGCCGGGTCGAGGGAGGGACAGTCATGAGACATCAGCTTCTTGCCGGCGTTTGCGGGCTGGCCTTGTTGCTGGCGCCCGCCGCGAGCGTGCTCGCGCAGACCCAGACGCCCGCCGCGCAACAGGCGCCGGCGGTGGAAAAGCCGGCCACCGATCAGGATGCGGGAGCCAACGCCGCCGACGCCGCCGACGACGACAAACAGGCGCCGGTGCCGTTCGAAGGCGGCCACCTCACCATCACGCAGCCGGAGCAGGACGGCGAGAAGGTGCTTGCTTATGACGGTAAGCAGCTGGCCAGCAATTACGATCTCTTCTTCGACAAGATTGTGGAGGTTGGCGGCATCAAGGTGGCCCTGTTCGATGTTGGCGATGGCGGTAATCAATGCGGCCCGGCGACGGTGATCGTCTGGAAGCCAGAAGGCGGCGCCATCCAGAGCACCAAGGTCGAGCAGGACGAGTGCGGAGCGCCGCCCGCGGGAGTGTCCGACAACGCCATCTATTTCGTGCCCTATCTCCTGCCGGGGGACCAGAAGCCGGCCCTGCAGTGGTCGCCGACGGATGGGCTGACGATTTCGGGCAATCTCACCTACATGCCCGAACCCGGCACCGACTGGAAAGACATCGATCCGGAAAAGTACCAGAACATCATCGACGCCTTCCACAATGAGGCTGTCTACAAGGAAGCCGAAAAGCTGCTCGGCAAGGACATGCCCGATATGGCGACCAGCCTGCTGGTCGGCGGCGGCACGGAAAAGACCGCGTCCGGCGCCTTCTTCGCCAGCGGCTGCGTGCCGCATGATTGTGGCGGCAATGACGGCTTCATGGCCGTCGACCCGACCAAGCACCAGCTCTATTTCGCCCGCCGCGGCGACAATGGCCAACCGAACGCCTGGCCGGCGCTGGCGACATGGCCGGCCGATGTGAAGGAAGCGCTGGACAAGGCGCTGGGGTCGGCGAACTAGCGCTGTCGCCAAGCGCGACGGTCTTCCGTCGCCATTTCCCGACGGAGGCTACGATGCAGAATCAGCGACAAGTGACAGCAGCCGGGCTGCTTCTCGGTGGCGGCTTGCTGACACCGACCCTCGCCCGGGCGGCTGCTCGGCTCAACCACTGGCGGGACGGTTCGCGGCGACATTGAGCGCGGGCGATATCGACGCCTTCTCCGAACTGTTCGCCGACACCTATGTGAATCATCAACAGAGCGCCGCGGCACCGCCGCCGGCCAATGTCAGTCCGAAACAGGCGACGGTCGCTTTCTTCAAGGCGCGGCTGACGGCAATGCCGGATCTCAAAGTCGTCACGGAAGTCGTGGTCGCCGACAAGGACCATGTGGCCGCGAGCTTCGTCTACAGCGGCACACAAGGTGTCTATTTCGGTGTCGCACCGACCGGCCGGACGCTGCACTTCACCTCCTGCGACATTTTTTCGGGTGGAAGACGGTCGCATCATCGGCATTGGGCATGGGTGATATCGCAGGCGTCCTGGCGCAACTGCGAGCCTGATTCATCACCGGCTCACCGTTGTGAGCCCGCCATCGGACCAGTCGGACGACCTCCATGCAACTCCGACGGACAAGCTTATTTCGCTTCGAGGCTGAGCGCTTTCTTGCGGTCGGCCTCGGCGCGTTTGTGGTTTCCCTTGGCTTCCCATGCTTGGCTTCGCGCTTGATAAGCGGCAGCGAAATTCGGCTTCATCCTTATTGCTTGGTTCAGATCGGCAATGGCGCCATCATAGTTCGATTGGCGAACGCCGATCGCTCCTCGGCCGAAGTAACCGAAAACGTTATTGCGATCGAGGCTGAGCACAGTCTCGAAATCGGCAAGTGCTGCTGCGTCTTCTCGCCGGGCCATTCGGAACATGCCTCGACCGGCATAGCTCCTGGCGTTCGTTGGATCAAGACGGACGGCTTTGTCGTAATCCGCCACCGCTCCGTCATAATCCCCTTGATATTTGAGGTTGCGGCCGCGATCGCCATAGGTCTCGCCAATGTCGGGGTTGATCGCGATCGCAAGGCTGAAATCGGCAATGGCCTGAGCATAATCGCCCTTTATCTCCCAAAGGAAGGCGCGGGCCACATATGCGTCCCGGAATGCAGGGAACAGGAGGATTGCCTTGCCATACTGCGCGATGGCGCCGTCATAGTCATTTTCGTTATCCAGCACCCCTCCCTGCTCGAAAGCCACTCTGGCTGCAGGTGGAATAGTGTAGCCACGATCGGTCAAAGCCTTTAGATTCTTCGGCTCAGGCCCAACGGCACCCGATGCAGCAGCGTCTTTTGCCTTCGCGGCCAGAGCCGTAATGCGCTCGGTCACATAGCTGACATTGTAAGGATCGAATTTTATCGCCTGATCGAAATCGGCAATGGCGCCCTCATAGTCATTCATGTCGACTCGTGCCATGCCGCGCCCGAAGTAACTGGCTGCATTTTTCGGGTCGATCTTAATCGCCACTGAGTAGGCCGCGATCGCCCGCTCGGCGTCGCCCCTGGCGCTCCAAGCCGACGCGGAACAGACAAATGCGTCGCTCGCTTCCGGGTCAATCTTGGCGGCCTGGCTACAATCCGCCAAGGCTCCGTCGACATCGCCCGACATGGTCTTGGCGATGCCCCGGAAAATCCACGCCGACTCTAAGTTTGGGAGGAGATCGATCACCCGATCATAGTCGGCGATCGCTCGACTGTAGTTGCGTTTTGCGGCCCAGGCCTTGCCGCGACCGAAATAGGCGAACGGGCTATTGGGGTCGAGGGCGATCGCCTTCTCATATTGCCCGATGGCTTGCTCGTATTTTCCGGCACCCGAGAAAGTGTCGCCGTTCTGCACTGCGCTCAGGACGCCCGGGCGAGCCGCCTGAGCCAGCTCCGTTATCTTTGACGCGGGCAGCTTTTCGGTTGGCTTTGCTTTACCCTGGCTGAGTTGCCGGGCCAGGATTTCAACCCCGGCCGCGACGGAGGGTTTCGGCTGTTCCACCCTCGGTGGAGTCAACTGCATGCTTTCGCCGCTTGCAACCTGCTCGTCGCAAGCTCCTGCCCATTTCGGATCGAGTTCGACCGCGTGACGGCAATCCGCCGATGCTCCGGCCTTGTCCCCGTTCGTCGCCCTCGCTCGCCCTCGCGCCAGATAGGCTTCAGCATTGTCGGGATCGAGGCGGATCGCAGTGGCAACATCGATGAGCGCGCTGTCGGCGCTATATTCCGCGAGACGCGCCTTGGCGCGCTCGATCAGGACTTTCGCAGCTGCCGGGTTCCTGGTCCCTCCCGCAGCCGACTCGGCTGGTTCGGCCGACGCATGGCCGTTGCAGGAACCCGTTCGCCTGGGGTCGAGATCAACGGCGCGCCGGCAGTCCTTGGCGGCGACGGCGTCGTTCCCTCGCGATGCCTCGGCGATCGAGCGGTTGTAGAAGGCGTCGGCATTGTAGGGGTCGCGTTCGATTGCAAAGTTGAACGAGTCTATCGCGTCATTGAGATTTCCACGCGCCTGTTGCTCCAGGCCCCGCTTGAGCGTCGAGGCCACGATCTCGGAATGATCCACCTTCTTGGGGGATGGCTGAAACGGCTCATACGTTGGAGGCTCGGCAGGCTTCGCCGCTTGCATCGCGGCTGGGTTGGAGGTGTCGGCGGCCTCGGGACCCTGATTGTCCTCCGTGTCTGGTGCCTGCAGTACGGGTTGCCCCTTCGCCCTGCGCTTGTCGAGCTGGACGCGAAGCCTTTCGTTGCGGTAGCCCACGTTGGCCGGATCGAGCGCGATTGCCTTATCCAGATCGGCGAGTGCCTTGTTGGGATCGCTCGTCTCCCAGACAAGCGCCCTCTCAAAATACGGTTTTGGATCGTCGGCACTGATGGAAATCGCTTTGTCGAGGTCGGCAAAAGCCTCCTTTGAATTGCCGATTCGAGCCATAGTCATCCCGCGCACGCGATAAGCCTCGGCGTTGGCCGGGTTGCGGCGGACGGCTTCATTCAGATCGGTGAGCGCGCGGGTATAATTCTTCTTTAAGCCCCAGCTCTTGGCGCGATTGAAGTAGAAAGCGGAACTTGTTGGATTGAGCCGGATAGCCTCGTCGAATGCAGCGATGGCGCGGGTATGGTCGCCCTTTTCCTGCCACCCCACTCCAATCGCATTTTGAGCAGAAGCGGGGTTTGAGCCGGGGCCGCCGTCGCGCGGGTCGCCGAGAGCTTTCACGATCAGGTGGCTGCAAGCGCGTCCTTTGCTCACGTCGACGCCAGCTATGTACTTGCAGTCGGCTTCAGCGCGCTTGCGCTCGCCCTTCGCGATCCACGAGCGGACGCGGTCTTGATAAGGCGCGACCGGGTCGGTACGGACGCTCTCCGCTTTGTCATAGTCGGCTTGGGACCGCGCCGCGTCGCCCTTGTCTTCCCATTGGACACCGCGCACGCCATAGGCGATCTCGTTGGCGGGGTCGATGTCGATCGCCTTGTCGCACTCGGCAATAGCGCGATCATGCTCGCCTCCTTTGCCGAGTGCCCTGGCGCGATAGGCGTAGAGGTTGGCGTCGTTCGGCGTGAGCGCGATCGCGCCCGTATAGTCCGCCACAGCTCGGTCGAAGTCCCCCTTGCTCTCCCAGGCAATGGCGCGGTTGGTAAAAGCGCGCACGTAAGTCGGATCGAGCGCTATCACCTCATTCATGTCAGCGATGACATGGTCGATATCATTCTTTTGCGTATAGGCAAGGCCACGCCAGAAATAGGCATTCACGCGCAGATCGGGTATCTCGCTGCTGTCCTCGGCGATGGGCGTGCAGGCGGCGATCTGCTGGTCGGCGCCAACCTTGCCGTCGCTGAAACAGGTGGCGTAATCCATGCCCGCGCCAAGCGCCGTAGAGCCAAGCCCGGCCTGGGCCGCCATCGCTGTCAAGACTACCACCGGCACGCGCGAAAACCGTACCACGAAGGCGCGAGCGAGCGCGACGGTGCGGCTTGACATAATGATTCCTCCCCCCGGAGTGACCGCGTCTGCTCTCGCGGATACATATATAGTTCTCTTTTTGTTCCTGAATGCAAGCAGAAATTGTGGCGGCGGTTGACTTTGCCGATTTCCCTTTGTGGCGTCCGGGCACAAGCTGGCCCGTCGAGGCCACAGTTTCTGCACCGCCGATCCATCCGCATTGGCCCATGGCAGGATCGGTTTTTCCCCGCAGACTAGCTGCAACAATGCGAGGCTCCCCCATGCGCAAGCTCATCTCAACCGGCTCGCCGTTCGAAAAGACCGCCGGCTATTCACGCGCCGTGGTGCAGGGCGACTGGTGCTTCGTGTCCGGGACGACCGGCTACGACTACGCCACCATGACGATGCCGGACAGTGTCGAGGCGCAGACGCGCAATTGCCTGGCGACGATCGGCAAGGCGTTGCAGGACGGCGGCTTCGAGATATCCGACGTGGTGCGCGCGCACTACTACATCACCGACCAGGCCTTCGTGGATGTCGTCTTCCCGATCCTTGGCGAGACATTCGGCGACATCAGGCCGGCGGCGACGATGATCGTCTGCCAGCTCAACAAGCCGGAAATGAAGATCGAGATCGAGGTGACGGCGCTGCGGCGTACCGTGTGAGGAGACTTCCGCCATGAAGGTCCGGCGTATCGTGGCCAATATCGAAACGCCGGACGTGGCCGCGGCGAACCGTTTCTACCATGACGTGCTTGGCCTCGACATCCTGATGGATCAGGGCTGGATCGTAACCTACGGTTCCGAGGACATGATGGAGCTGCAGGTCAGCTTCATGACGCAAGGCGGGTCCGGTACGCCGGTGCCGGATCTGTCGATCGAGGTGGACGATGTCGATGCGGCATTCGAAGCCATGAAGGGCGCCGGCTTCGCCGTCGAATACGGACCCGCCGATGAACCCTGGGGCGTGCGGCGCTTCTATGTGCGCGATCCGCTGGGCCGACTGGTCAACATTCTCTCGCACCGGTGAGCGCATCTTCCGTGGCCACTAACTTGGACATGCCGGCGGGACAGCGGCGACAGGTCCTTCGTCCTCCCCTTGCGCTGCAACCGCTTGGCGTTTAGCAAGGCCGCGTCGCACAGCGCCGCGCGCCTCTTTGGCGCGCGAAGGACGCCGTGCAAACCGAAACGCATTCTTTCTAGGACGGCTCACCATGGCAACGAAGCATCTTTTCCTGCTCCCCGGCGACGGCATCGGCCCCGAGGCGATGGCCGAGGTCAAGAAGCTGATCTCGGCCATGAACGCAAAGCTCGGCAGTGGCTTCGTCACCGACGAGGGCCTGGTTGGCGGCTGCGCCTTCGATGCGCACGGCGCGGCGATTTCCGATGCCGACATGGAAAAGGCGATGGCTGCGGACGCAGTGCTGTTCGGCGCCGTCGGCGGACCGAAATGGGATGCCGTGCCTTACGAGGTGCGCCCCGAAGCCGGCCTGCTGCGCCTGCGCAAGGACATGGAGCTGTTCGCCAATCTCAGGCCCGCCATCTGCTATCCGGCGCTGGCCGCATCGTCCTCGCTGAAGCAGGAAGTCGTCGAAGGCCTCGACATCCTCATCGTGCGTGAGCTGACCGGCGGCGTCTATTTCGGCGAGCCCAAGCAGATCATCGATCTCGGCAACGGCCAGAAGCGCGGCATCGACACCCAGGTCTACGACACGTTCGAGATCGAGCGCATTTCGGGCGTCGCTTTCGAGCTCGCGCGGACCCGCAAGAACCATGTCACCTCGATGGAAAAGCGCAACGTCATGAAGTCGGGCGTGCTGTGGAACGAGGTCGTCACCCAGACCCACAAGGCACGCTATTCCGACGTCAAGCTCGACCACATGCTGGCCGATGCCGGCGGCATGCAGCTGGTGCGCTGGCCAAAGCAGTTCGACGTCATCGTCACCGACAATCTGTTCGGCGACATGCTGTCCGACATCGCCGCCATGCTGACCGGCTCGATCGGCATGCTGCCGTCGGCCTCGCTCGGCGCGCCTGACGCCAAGACCAAGAAGCGCAAGGCGCTGTACGAGCCGGTGCACGGTTCGGCACCCGACATTGCCGGCAAGGGCATCGCCAACCCGATCGCCATGATCGCCTCCTTCGCCATGTGCCTGCGCTATTCCTTCGGCATGGTCGACGAAGCCGACAAGCTTGAAGGCGCTATCGCCGCCGTGCTCGACCAGGGCCTGCGCACCAAGGATATTTTCTCACCCGGCATGACCGAGGTCGGCACGGTCGAAATGGGCGACGCGATCATCGCCAAGTTCCTGGGATAATCAGCGGATCTCGCCGGCAAGCTGCCGCAGCAGACCGACGAGCCGCGCCTCGTCCACCGGCTCGAAAAACGCTGAGTCGGCGGCCTCGACGGCGACGATCGCTTGCTGGGCGGCCGCCGCCCCGGCGGCGGTGACGCGGATCACCTTGGCCCGGGAGTCCCGGGAATCGGCTTCGCGTGCGATCAAACCCTTGGCCTCCAGCCGGGCGACGACGTCAGAGGTCATCTTCACCTCCGTGCCGGCCTGGGCGGCGAGCTGCACCTGGTTGGGCGGTTCGCCATTGCGGCCAAGCCACATCGCCGAGGCGAGCAGCACGAACTGGACATGCGTCAGGTCGAGCGGCGCCAGCGCCGCCGTCATGACGCGCTGCCAGCGCATGGTGGTTCGCCAGAGCAGTAAGCCGGGGCTCTCCGACGGCCCGCCCTTGAAGCGCGTGTCGAGTTCAGCCATGGTTCGCCAACGCCTCCGCCTGCTCGAACAACTTGGCCATCGACACGTCGAAATCGCCACTGATCTGGGGCCCGAGTTCCGGGCCGACCTCGGCGGCCGAAGGACCTGAGATATCGAGCCGGTGCGTCACCTGCGTGCCGCCTTCGACAGGCACCAGAGTGTGCCGGAACAGCAGCTTGGTGTCGCCGAACGAAGTTTCATCGGCATAGGTCACGTTTTCGACGAGATCGACGATGGTCGATTCGAACGTGTCCTGACCGACCGGCGTCACCGAGACGCGGGTGCCCTTGGCGAATGGCCCATGCAGCACGAAGGTATCGGAGCCTTCATAAGTCAGGCGGCCTTCATGCAAGGCCTTGAGCGCGTTCCAGATGGCTTGCGAAGGAAGGGGGGAAGTCGCGGTGTATTCATTGGTCCACATCGTCTTGCTCCATTCACCTATTTAATCTGCACACAGACTATCTGTGCGCGGATTAAATAGCAAGCGGAATCTTCGTCTGTGACGAAGATCGGCTGAACCGTCGTTTTTGGAGTGACCTTTCTCGGGAACTGACCGCTAAACCCTGACTCCAGCAGGCACTGGTCCCCACTGGTTTTCACGCGCCTGGGTCGGGATCAGCGCGAAGACCAGGATGATCAGGCTGCCGATGCTGGGGATCAGGATCACCAGATAGAGCCAGCCCGACAGGCCGATATCGTGCAGCCGGCGCACGGTCATGCCGAGGCCGGGCAGGAGCGTCGCCAAGAGGAAGGTGCCGCAGAGGCCGACCGTCACCGCCGCCGAGACATCTGTGTCGAAATTGCCCATTTCGATATCGGTGAAGATGCCGATGCCGCCGACGATCAGCAGGCAGACCACCCAAAACAGGCAATAGCCCCAATATTCCTTGCGGCGGGCGCGGCCGGCGAAGTTGAAGTAGTTCTGCGTCAGTCCACGCCAGAAATAGCCCCAGAGATCACTGGGTTCGGCGGTTGCGCTCTCGCTGGATCGGCCGAAATGCTGCGCCTGCGGTGCGCGGGCTGTGGATGCGGTGCCGGCTTGGGCCGGTGCCGCATCTATGCCTGCGCCAACCGTCGAGTTCACGGCCGGGCCTGCGGTGGTTTGGCCAGCGATCGAAAAGACGTCGCGCGCCTGGCCGCCGCCCGGCTGGAACTCGACCGCCGTCCCGTTGGGCATGGCGGTTTGCCGGCGCAGGTTCTCGCGGGTGAAAGTGTAGCTGCTGCCGTCGGCTCCGGTGATGAAGCCGAAGCCCTGGTCCTCGTCATAGTGAAGCACTTCACCGCGCATCCGCCCGCCCCTTGTAGCCCGTTCCCTGCCAAGATGTGGCACAGGCCCAAGCCCATGGGCAAGCCGCCCATAGCTATGACAGCCAAGCGTTCCGATGCCTGCCGCGCGTCCCTGGCCGGGCACATCGCCAGACAGCACCGGCCGACACTGGCGTCGGCAAGCTGGGCGGCGATCATCCGGGCCGGCCTGAAGCAGAGCGCGGCCAGTCTGGATTCCTACGAAGGCCGCTTCTTCGTCTTCTTGTTTTTTGGCGGACCGGCGTTGTCGAATTTCGGCTTGCCCGGCTTCTTCGCCCACGGCTTTGCCTCATGCGTGGTGGCCGGACGATGGTCGACTGAAGCCGGTGCACGCTTCTCGAATTTGCGCTTCGGCGCGTTCGGGTCGAACGGCGCCTTGCCGCGATGCGGCTTCTTGTCCGGGCTCGGCGGCTGATAGCCGGCCCGCGACAGGTCCGGCGTGCCGTCCAGCCGCTTGACCACGATGTTGCCCTGCAATTTGCGGTCGGGACCGATCGCGGCGAGAAAGCGCTCCGCCCAGTCGGCGGCGATCTGCACGAACGTCTCTTCCGGTTGCATCTTGATGGCGCCGATCTCGCGCTTGGAAATGCTGCCGGCACGGCACAGCATCGGGATCAGCCAGCGCGGCTCGGCATTCTGCCGGCGCCCCACCGACAGCGAGAACCAGACGCTGTCGCCGAAATCGTCGCGGCGGCTGGGCGCCTCGTCGCGATGAGCGAACTTTTCGCCCGCCGCTCTTTCACGCGATGGCGTGAAAGGCGCGACGTCCATGAGATCCTCGGGCGCCGAGCGGCTGGCGCGGCATTGGCGCACGAAAGCGGCCGCCACCTGTTCGGCGCCATGCCGGCTAAGAAGCGCATCGATGAACTCGCGCTCGTCATCCTTGACCGGTTCGTCGAAAGCCGGGTCGGCAAGAATGCGCTCGTCGTCGCGCCGCATCACGTCGTCGGCCGAAGGCGGGCTCGCCCAGGTCGCCGTCAGCTTGGCGCTTTGCAGCAGCCGCTCGGTGCGCCTGCGGGCGCTGTTGGGCACGATCAGCGCGCTGACGCCCTTGCGCCCGGCACGTCCCGTGCGGCCGCTTCGGTGCAGCAGCGTTTCGGGATTGGTCGGCAGGTCGGCGTGGATCACCAGCTCGAGATTGGGCAGGTCGATGCCGCGCGCCGCGACGTCGGTGGCGATGCAGACTTTCGCGCGGCCGTCGCGCATCGCCTGCAGCGCATGGCTGCGTTCGTTCTGGCTGAGTTCGCCCGAGAGCGCGACGACGGAAAAATTGCGGTTGTTGAAGCGTGCCGTCAGATGATTGACGGCGGCGCGCGTGTTGCAGAACACGAGCGCGTTCTTGGCCTCATAGAAGCGCAGCACGTTGATGATAGCGTTCTCGCGGTCGGCCTGGGCGACATTCAGCGCCCGATATTCGATGTCGAGATGCTGCTTTTCCTCGCCGGCGGCCGAGATGCGCACGGCATCGCGCTGATAGCCCTGTGCGAGCGTGGCGATGGAGCGCGGCACGGTGGCCGAGAACAACAGGGTCCGGCGCTCGGCCGGTGCGGCATCGAGGATGAATTCGAGGTCCTCGCGAAAGCCGAGATCGAGCATCTCGTCGGCCTCGTCGAGAACCACGGCCTTGAGCGTCGACATGTCGAGCGAATGCCGCGTGATGTGGTCGCGCAGCCGGCCGGGCGTGCCGACGACGATGTGGGCGCCGCGCTCCAGCGCGCGCCGTTCGGTGCGCATATCCATGCCGCCGACGCAGGACGCCACCGTGGCGCCGGTTGGCTCATAGAGCCATTCGAGCTCGCGCGTCACCTGCAGCGCCAGTTCGCGTGTCGGCGCCACCGCCAATGCCAGCGGCGCCGCTGCCGGGCCGAAACGTTCCGCGCCGTCGAGCAGCGTCGGCGCCATGGCAAGGCCGAAGGCGACGGTCTTGCCCGAGCCGGTCTGCGCCGACACCAGCGCGTCGGCCTGGCCGAGCTCCAGCACCGCCTTCTGCACCGGTGTCAGGTCGGAATAACCGCGTTTTTCCAGCGCTTGTGCCAGCGCGGGAACAATACCATCGAAGTTGGACATCTCGTTCTTTCGGAATTCAGGGTTCTGCGCTCATCATGGAGCACATGCCGGGGGGCTGGCGACGCCAGCCAAACAATCTTGGCCGTTCGTACTTCCTGCCGCCCTTCTTGTACAGGGTGCCGTGAAGGCTATGCGGCGTACCGCCAATTGACTCCTGCCGCAAACCGCGTAAAAGCCCGCTTCGAACGGGATCGTTTTTCGATGCGCGGCCTTTTGATGGCTCTTCTTGCATTCGATGCCCCCAGCCTCAATGCGAACCATTGGGCCGGGCGCGTCTCTGCGTCGCCTCGTTCCGGCAAAACCCCATTCTTGGCCAAGAAAACCACCAAAACCACCACCAAAACGGTGTGATTCCCTTGGCCTAACCACCCTCTCCCGGGTCCGGCCCGGGGGACGGAACCCGCACTTGGCCGGCGGGTTTTCTCCAAAAACCAAGCGGAGAGGGACAGGAGATTTTTATGAGTTTCAAGGTTGCGATAGTCGGCGCCACGGGCAATGTGGGCCGGGAAATGCTCAACATCCTGGAAGAGCGCGGCTTTCCAGTGAGCGAAGTCGTGGCGCTCGCCTCGCGGCGCAGCATGGGCACGGAAGTGTCGTTCGGCGACCGCACGCTGAAGGTCAGGCCGCTCGACCAGTATGATTTTTCCGACACTGACATCTGCATCATGTCGGCCGGCGGCAATGTCTCCAAGGAATGGTCGCCGAAGATCGGCAAGCAGGGCTGCGTCGTCATCGATAATTCGTCGGCCTTCCGTTACGACCAGGACGTGCCGTTGATCGTGCCCGAGGTTAACCCGGACGCGATCTCGCTGTTCACACGCAAGAACATCATCGCCAACCCGAATTGCTCGACGGCGCAGCTCGTCGTGGCGCTGAAGCCGCTGCATGATTTCGCCACCATCAAGCGCGTCGTCGTCGCCACCTACCAGTCGGTGTCCGGCGCCGGCAAGGAAGGCATGGACGAGCTGTTCACGCAGACGCGTGCGGTGTTCGTCGCCGACAGCGTCGACGTCAAGAAGTTCACCAAGCGCATCGCCTTCAACGTCATCCCGCATATCGACGTCTTCCTCGATGACGGTTTTACCAAGGAAGAATGGAAGATGGTCGCCGAGACCAAGAAGATGCTCGATCCCAAGATCAAGCTGACGGCGACCTGCGTGCGCGTGCCGGTGTTCATCGGCCATTCGGAAGCGGTCAACATCGAGTTCGAGAAGCCGATCACCGCCGATGAGGCGCGGGAGATTCTCCGGGACGCCCCGGGCTGCCAGGTCTTGGACAAGCGCGAGGATGGCGGCTACATCACGCCGCTGGAATCGGCCGGCGAGGACGCCACCTTCATCTCGCGCATCCGCGAGGATTCGACCATCGACAACGGCCTGTCGATGTGGATCGTCTCCGACAATCTGCGCAAGGGCGCGGCGCTGAACGCCGTGCAGATCGCCGAGCTCCTGGTCGAGCGCGGCCTTATCCAGCCGAAGAAGAAGGCGGCATAATCCCGCTCACGGGCCGCACCGCCGCTGCCGCGGCTGGCCCTCCGCGAGGGCGCCGGACGACCGGCGGCCCGCTGTCGCGGGCCCGGCCTCCGGCCGTTAGCCCTCTTCTCCCCGTCACTATACGGGGAGAAGGCCCGGCAGGGGGATGAGGGGCAGCGCTGGCCTGTCCATTTTGGCGCTGCGACTCATGAGATTAGCCGCTTTGCGCCGATTTCAACTCGCACTATCCACACTCAGTTCGCGCAGCATCGCCATCGCCTCCTCCGCCCGCCCAGCCGGCACGAACAGATGGTCGTGGTAAAAACCCGAGACCGGATTGACGCCCATGCCGGCGGCGGCTAGGCGCGCGGTGATGGCGGCAAGGAAGCCGACGGCTTCCAGCGATGAGTGGACGTTCAGCGTGATCATCCGGCAGCGGAACGAGGCGGTCAGCTCAGTGCTCCGGGCGGCTTCCTCCGTCACGATCAGCGTCGTGCCTTCGCGCTCCCGAAACGCCATGACCGGTTCGAGGCCTTCGGGCTGTGGAACGCCAGGCGCCAGCGTGGCGAAGACATAGATGCCATCGCGCAGTTCCGGCGTCATCGACGCCAACAGAGTGCTCAGATCGGTCTCGCCCGTCATTTTTTCTCGCCTGCATCGGGACGGCAGCAGCTTCTCAATATCCGCAAACAGCACACACCGGTAGTCGACACACGGACGACATGGCAATGTCGTCCGTGGCCGGGCTTGCATGACGGCCGCATCGCACAATACAGGAGCTGAGGGCCGACGCCGGTCCGTGAAAGGCTCCCGAATGATCGTTCGTCCGCGCCCCACCTTCCTGCAGCTGTTCTTCATCATGCGCGGTTCGGTGGTGCCACGCATCCTGCCGCAGATTTTCGGCTTCGCCATCTATTCGGCGGTCATCCTCGTCGTGGCGCGCCGGTTCCAGCTCGATCTCGGCGTCTTCAACATCACGCCTTTCGGACTGGTGGGCGTGACCTTGTCGATCTATCTGTCGTTTCGCAACAACGCCGCCTATGATCGCTGGTGGGAGGCGCGCAAACTGTGGGGCGCGCTGGTCTTCGAAATCCGCAATCTGGCCCGCGCCACGACAAGCCTCATTCCCGATCGGGCCGAGCAGCGCGCCCTGCTGATGGAAGCGCTGGCCTTCTGTCATTTTCTGCGCGGCCAGTTGCGCAAGATCGACAGCGTCAAGGAGGTCCATGCCTTCATCGAGGCTGAAGCCGGGACGGCCGCAAGTTTCGCCAATCCGGCGGACGAGATGGTCAGGCGCATGGGCCGCCGTGCCAATGCGCAGCGCCGGGGTGGCGACCTCGACACGATCGGCTTTCGCATCCTGGACGAGAGGCTGGCGTCAATCACCGCCATCCAGGCCGGCTGCGAGCGGATCGCCGGCACGCCCTTACCCTTCGCCTACACGCTGCTGGTGCACCGCACGGCCTACATCGTGTGCCTGCTGCTGCCGATTGGCCTGATCTCGACCACCGGCTGGGCGACGCCATTGTTCACGGCGCTGATCGCCTACACCTTCTTCGGCCTCGACGCGCTTTCGGAAGAGCTTGAGGATCCGTTTGGCACCGAAGCCAATGACCTCGCGCTCGACGGCCTGTGCCGGGTCTGCGAAATCTCGGTGTTCGAGGCCTTGGGCGAGACGCCACCAAAGATGCTGTCGGCCGAAAAGTTCTATCTTTCGTAACGCCGCATCGTCAAAAATCCGAACATTTGTCGGATCGACGCCTCACGGAACGTCCTTGGTTCGACCCCACCGAAAAAGGGGCTGACCATCAGGAGGACACCCAATGAGCATTTCTCAAACCGCGCCCGTCTCGGCTGGCGCCCTGTGGACCGGCCGCGCGCTCAGCGGCCTCATCGTCCTGTTCATGATCTTCGACGGCGCCATCAAGCTGCCGCCGCTCGACGTGGTCACCCAGACGATGGTGCCGCTTGGGTGGCCAGCCGATCCCAACGTCGCGCGCATGCTGGGCGTCATCGGCCTGGTCTCGACCGCGCTCTACGCGCTGCCGCGCACCTCCGTGCTCGGCGCCATCCTGCTCACCGCCTATATGGGCGGCGCCATCGCCACCAATGCGCGCATCGGCAATCCGCTGTTCTCGCACACGCTGTTCGGCATCTATCTCGGCATCATCCTATGGGGCGGCCTCTATCTGCGCGACCCCAGGGTTCGTGCGCTGATCCCGTTCAGCCGATAGCCCCTTCCGAGCCAAGAACAGCGTCGACTTCACCTGCACGCCACCGGGTGGCAATACCGCCGATGCGATTTGTCTGGGCGAGCGGCGTCGCGATCTTCGTTCTCTTTGGGATCAAATTAGCCGTCTGAGAGTTAAGCACTTGGCGGCGAGACGGCGATCCGCGTGTGAGAGGAACGACAAATGAAGAAAATACTGACCATTCTGGTGCTGACGACGGCACTGGGTGCATGTTCGCAAACGGAAAAAGGGGCTGCCGTGGGCGGCCTGGGCGGTGCTGCGGTTGGCGCGGCCGTGGCCGGAGATCCGGTGCAGGGCGCTGTTGTCGGCGGTGCGGTCGGCGCCGTGGCCGGCGCGCTGATCGGCCATGCCAGCGAAAGCGGCCAATGCCGGTACCGCGATCGCCATGGTCGGGTCTATGTCGATCGCTGCCCAAGCGGTTATTGATCGGCCTCAGTCCAAACATGAAGAGCAAAACGGCGGGCTTTTGACCCGCCGTTTTGTTCCCGCAAGGAATAGGACGCGATTACTCGGCGGTAGCGGCTTCCGCTTCGGCCGGTGCGGCAGCGGCCGAGGCGACGGCGGCGGCGGCGTCTTCCTGGGCCTTCTTCAGCAGGGCGGCGCGTTCCTGCGCCTTCTTGCCGGGCTCGGCCTTCTTCGGGTTGGAGCGGGCTTCGCGCTTGGCAAGGCCGGCCTCATCGAGGAAGCGCAGCACGCGGTCGGTCGGCTGGGCGCCGTGCGACAGCCAATGCTTGACGCGGTCGGCGTCGACCTTGATGCGCTCGCCGTCCTTCGGCAGCAGCGGGTTCCACGAGCCGAGCGACTCGATGAACCGGCCGTCGCGAGGCGAACGGGCGTCGGCGACGACGACGTGGTAGTAAGGACGCTTCTTCGAGCCCGCACGGGCCAGTCTGATCTTCAGTGCCATTTCTTTTCTCCTAAAAGCTCTGATTTCGTTTGATAAGTCAGGGTTTCTTCAACCCGTTTTCGTCACGCCGTTGGCAGCGGCGATCTGTTCGTGGTGCCGGATCACTTCGCGGACGACGAAGTTGAGGAATTTCTCCGCGAAATCCGGGTCGAGATGCGCGTCATGCGCCAGCTGGCGCAGGCGGGCGATCTGCTGCTGCTCGCGCGCCGGGTCGGCCGGCGGCAGGCCATGCTCGGCCTTGAGCACGCCAACCGCCTTGGTGCAGCGGAAGCGCTCGGCCAGCATGTGAATGAGGGCCGCGTCGATGTTGTCGATCGACGCGCGGTAGCCGGCCAGGATGGTGCGGGCGTCGGCCATGTCCTTTTCTTCGTTCATAGCGTCCTCACTTTTTCTTGCCGAGACCGGGCAGGCCACCACCGCCGCCAAGGCCGGGAAGCTTCATGCCGCCGGGTAGGCCGGGCAAGCCGCCGCCGGGAAGACCGCCGGGCAGGCCCTTCATGCCGCCGAGGCCGGCGGCCTGCGCCTGCTTCTGCAAGGCTTCGAGCTGCTTGGGGTCCATCTTCGACAGATCGGGCATGCCGCCCATGCCGCCGGGCATCATGCCGCCCCCCAAACCACCAAGGCCCATCTTGGAGGCAAGGCCGCCCATCATGCCGCGCATCAGGCCGCCGCCTTTGCCCTTGCCGCCCATCGCCTTCATCATGTCGGCCATGCCGCGATGCATCTTCAGGAGCTTGTTGATCTCGGCGGCATCGGTGCCGGAGCCAGCGGCGATGCGCTTCTTGCGCGAGTGCTTGAGAATGTCGGGATTGGCGCGCTCGGCCTTGGTCATCGAGGAGATGATCGCGAGCTGGCGGCCGAACATCTTGTCGTCGAGGCCGGCGGCGGCCATCTGGTCCTTCATCTTGCCCATGCCGGGCATCATGCCCATGATGCCGCCCATGCCGCCCATCTTCGACATCTGCTGAAGCTGCTGGGCGAGGTCGTTCAGGTCGAACTTGCCCGACTGCATCTTCTTGGCCATCGCCGCCGCCTGCTCGGCATCGATGTTCTCGGCGGCTTTTTCGACGAGCGAGACGATGTCGCCCATGCCCAGGATGCGGTCGGCGATCCGCTTGGGGTGGAATTCCTCCAGCCCATCCATCTTTTCGCCGGTGCCGATCAGCTTGATCGGCTTGCCGGTGACGGCGCGCATCGACAGCGCGGCACCGCCACGGCCGTCGCCGTCCATGCGGGTCAGGACCAGGCCGGTGATACCGACGCGCTCGTCGAAGCTTTTCGCCAGGTTGACGGCGTCCTGGCCGGTCAGCGAATCGGCGACCAGCAGGATCTCGTGCGGGCTCGACACCTTCTTGATGTCGGCCATCTCGACCATCAGCGGCTCGTCGATATGGGTGCGGCCGGCGGTGTCGAGGATGACGACGTCATGGCCGCCGAGCTTGGCCGCCTGCACGGCGCGCTTGGCGATATCGACCGGGTTCTGGCCTGCGATAACAGGCAGCGTCGCCACCTTGACCTGCTCGCCGAGCTGGCGCAGCTGCTCCTGCGCGGCCGGACGCCGCGTGTCGAGCGAGGCCATCAGGACCTTCTTGTTCTGCCGCTCGGTCAGCCGCTTGGCGATCTTGGCCGACGTGGTGGTCTTGCCGGAGCCCTGCAGGCCGACCATCATGATGACGACCGGGGCCGGCGCGTTGAGGTCGATGGCGACGCCCTCGGCGCCGAGCATGTCGACCAGCTCGTCATGGACGATCTTGACGACCATCTGTCCCGGCTTGATCGACTTCAGCACCGCGGCGCCGACGGCCTTCTCGCGCACCTTGTCGGTGAAGGACCGCACCACTTCCAACGCCACGTCGGCCTCGAGCAGCGCACGGCGCACCTCGCGCAACGCTGCCGAGACATCCGCCTCCGACAGCGCGCCGCGGCCGGTCAGGCCGTTCAGGATGGAGCCAAGACGCTCCTGCAGCGATTCAAACATTCGTTTTCCTTTTCCCTGGCACCGGATGGTGCCCGAGAGGTAATGCGTTCGCGCCCAGTCTCCAAGCAAAAGCCAGTCCAAGCAAAAGCCCAAAACCAAAAAGCACCCGGGGGCGCACAGCGCTGCCGGGTGTTGGCCTCCAGGATCTGTTTACAGCACTCGGCCTCAAAGAGGTTTCGGCATCCTGGTCGGCTTGCTCGGAGGGATACTCGTCGCGGAATTGGTGGGCTGTAGACAGGAATTTGGCGCGAGAGTCAAGGCAAGGCCGGTGTTGCGATGTTTTCCGGGCAGCGATCAAGCAGCACCCACGGCGTTTGGAACCTCGGCCGTGACCTTCAGCGGCGAGCGCGGATGCAGCAGCAAGACAATCGTCAGCAGGTTGCAGGCAATACCGATGAGCGCAATGAGGATCGCATCCGATATCATCCAGCCCGGCCCTTCGAGCGGCTTTGCGGTGAACAAGGCGAAGGAATTGTAGCTCTCCTGATGCGAGATCAGCAGGAAGCCGGTGAGGTTGTTGCCAAGATGGGCGCCAAGGGCCGCGCCGAGATTGCCGGTGGCGTAGACCACGAGCGTCAGAAACAGTGCGAAGGCAGCGATCGACACCAGCACGCTGGCGTTGATGGCGGCCGACGAACCGCCGCTCCAGTGCAGCGAGGTGAACAGCAGGCCGGGCAGCAGCGCCCAGACGCACGGGCTTCTGAACCGATTGGCCAGGCCACGCAGCAGATAGCCGCGAAACAGCACCTCCTCCGACGAAGTCTGCAGCAAGGTGAGCGTGGCGATTGGGATCGCGAACAGCAGCCATGACGACAGGCTGATCGTGCCGCGCGCAATGCCGGGCTGCAGCAGATAGAACAGGATTTCGGACAAGGCCGAGGTGATCAGCACCGCGATCAGCCCCTTGAGGAAGTCCGGTCGCGCTACGCGGCGGCCGGCGCCAAGCAGCGCCGACAGCGGCTCGCCATGCACCCAGCGCATCACGATCCACAGGCCGATCCAGATCCCCGCGAAAGAGGCGAGCGCGCAGAGGATGCCAATGGGCGAGGCGAGAAAGCCTTCAATGCCGTATGGCGAAGCCGCCGCCCCCTGCCAGGCGAGGTAAACATGGGTGCCACCGAACAGCACGGCCGCGGTGGTGGCGCCCCAGAACAGGACGACGATCAGCGTTCCCAGCAACAGGCGCGGCAAGGTCGTCCTGGCGTTCGGCGTGTTGCGATAGCGCTCGAAGGCAGTGTCGTCGATCGTCACGCTTGTCCTCGATCCCAATCCATCGCTGCTTAATCCAGCTGATGGCTTCGGGAACCGGATCGATATCAGCAGGAATACGCGCACTCCGATTGCCACGGAACGCAGGCGCGGGCCAGCCTGCCGCGGGGGCCAATCCAGGTTTCGCCGGCGGCCGCTTCGGCGACCGCCGGCATCGCGTCAACGCACGACGTACATGATGCGCCGTGTCTGCGGATCGATCAGCGCCCGCTGGCCGTTCACATAGACATAGCGGTAGTTGTAGTCAGGAATTTCGCGCAGCTCGACCGTATCGGGCAGGGTCGCGCCGGTGACCACCTCGCCGTCGAGATAGACGGGGTCGAGGCGATGGGTGTCGACATAGGTCCGTACCGCGGCCGGCGGCGCTGGAAAGTCGCCAACCACCGGATCGCTGGAAATGATCGCACCGGTATAGTCGGTCGAATAGTTGCCGATGTCGTCCGGCGGCGAGACCACGGCAACGGCGGAGCGGCGCTGCGTCAGCACCACGCGGCTGCCGCCGAAATCGGCGGTGACGTAGTCGGAATAGACCCAGCCCTGGCCGCCGGCTTCGGCGATGGTGCACCATTTGCTGTTTTCGATGCAGCCGTTGAGCGTCGCCGACTGGCCTGCGGCGAGCACGCCAATGACAGGATATTGCGGGCCGGGACCGGCGCGCACGTTGAGATCGGTGACTGCCGAGACAGCGGTATCGGCCAATGCCGCGCCCGACATTGCGGTCAGCATCCCGGCTATTGCGGGAAACAATAAGGATTTCATGGGTTCTCTCCGTTTCACAGTCCCTCGGCGGTGACAACGGGACAGCAGCGCATGCGTTCCGGCTAAAATGCGCGAGCCAACTCACGATTTGTTCCGGCCTCCATCGGCAAGCCGGTCAGAAGATCGTGTACGAACGCCAGTTTCCGCGCGGTCGCGTTCGAAATGACGAAGGGGTAGAGGTCGGGTAGGCCCATGCAGCGGTTGATCGAATTGGAGGCTTCCGACAGCACCAGCCAGCGGGCAAGGATCTTGTCGAAGGGCTCGGGTGTGTTGGCGGGCTCCGAGGGTGCTGCCTGCGGCTCGCCCCCGGTATCGCCCCGCGGCAGTTCGTTCGTCTCCACCGTCTCCAGCCGGCCGAGCGGGAAGTTCAGCGCATGGACCATCTCCAGCGTGTCGGTAATGTGCAGGTGGTGGGCCCAGGTCTCGGCCCAGTCCTCCCACGGATGCGAGGTGGCGTAGGCCGAGATGTGGTCTTGCTGCCAATCGGGCGCCGCGCCATTGGCGTAATAGGCCTTCAGCGCCTGTTCGTAGTCGGCACGCTCGTCGCCGAACAAGGCGCGGAACGCTTCCAGCCTTTGCGGATCGTCGCGGATCAGGCGGTCCCAGTAATAGTGGCCGAGCTCGTGGCGGAAATGGCCGAGCAGCGTGCGGTAATTCTCACCCATCTGGACGCGACGTTTTTCGCGCTCGGCTGAATCGGCTTCGGCGACGTTCAGCGTGATCAGGCCGTTGTCGTGACCAGTGAGAATCCGTTCGCCGCCCGGGCCGCCGCCGATCGGATCGGCGAGGAAGTCGAAGGCCAGCCCGATCTCGTCCGTCGGGCTCTGCTTGGGCGCCACCGGCAGGCCGAAGGCGAGCAGCGAATAGATGGCGCGCTTCTTCGCCGCCTCGACGCGAATCCAGCGGCGGCGATTGCCGTCGACCGAGAGATCGGGGATCAGCTGGTTCAGCACGCAGGCACGGCAGAAGACCTGTCCCGGCTCGGCCATCCAGTTGCAGGCGCATTCGTCGGCATTGGTGCACTGGATCGCGCCGTCGACGCCGGACAAGACAAAGCGCGCGCCCTCGGGATCATAAAGCACGAGACTGCTGCAGTTCAGGCACTGGGCATTCTCGAAATAGAGACGGTGGCCGCAATGCGGGCAGTCGAAAAGTTTCATCTCGGTCTCAATTCGTCAGAAGGGATGTATGATTCATCTGAAAGGGATGCATGGCGGCCCGTGCCCAAACGCTAACCCCCGGCCGGTGTTCCGCGGTCCATCGCGACTATTTTGCTTCGCCGGTCCAGGCGCGCCTGCCCCGGTCCATGGGCGGCATCAACATCTTCCATGCCTGCCACTCGCCATAATAATCACTTGATCGTAGGCAAATTCCCCGGCATTCGCCAGCATCGCGCCACAGACGGTGACAAATGCGCGTTTCGCTGGCAAATTCGCAAACGGGACGTGAATCAGGCAACCAGGAGAACAACATGGCATTTCGTGCCAAGGGTAGGATTTTAGCGGCGGCGGTGGTGGCGGTGCTGGGGCTGGCAACCGGCGCGCAAGCGGCGGCCAGCTGCGGCAAGACCGGCGCCGGCTTCGACGCCTGGAAACAGGACTTCGCCGCCGAGGCCAAGTCCGAAGGTGTCGGGTCGAGGGGTCTGGCTGCTCTGGCCGGCGCGACCTACGCAACAAGGACGATCTCCGCCGACCGCGCCATCCACAAGGCTTTCAGCGGCTCGGTGGACGATTTCATGAAACGCCGCGGCGGGTCGGCGATCATCTCCAAGGGCCGTTCGCTGAAGAAGTCGAACGCGGCGCTGTTCAACCAGATTGAAGCCAACTACGGCGTGTCGCCGGGCGTGCTGCTCGCCATCTGGGGCATGGAAACCGGCTTCGGTGCTTCCATGGGCAACCAGAACACAGTCTCCGCCATTGTGACGCTTGCCTATGATTGCCGCCGGCCCGACTATTTTCACCCGCATGCCATCGCGGCCCTGAAGCTGGTTGATCGCGGAGCGTTGACCGCCTCGTCGGTCGGCGCCATGCATGGCGAGATCGGCCACACGCAGTTCCTGCCCGGAAATGTCTTGAAGTATGCGGTCGGCAGCGGAAACCTGCGCGACAAGGCGATCGCTTTGGCGTCCACCGCCAACTTCCTCAAGGGTCACGGCTGGCGGGCTGGCGCCAGCGCGCAGTCGAATATGGGCGCGATCGCCGGCTGGAATTCGGCAAGCGTCTATCAGCAGGCCATCGCCCGCATCGCCACCGCGATCGACGCCGATTGATCGATCCGCACGGCCATTGAACGAAAAACCCGGCTCCGCGCCGGGTTTTTCATTTCACGTCGAGCGCATAGGAGCAGCCGGCCAGCGTCCTGCCGGGGTGGGACTCGACGGTCGAGACGTTGAGCGTGATGCGCGTGGCAAGGCTCACGCCGCCGGCGTCCTCGCTGCTTTCGGCCATGACCTTCTCGCCGAGGAACTTGTCCGGCGTCGAGACCGTCGCCGGGACGTCGAGCTGGCGGGCGAGGTCCGGCGCTGCGATGCCATCAAGCACGGCCATCGGCCCTGTCGCGGTAAAGACGATCGTCGCGGTCTCGCGCCCGAAGACATGGACCGGGACCGGCAATCGATACTGCCGCAGGAAGGGATTGCCGGAAGCGACCTCCTTCCAGCCAAGGGTCTGCGCCGCGTCTGGCTCACCGCCCAGCCAGAGGGCAAGACCATTATACGCCGGCAGATCGGCCCTGCATTCGATGAGGGCGGCGAGGTCCAGGGAGGTGGGCGCGAAGTCCCCAGCCATGACCGGCGCCGCCAGAAAGAGCAGCGGCACCGGGCATCGACCGAGACAGCGCATTCCGTCTAGCTGTTGCGGTTGCGCGCGGCCAATGTCCGCAGCCTCAGCGCATTGAGGCGGATGAAGCCGGCGGCGTCCTTCTGGTCATAGGCGCCACGGTCGTCCTCGAAGGTGACCAGCGCGTCGGAATAGAGCGTCTTCCCAGATTTGCGGCCGGTGACCATGACATTGCCCTTGTAGAGCTTCAGCCGCACCGTGCCTTCGACGTCTTCCTGGCTCTTGTCGATCATCGCCTGCAGCATCAGGCGCTCGGGCGAGAACCAGAAGCCGTTGTAGATGAGCTCCGCGTAGCGCGGCATGAACTCGTCCTTGAGGTGCGCGGCACCCCGGTCGAGCGTGATCGATTCAATGGCGCGATGGGCCACGATCAGGATGGTGCCGCCCGGCGTTTCATACACGCCTCGCGATTTCATGCCGACGAAACGGTTCTCGACCAGGTCGAGCCGGCCTATGCCATTGTCGCGGCCGAGATCGTTGAGCGCCGCCAGCATGGTGGCCGGCGACAGCTTCTTGCCGTTGAGCGCGACCGGGTCGCCCTTCAGGAATTCGATCTCGATCTCGGTGACGGCATCCGGCGCGTCCATCGGCGACACGGTGCGCTGATGCACGAATTCCGGCGGCTCGCTCCATGGGTCTTCCAGCACCTTGCCCTCGGAGGACGAGTGCAGCAGATTTGCGTCGACCGAGAACGGTGCGTCGCCCCTCTTGTCCTTCGGCACCGGGATCTGGTGCTGTTCGGCGAAGTTCATCAGGTCGGTGCGCGATTTGAACGACCAGTCGCGCCACGGCGCGATGACCTTGATGTCGGGGTTGAGCGCATAGGCCGAAAGCTCGAAACGGACCTGGTCGTTGCCCTTGCCGGTGGCGCCATGCGCGATGGCGTCGGCGCCGGTTTCCCTGGCGATCTCGACCAGGTGCTTGGAGATCAGCGGCCGCGCGATCGAGGTGCCCAGGAGATAGGTGCCTTCATAGACGGTGTTGGCGCGGAACATAGGGAAGACGAAGTCGGCGACGAATTCCTCGCGTACGTCGACGACGCGGATGTCCTTGATGCCCATCATCTCGGCCTTGCGGCGCGCCGGCTCCAGCTCGCCGCCCTGGCCGAGGTCGGCGGTGAAGGTGACGACTTCGGCGCCGAGTTCGGTCTGCAGCCATTTAAGGATGATGGATGTGTCGAGGCCGCCGGAATAGGAGAGCACGACCTTCTTGACGTCTTTGAATTTGGACATTTCTGCTCCGTGGAAAAGCGGACGCCTGAGGCAAGGCGTCACGGATTGTCGGAGCGCCTTTTAGCAGGAACGGCAAAGCGAGCAAGCGCACGCGGCGCAAGGTTGCTGATCCAGCGCGGCAGTGCGACGCCGGGCTTGATCGGGAGGACCGATCCCCGGGCCATGCCGCCGGTCACCAGGCGCTCAAGAACGCCGCCTGTAAGCTGCGAAATGTAAGCTGGCGAAACTGGCCGAACCGCTCCAACTCCACCGGAGGACGCGCTGGCCCCATCTGGCGCCGGCGAGACGGGTCCTGTATAGCCGACGCGTTCCCCCGGGGCCTGCCATGTCCTTCATTCCCGACACCACCACGCTGATCCAGTTCGCCATCGCCACCGTGATCCTGGCGATCACGCCAGGCCCCGACATGACGCTGTTCGTGTCGCGCACGCTGAGCCAGGGCCGCGCCACCGGCTTTGCCTCAATGGCCGGCGCGCTGTGCGGCACGCTGATCCACACCACGCTGGTGGTGGTTGGCGTCTCGGCGCTGATCGTCGCCTCGCCGATGGCTTTCTTCGTGCTGAAGATCTTTGGCGCCGGCTATCTCGTCTTCCTCGCCTGGCAGGCGATCGCCAAGGGCTCGGCTTTCTCGCCGGAAAAGAAGACCGGCCCGCGGATTTCCTTGTTGCGCAGCTGGGCGGCGGGACTCGGCGTCAATTTGCTCAACCCGAAGATCATCCTGTTCTTCATGACCTTCCTGCCGCAATTCGTCTCCGCGCACGATCCGAACGCGCCGGGGAAGCTGTTCTTCCTCGGCTCCATGTTCATCGTGCTGTCGATCCCGGTGACGGTACCGATGGTGCTGGCGGCGGAAAAATTCTCGGCGGCGATGAAAGCCAGCCCCCGTGTGACGCGGGTGGTCGACTATCTCTTCGCCGGCGTGTTCTCGGCGTTCGCGCTCAAGATCCTGACGGCCCAGGCGAAGTAGAGACCTTCCACCAGCTTCCCGCCCAGCGCCCGGCGGCAAGCCAATAGAAGATCCCGCCGACCATGCCGCCACCGAGCACCGCCATGATGGCGCTGGCTTCGGTGACCGCGAAAGGGGAATCGCGGACATTGTCGACGAGGCCTAGGAAAACCCCCGCCACCACCGCGCCGGCGAGCGCGTAGAATAACCAGTCGCGCCGGCCGAGGATTTCGGCAATCAGGATGACGATCGCCGCCGGCATGAAGCCGAAATAGGCGACGAACAGGGCGACGAAGGGAATTGAAAAATAGAGCGATGCCGTTGCCGCCGGATGCGCTTGCGCCGGCGCGTAGCCGAGCGAGGCCAGGAACAGGATGTTGAGGAAGGCGCTCGCCGCCAGCGAGGCGATGGCATAACCGAATAGGATGATGGCGAAGCGCACGATGCAGGCGACGAGACGGTTCATCGGGGATCACGGCCCGTGAGACGACCGGAGCTGCGTCCAGCCAGAAGCCAGTAGACCCAGCCGGCGGCAATGCCGGCGGCGGCCAGAAAACCTAGGAAGCCCGGATTGAAAACGAAGCCTCCGGCGGAGCCCGGCACAAAAACACCAAAGGCGATCGACGTGACCGCGCCCGTGACGGCGAAGTAGAAC
This sequence comes from Mesorhizobium sp. ESP6-5, assembly GCF_020164695.1. Classification (NCBI taxonomy): domain Bacteria; kingdom Pseudomonadati; phylum Pseudomonadota; class Alphaproteobacteria; order Hyphomicrobiales; family Phyllobacteriaceae; genus Mesorhizobium; species Mesorhizobium sp. ESP6-5. The sequence continues at coordinate 174,154 of NZ_JAIUGR010000012.1, forward strand.
CATCCTCGCAGAGCCAGCCGTTCGGCGACGAAGATCGCCGGGCCGACGATCAGCAGCGCGCAGATCGCCACGGTCAACACGGCGAGCGGGAAGGAGGCCAGCCAGTCGAATGTGAAAATGATCGACCAGTTGCCGTCCTCGATCCCTGCCAGAAGAACGATCAGCAACACCGGCACCAGGATCGAGGTGAGCACGGCGGCGAGGTAGCCGACCGCAATCATGGCGAAGCGTGTGAGGCCGGCGGCGAGACGGCTCACACCTCGCCGTGCCCCGCGATCATCATGGCTTCCAGCGCCAGCCGGTCGACCTTGCGCATGCGTTCCGATTCCGACTTCAGCTGGCCGCAGGCGGCCAGGATGTCGCGGCCGCGCGGCGTGCGGATCGGCGAGGCATAGCCGGCATTGTTGATGTAGTCGGCGAACTTCTCGATCGTCTCCCAGTCCGAGCACTGGTAGTTGGTGCCCGGCCACGGGTTGAACGGGATCAGGTTTATCTTGGCCGGAATCCCCTTGAGCAGCTTGATCAGCCCCTTGGCGTCCTCGATGGAATCGTTGACGTCCTTCAGCATCACATATTCGAAGGTGATGCGCTTGGCGTTGGAGAGGCCGGGATAGGCGCGGCAGGCGGCGATCAGCTCCTTCAGCGGATACTTCTTGTTGATCGGTACCAGAAGGTCGCGCAGATCGTCGTTGGTCGCATGCAGCGAGATCGCCAGCATGACGCCGATCTCCTCGCCGGTGCGGAAAATCTCGGGCACGACGCCGGAGGTCGACAGCGTGATGCGACGCTTCGACAGGGACAGGCCGTCGCCGTCGGAGGCGATCAGCAGCGCCTTCTTCACCGCCTCGAAATTATAGAGCGGCTCGCCCATGCCCATCATGACGATGTTGGACACTTTCCGGCCCTCGGCCGGCACGATGGCGCCATCCGGCGTGTCGCGGTCGGGGAAGTCGCCGAGCCGGTCGCGCGCGGTGAGCAACTGCGCCAGGATTTCTTCCGCGGTCAGGTTGCGCACCAGCTTCTGCGTGCCGGTGTGGCAGAACGAACAGGTCAGCGTGCAGCCGACCTGCGAGGAGATGCAGAGCGTGCCACGGCCTTCCTCGGGGATATAGACGGTCTCGATCTCGACCGGCCGGCCGGCGCCGCGGGGCGGAAAGCGGAACAGCCACTTTCGCGTGCCGTCGGCGGAAATCTGCTCCTCGACGATCTCGGGCCGGGCGACGGTGAAATGCTTGTCGAGTTCGGCGCGCAGATCCTTGGAGATGTTGAACATGCCGGCGAAGTCGGAAACGCCGCGCACATACATCCAGTGCCAGAGCTGCTGGGCGCGCATCTTTGCCTGGCGCTCCGGCACGGTGCCGGATTCGACAAGAGCGGCGGCGAGTTCCGTCCGCGTGAGACCGATCAGCGATGGCTTTTCGGTCCGCGCGGCACGGCCGCGCAAGGCGTCACGGGCGCCTTCGGCGGTAAGGTCGAGTGAAAGGGTCATGGTTGCACAGATATAAGCGGTTTGCGGCCGATTTCATCCATCGGCCCGATATGAAGCGCGGCGCATAGCACAGGTTGAGCGCGAAGTCATGCCGTGCACGCCAAACTGGGGTCCGTCGTCGGTGTCCCGATCGCCACCGTCCCCGTGAAGGACGATGTCGTTGGCGGCGATCACTTAGTCGTGTTGGCGTAACGATCCCCATCGCGCCTTCGAACCCTGAATGGGGCAACTGTGCCCCTACAGAATGGGAGTATGCAGGATGAAATCGATCAAGCTCGCCGTCGTTGCCGGCTTCGCCGCGCTTTGCGCCTCGCAGGCGTTTGCCGAGGACGCGATGGGCACCATGAGCATGATGAAAGGCGGACAAGTGACGGCGATCATGCCCGACGGGCATATGGGCACCATGACGCCGGACGCGAAGATGGGCGCCGACATGATGAAGATGGCCAAGCCGATCAAGCACTGCATGATGATGATGACCGACGCCAAGGGCAAAGCCTACATGATCGACACCTCGACCAAGAAGGCCCAGGCCGAATGTGAAAAAATGGCTATGTGACGATCCCGCAAGGATGTTCCCGCCGGCTTGGAGGCCGGCGGGACGAGCGGCTTCCATATTCCGCGCGTCCATCCCCGCGCCTACCTGTCGATGGAGAGCGTATCGATCCCGGTGCTCTGGTCGGTTTCCGGCGGTGGCGGCGCGGCCCCGCGGGCTCGGTAGGACGGCAGGTCGGGAGCGCCGGCCGCCACGGGATTGGCGTCGAGCCGCGCGATCAGACGCTTCATTTGCGTGATCTCGCGCACCTGGGCGTCGATGATGCCGTCCGCCAGCTTTCGCACCTCCGGGTCGCGGATATGGGCGCGTTCGCTGGTCATGATCGCGATCGAGTGGTGCGGGATCATGGCCTTCATGTAAGAGACGTCGCTCACGGTTTCCTGGCTTCTGACCAGCCACAAGGCGCCAGCGAATACCAGCATGCCGCCGATGACGATGCCTACATTCGCGGCCACGCTCCCGTACATCCCCCACATGAAGCCGATCATGACGACGGCCATGGCGGCGCCCATTACGATGGCCATCCACACCCGGGTCTGGCTGAAGAAAACATGATCCAGCGCATAGGTGTTCAGGTACATGAGCCCGTACATGAGGACCATGGAAACCAGGATCATCGCGGCGAATCTGACATAGCTCATGACTGCGGGCTCCTTGTTCAAAGGGACACAACCGCGACGGTGGGCTTTTTGATCCCGTCCGATCGGCAGACTCACACTTGATCGGCGTCATGCCTGTGTTAGGGCTGGGTTTTCCCCCCGAGGATAGACATGGCCGGCCAATCGCGAAAACACCCCATGCTGCGGCGTTCGCGCGCCATGTGGGCCTCGCGCCGCGTCTGGCAGCCACGTCTGGTGTTCTGGGCCGGTGCGATCTCGATCGGCCTGATCAGCGTGCTCTTTGCCGTGCTGGCCGACAAGGCGCAGGCGCTGTTTCATGTCGTGATCGGCAATGACGGCGGCTGGCCTTTCTATCTGCCGCTGGCGATCACGCCGTTCGGCTTTGTCCTGTGCGCCTGGCTGGCGCACGCCTTCTTCCCGGGCTCGCAAGGCAGCGGCATTCCGCAGGCGATCGCCGCCCGCCACCTGCGCGACGATGACGACCGCAGCCATATCCTGTCGCTCAGGCTGGTGGTGGGCAAGATCGCGCTCACCATCGTCGGCCTGTTCTGCGGCGCTTCGATCGGCCGCGAGGGACCGACCGTGCAGGTCGGCGCGTCGCTGATGCTGCAGGCGGCGCGCTGGGGCGGCATGGCGCAGGCGCGCGGCCTGATCCTGGCCGGCTCGGCGGCGGGCATCGCGGCGGCGTTCAACACCCCGCTCGCCGGCATCGTCTTCGCCATCGAGGAAATGGGCCGCACCTATGAGGCGCGCACCAACGGGCTGGTGCTGACGGCGGTCATCCTGGCCGGCCTCGCCTCGCTCGGCGTGCTCGGCAATTACACGTATTTCGGCGTGTCCAAGGAGACGATCTCGTTTGCCGTCGACTGGCCGCTGGTGATCGCCTGCGGCGTCATCGGCGGCGGCTTTGGCGCCTTGTTCTCGTTGCTGGCGTTGAAGGCGACGCGGCGTATCCGACGCTGGAACGCGCTGCAGCCGCTGTGGCGCGCGCTGCTGGTGGCCGCGATCTGCGGACTGGCGGTCGCGGTGATCGGTATCGCCTCGGGCGGGCTGACCTTCGGCACCGGCTACGCGCAGGCGCGCAGCGCGGTCGAAGGCATGCCGCTGCCCTGGTTCTTCTTTGCCGAGAAATTCGCGGCCGGCCTGCTGTCGATGATCTCAGGCATTCCCGGCGGCATCTTCGCGCCCTCGCTGGCGGTCGGCGCCGGCATCGGCAGCTCGCTCGGCCTGATGTTCGGGAGCAGCGCGGGCGTCGCGGCCCTGCTCGGCATGGCGGGCTATTTCGCCGGCGTCGTGCAAGCGCCGATGACGGCTTTCGTCATCATCCTCGAAATGACCGGCAATCACGACAATGTCATCGGCCTGATGCTGGCTTCGATGCTGGGCTACGGCACGGCGCGGCTGATCTCGCACGAGCCGCTTTATCACGCCCTGTCGCGGGTGTTCATCGCCGAGGCGATCCGGCGGCGGCGGGCGGAGGCCGCACCGGAATCAGGGCTGGGCTGAAAAAGCAAAGGCCGGGCGTTACGGCCCGGCCTTCGGTTCAAAAACGAAGATGGCCTATTTGCACTTGGCGATCGAGGACAGCGCCGCCGAAATGCCCTTAAGCGAGAAGACATAGTTCGTGGGATTGCCGCGGCCCGACTTCGCCGACACCTTCATGTCGGTTCCGGTCTTCATCGCGGCGATCAGCACTGGCTCTTCCGCCGCGTTCTCGACCCAGGCCGATTTGCCGCGCGTGAACATCGAGAAGCTCTTCTTGTCGATGGTGACGGTGGCCTTGGAACCTTCCTGGAAATTGTAGCCGGCGATGAACTGAGGCTCATAGGACACTTGCTGGCCGGGCCGCTGGCTGACGAAGAAGAACATGTCGCCATGGTCGAGCGTCGGCGGCTGCTTGTCGGTCGGCACGGTCAGCACGTAGCAGACCTTGCCGCCCGAAGCCTGGTAGCTGTAGGTCCCCCAGGCATTGTGCTGGCCGATCTTGGTCGCCTGCTGCGCCAGCGCCGGCGCCGCCGAGGCCGCCAGGACCAGGCTCGAAACTAGTGCAATCAATCCGCGCATCGTTTTTCCCGTATTCCAAATGGTGCGGAGGCGGGCCGCGTGGCGTCCTGCCGTCGCTTCATTTTGATTTAATCTGGGTTACCAAACGGTGAATTTCCCAAGAGAAAAGGACCTTCACCCCAGGAAACCGCCGCCATTTCCGCGCCGCCGCCTTGTCAGCGGCCGGCTCGGTGTCCCTTTGGCGACTTGGAGGCCACGAAAACGGCAAGAGTTTGACTTCTAACCCGCCGCTGAACGCCCCTGTCCAGCGGTCGAGCCGTCGCGGCGGGATTCGGCCGGCGGGACTTCAGCTCTTATCGGCGATGGCGTCCTTGGCGGCTTGCCGGTGCGCGGGCGTGAGCTGACGGCGGTGATCGCGGCGGTCAGCACGGCGATGTCGTCGGTGAAGCCGAGACCGAAGATGAAGTCGGGGATGAGGTCGACCGGCAGGACGAAATAGCCGAGCGCGGCCACCAATATGCCCTTGGCGCGCAGCGGCGTCTTCTTGTCCATGGCGCAGTAATAGGCGGCGACGACATCTTCCATGAACGGAATCTGCCGAGCGGCCTTCCTGGCCGTGCGCCAGAACTTTTCGCGCACTTCGCCTTCGCCGGCCAGCTTGTCGCCAAAGCCGAAGAAATCAAAACCGGATTCTTGCGCCATCAATCTCTCCTCGCGGGCCTCATGCGCGTCTCAGCGCACGTCCGCCGATCAAAATGTGGTGAAAGCTTAACCCGGCTGCAAGATGCGGGCGCCGATTTGCCGGGTCCGCGCCGGGCCTGGACGTTGGACAGCCCGTGTTCAGCCGCCGAAATAGCGGTTCATCTTCTTCGCCAATTCGATGTCGAGCGCCGTCACGCCGCCGGCGTCATGCGTGTTCAGGGTCACGCTGACGGTCTTGTAGACATTCGACCAATCGGGATGGTGGTCCATCTTCTCGGCGGTCAGCGCCACCCTGGTCATGAAGGCGAAGGCTTCGGAGAAATTGGCGAAGGTGAAGGTGCGGCCGATCGAGGCGCCGTCGTCCGCCAGTGCCCAGCCATCAAGCCCTGTGAGCGCTGCTTCGGCGGCCTCCCTGCCCAGTTTCTCTCTCGTCATGTCCGCTTCCCGTGCTATTGGGCTGAAGTCGTCACCATAGCGCCGGATCCATGATCGCGAAGCCCATAAATTCCATTCTTTTCGTCTGCCTCGGCAACATCTGTCGGTCGCCGCTGGCCGAAGGCATTCTTGGCGCCGTGCTGGCGGAGCGCGGATATGGCGGCGATATCGTGCTCGATTCGGCCGCGACCAGCGGCTGGGAGGTCGGCTCCGCTCCCGACCCGCGCTCGATCGCCATCGCGTCTCACCACGGCATCGACATCTCGCGGCAGCGGGCGCGCAAGATCATGCCGGAGGATTTTCACCGCTTCGACCTGATCTTCGGCATGGACCGGTCCAACGTCGCCGACCTGAAGGCGCTGGCGCCGGCGGCGGTGCGCGACCGTATCCACCTGTTCCTGGAATTCGCCGAGGGAAGGCCGCGCGATGTACCGGACCCCTACTATGAGGACCAGCAAGCGTTTGCCGAGGTCTATCGCATGATCCGCGAGGCGTCGGAGGTGCTGGCGACACGGCTGGCGGCACGCGTATCGACGCCGGACAGCGGCCATGCCTCCTCGACAATATAGGGGCCGCCACCCACCGAATCGCGCGACGACATCAGCACGAAACGGCCGATGCGGAACGGCAGCGTCGAGAAATTGCCGCGCGCCGACAGATATTGGGCGACGTCGAGCGGGCTCGAATTGCGCAGCCGCGCCAGCGTCACATGCGGCATGAACCTGCGCGGATCGGCGGGAATGCCGAGCCGCTGGCAGATGCGCTCGATTTCGGCCTGAAGAGCCGCCATATCGGGCGAGGGCGAAGCGCCGGCCCACACCGCATGCGGCTTCTTCTGGCCGAAAGCGCCGACACCCGACAGCGTCAGCGAGAAGGAAGGACGGTGCACCCGGTCGAGCGCGTTGGCGATCTCGTCGGCGACATGGCCCTGGACGTCGCCGATGAAGCGTAACGTCAGATGGTAGTTTTCGACGTCGATCCAGCGGGCCCCGGGCAGGCCGCCCCGGAGCAGGGACAGCGAAAGGGCGGCATCACGCGGAATTTCGAGGGCGGTGAAAAGACGCGGCATGAAGAGCCTCCCTTCCTCGAATCGAAACTGTCATCCCTAGCGAATCATCGATAATCAAATGGAGCAAGTGGTTTGTTGGTCCCGGATGCAATCTAGATGCAATCTAAAGCTTCCGCAGCGGAACCGGTTCCATCCGACGTCACGATCCGCCTGGCGCGGCCGCCATGGCCTTCTCGACGGTGGGCAGGATGCGTTCCACCATCAGGTCGACGCCGCGAGCACTCGGATGCAGGCCGTCCTCGAGCTGCAGGCCGGGCTGGCCAGCGACGCCGTCGAGGAAGAACGGATAGAGCGGAACATCGTATTTGCCGGCCAGGTCAGCAAAGATGGCGTCGAAGGCGCTCTGGTAGTCGGCGCCGAGATTGGGCGCCGCCCGCATGCCGGCCAGCAGCACGGCAATCTTGCGCTCTTTGAGCTTGCCTAGCATCTCGTCCAGGTTCCGTTTGGTGATGTCGGGCGCGACGCCGCGCAGCATGTCGTTGGCGCCGAGTTCGAGGATCACCAGCTGCGTGCCGTCAGGCACCGACCAGTCGAGCCGCGCCAGGCCGCCGCTGGAGGTGTCGCCGGAGACGCCGGCATTGGCGACGACGACGTCATGGCCCTTGGCGCGAAGTGCTGCCTGCAATTTGTCGGTAAAGCCCTCGCCCGGGCCAAGGCCGTACCCCGCCATCAGGCTGTCACCGAAGCCGACGATCTTGAAAGGCGCGGCGCGCGCCGACGAGATGCCGCCGCAGATGGCGAGGAAAACGACCAGGCCTGCGGCAAAGCGGCGTTTGAAAGACATGCGGCAGGCCCCATATGACAGAGAATTCTTCCGGCGATGGCTTCCGACAGGCAGAGCCTCCCTTTCCATATAGGACGCTTTCATTTTGACAGAAGCCGTCATCGCGCTGAAAGACATATCCCTGACACTCGGCGAAGGCGCTTCGTCGGTTCATGTATTGAAGGGCGTCAGCCTCGACGTCGCGCGCGGCGAGGCGACGGGTATCGTCGGTCCGTCGGGGTCCGGCAAGTCGACATTGCTGATGGTGCTGGCAGGGCTGGAGCGGGTCGATTCCGGTACGGTGCGCATTGCCGGCGAGCTGCTCAACGGTAAAAGCGAGGACCAGATCGCTTCGTTTCGCGGCCGAAACATTGGCATCGTGTTCCAGTCCTTCCACCTCATCCCCAATATGACGGCGCTCGAAAATGTCGCCGTGCCGCTGGAACTGGCCGGCCACGCCGATCCCTTCTCGGTGGCGGAGCGGGAACTGGCGGCCGTCGGCCTCAGCGACCGCGTCACCCATTATCCCGGCGAGCTCTCCGGCGGCGAGCAGCAGCGCGTGGCGATCGCCCGGGCGCTGGCACCATCGCCGCGCATCCTGATCGCCGACGAGCCGACCGGCAACCTCGATCAGGCGACGGGGCGGCAGGTCGCCGATCTGCTGTTCGCCAAGGCCGCCGAACGCGGCATGACGCTGGTGCTGGTGACCCATGATCCGGCGCTCGCGGCGCGCTGCTCGCGCCAGGTTTCGATGCGCTCCGGCCGGATCGAGGCCCCGCCGCCGGTCAGGGTCACCGCCTGATGCCGCCGGCGCGGACCTTGAAGCTTGCCATCCGCTTTTCGCTGCGCGAGATGCGCGGCGGCCTGTCCGGCTTCCTCATCTTCCTCGCCTGCATCGCGCTCGGCGTGGCGGCTATCGGCGGCGTCAATTCGGTGGCCCGCTCCATCACCGCCGGTGTCGCCGATCAGGGCCAGACGCTGCTCGGCGGCGATCTTCGCTTCCAGATCAACCAGCGCGACGCCAGCCAGGCAGAACTTGGCTTTCTCGACGGGCTGGGCGTGGTTTCGCATACCGCCGGCATGCGCTCGATGGCGCGCCTGGCTGACGGATCCGACCAGGCGCTGGTCGAGGCCAAGGCTGTCGACGAGGCCTATCCGCTCTATGGCGCGCTGGAAACCGAACCGGTGCTGACGAAGCAGGAACTGTTCGGCAGGCAGTTCGGCGTTTTCGGCGCCGCGGCACCCGATCTCTTGTTCGAACGGCTGCATGTCAAGATCGGCGACCGGCTGAAGCTCGGCACCGCCACGTTCGAACTGCGCGCCAGGCTGGTGGCCGAGCCCGACGCGGTCTCCGACGGGTTCGGCTTCGCGCCAAGGCTGATGATCTCGACCGAGGGCCTGGCCGCCACTGGGCTGATCCAGCCTGGCAGCCTGGTCGAGAACGCCTACAAGGTCCGGCTGCCCGCCGGTGCCGACGAGGCGCGGCTCAAGGCCATCCAGGACCAGGCGGCCAAGGATTTTCCGCAGGCCGGCTGGTCGATCCGCACGCGCAGCAACGCCGCACCGGCGTTATCCTCCAATATCGAACGCTTCTCGCAGTTCCTGACGCTGGTCGGGCTCACCGCGCTGGTGGTCGGCGGCGTCGGCGTCGCCAATGCGGTGCGCGCCTATCTCGACGGCAAGCGCGGCGTCATCGCCACCTTCAAGAGCCTGGGGGCGTCCGGCGGCTTCGTCTTTGCCGTCTACCTCGGGCAGATCCTGATCATCGCGGCACTTGGCATCGTGCTCGGCCTGGTGCTCGGGGCGCTGATGCCGTTCGCGGCGAGTGCCGCGCTTCAGTCGGTCATTCCGGTGCCGGCGCAGGGCGGCTTCTATCCCGGCGCGCTCGCCATGGCGGCCCTGTTCGGCCTGCTGGTGACGCTGGCCTTCGCGCTGCTGCCGCTCGGTCGCGCCCGTGACGTGCCGGCAACCGCGCTGTTCCGGGAGATGGGACTGGAAGGCCGGGGCCTGCCGCGCCCCGTCTATGTCGTTTGCGCGCTCGGCATCGCGCTTTTCCTGGCAGCGCTGGCGATCCTGTTTTCGGGCGACCAGCGCATCGCCTCGATCTTCGTCGGCGCCACCGTTTTTGCTTTCCTGGTGCTGCGTCTCGTCGGCGGACTGGTGCAATGGGCAGCCAGGAAAAGCCCGCGCGTGCGCTTTGTCGCGCTCAGGCTCGCCATCGGCAACATCCACCGGCCCGGGGCGCTGACGCCGTCCGTGGTGCTGTCGCTGGGGCTTGGGCTGACGCTCTTGGTGACACTGGCGCTGATTGACGGGAATCTCAGGCGCCAGATCTCCGGCAGCCTGCCGGGGCGGGCGCCGAACTTCTTCTTCGTCGACATCCAGGGCAGCGAAGTCGATGCGTTCTCCTCGCTGGTGGCGAAGGAGGTGCCGCGGGGAACGCTGGCCAAGGTGCCGATGCTGCGCGGCCGGGTCATGGCTCTCAACGGCGTCGATGTCGACAAGGTCAAGGTGCCGGCCGAGGGCGCCTGGGTGCTGAAGGGAGATCGCGGCCTGACCTACGACACCAGGCAACCGAAAAACGCGACGCTGACAGAGGGCAAATGGTGGCCCGACAACTATGCCGGCGAGCCGCTGGTTTCGTTTTCCGACAAGGAAGGCAAGGAAATCGGGCTGAAGCTCGGCGACACCATCACCGTCAATGTGCTCGGCCGCAATGTCACCGCCCGCATCGCCAATTTCCGCCAGGTCGAGTGGGAGACGATGGGCATCAATTTCGTCATGGTGTTCTCGCCCAACACATTCGCCGGCGCCCCGCATGGCTGGATAGCCACGCTCACCGAAAAGAACGCCTCGGCGGCCGACGACGCGCGCGTCCTCAACGCCGTCACCCGCGCCTTCCCCGCCGTGACGACGGTGCGGGTCAAGGACGCACTCGACATCGTCAACCGGCTGGTCGGCCAGCTCGGCACGGCGATCCGGGCGGCGGCCGGCGTGGCGCTGATCGCCTCGGTTCTGGTGCTTGCCGGCGCGCTTGCCGCCGGCAACCGGGCGCGCATCCACGACGCTGTGGTGCTGAAGACGTTGGGCGCCACCCGGCGAACGCTGATCACGGCATTCTCTCTGGAATACATGCTGATCGGACTGGCCACCGCCATCTTCGCGCTCGCCGCCGGCAGCGCCGCCGCCTGGTTCGTGGTCGCACGCATCATGACGCTGCCATCGCATTTCATGCCCGAGGTGGCGGTGGCGACGATTGCCTTTTCGCTGGTGATCACGGTCGGCATCGGCCTTGCCGGCACCTGGCGGGTGCTCGGCCACAAGGCGGCACCCGTGCTGCGAAACCTCTGATTCGCCGGCGGGCGCCGCCTGCCCGGGTTAAATCTTGGTAAGAATGCCGTCCGAAACGGCCGGCGAAGCGGCATTTTGGCCTGTCACGAACCGTTACACCCGGTTACGGTCTTGTTCTTGACGCGAATAACCATCATATTCCGCGCAGGCATGCTGGAGCCCCCCAGCGGCGCCTGGGCCCGCAAGAGGCCCGACACCGGACGGGGCAGAAGCAACGAGGATTTCCAATGGCTGATCCCATTCGCAACTATCAGACGTCGGCGGTGCCCGGCGTCCGCGCCGACATCGACCAGGGTCTGCGCGCCTACATGATCAAGGTCTACAATCTGATGGGGCTTGGCCTGCTCATCACCGGCCTTGCCGCCATCGGCACGATCATGCTGGCCACCACCACCGATCCGGCTTCGGCCGTCGCGACGCTGCCGAGCGGCGAGATGCTGACCTCCTTCGGCTACGCGATCTTCGGTTCGCCGCTGCGCTGGGTTGTCATGCTGGCGCCGCTGGCCGCCGTGTTCTTCCTGTCGTTCAGGATCCAGTCGATGAGCGTCGCCGCCGCGCAGACCACCTTCTGGGTCTATGCTGGTCTGGTCGGCCTGTCGCTGTCGTCGATCTTCCTGGTCTACACCACGGCCAGCATCTCGCAGACCTTCTTCGCCACCGCCGCGGCCTTCGGCGCGCTGTCGCTGTTCGGCTACACCACCAAGCGCGACCTGTCGGCGATGGGCTCGTTCCTGATCATGGGCGTGTTCGGCATCATCATCGCGTCGGTGATCAACATCTTCCTGCAGTCGTCGGCACTGACCTTCGCCGTCTCGGCGATTGGCGTGCTGGTCTTCGCCGGCCTCACCGCCTACGACACGCAGAAGATCAAGGAGATGTATTTCGAGGGCGACGCTTCCGATGTCGCGGGCCGCAAGGCCATCATGGGCGCGCTGTCGCTCTACCTCGATTTCATCAACCTCTTCATGTTCCTGCTCCAGTTCATGGGCGACCGCCGCTAAGCGGTATTGGACCATCGACTCCTGGAAGGGCGGCCCAACGGCCGCCCTTTTCTTTTAAGCGGGCCTCTGCTGTTATCGAAAGCACCAAAGAGGCTTGCATAAAGAATGAGCAATATCGCGATCAGGCCGGCGACCCCGGCCGACCTCGACGCCATAACCGAAATCTACGCCGACGCGGTTGCCAACGGCACGGCGAGCTACGAACTGGAGCCGCCTAGCCGCACCGAGATGGGGACGCGATTCGCCGCACTCGCGGCCGGCGGCTTTCCCTATCTGGTGGCGGAAAAGGCAGGCGCCGTGCTTGGCTATGCCTATGCCGGCGCCTTCCGGCCGCGCCCGGCCTATCGCTTCATCGTCGAGGATTCGGTCTATGTCGCGCCTGACGCCAAGGGCCAGGGTGTCGGCCTGAAGCTGATGCAAAGCCTGGTCGCGGCGGTCGAGGCGGCGGGCTTTCGCCAGATCGTCGCGGTGATCGGCGATGGCCGCGCCGACAGCGCCTCGGTCAGGTTGCACGAGAAGCTCGGCTTCCGTCATTCCGGCCGCCTCGAAGGCTCCGGCTACAAGCACGGGCGCTGGTTGGACACGGTATTCATGCAGCTGTCGCTCAACGGCGGGGCATCGCTGCCACCTGATCCGGATTCGCTGCCGGAGCGGAAGTTCCGGCAGGGGGAACTGAAGAATTGAGGAATTTGACACTCGGCGCCTGACGTAAGCGCCCCTTGTCCTTCGTTCCTCAATTCTTCAATTCGCATTTACCCCTATACCAGCTTCAGCTTGCTGTCGAAGACGCCGAGCACGCGGCCAAGCTCCTGGCCGCGTTTGAGGATGCGCCCGCCCGCCGCGATGACGGCGAAGGCGCCTTGCTTGCGCGCCAGTTTGGGATCCTTGACGATCTGGAACAGCGGCACTTCGCTGGCGCGTCGGAAGACGGAAAAGACAGCGCGGTCGGTGAGGTGATCGATGGCGTAGTCGCGCCATTCATTGGCCGCGACCATGCGTCCGTAAAGCCTGAGGATCTGGTCCAGTTCGCGCCGGTCGAAGCGGACCGGCTGGTCGAGGCGTGCGCTGCGCGCCTCGTGCAGCGGGATCAATATTGCGGATGCGTCTCCATCCCCCATCCCGCCGCCGTCATCGGTCATGCCTGCCTCGATCCTTCAAAATGAATCTTTGCCAACCAAAGTTGGCCCCTTCGCATCGCAATTGCAAGAGCTGAGAAGCGAAGGCAGCGGCGCGCCGTTTCCGTTGCGTCCAGTCACGTTTGTGAAACGCGTGTTGGAATTGGTGATGCTTCGCCACATTTCCGCCTTTTTTTATCCGCGCTCCTGCCCCAATGTCCGACGAATTTACCGGCGTTGCCTGAGACGGTTCGGTCCGGCACCGGCTCGTAAACCCCAAGCCCCCCGCCCACGGGTCTGCGTCGGATCGAACCAACCTCGGCCTTTTCCTCGGAAAAGCCAGGTGCGACGATCCCAAAACCTAAATGACCGACGTCAGAAGCAAGCTGACGTCGGTTTTTTCGTTTTTGGGCCTTGCACCCGGGACTGCGCGCCGACGGCATCGGCGTAGGGCCGAAAGCGGCCAATCCCGCGTGGCCATTCAATTCTGCCGACCGTGCTTGCCATTTTCCGTTCCACTTAATAGGGTGTTAAGTGAGAACGGAGACGACAATGCCACACGCATCGGGCTCCCCAGTAAAACAGTTGAATGGCGGCGCGGCCGTGCCGGAGGCCGGCGGCGTCGGCCCTCGTATCAAGGCATTGCGCATGGCGCGGCGCGTCTCGCTGCGCCAGCTTGCCGACATGACGGGCACCACGGCGAGCTTCATCAGCCAGCTCGAGCGCAATCTGTGCGGCGCCAACACCGGCACGCTGCTCAAGATCGCCGCCGCTCTCGACCTCGGCATCAACGATCTGTTCGAGGACAATGCGCGTCCCCTGCACAAGGTGCTGAGGCGCGAGGAGCGGCCGGTCGTTCCGGTTGGCCTCCAAGGCCGCAAGATGCTCCTGTCGCGGCGGCCGATCCATCAATTCGAAGTCTATGCCGGCCATTTCGAGGTTGGCGGCTCGACCGGCGACGAGACCTATGTGCATGGCGGCGAACACGAAATGTTCATGGTGCTCAAGGGCACCGTCGAACTGACGCTTGCCGACGAGCGCCATCTGATGCGCGAGGGCGACAGCGTCGAATACGCAACCTCGGTGCCGCACCGGACCGTCAATGTCGGCGACACGCCGGCCGAGGTGCTCTGGATCATCGCGCCGCCGACCGCCGGCGCGCTCGAACTCGATCGATACAGGCCCGGAAACCGCTCGCATCCGGGTGAATGAAAACAATGCGAGTTCTGCAAATGGGAGAGATGATCATGAAACTGAGATTTGGACATGCGGCGGCCGTCGCCGTGCTTATGGCGGCCACCGCCGCGCTCGCGCAATCCAAGCCGGTGGCGGGAGAGGTCGCCGAAGGCTCGCTGAAGGGCAAGACGCTGACCCTCGTTTCCTATGGCGGCATCTACCAGGACGGCCAGGCGGCGGCACTCAAGGAGTTCGTCGACAAGTCCGGCGTCAAGCTGCTCAATGACGGCCCGACGGAGATCGCCAAACTGCAGGCGCAGGTCGAGTCCGGCAATGTGACCTGGGACGTCGTCGATACCGACGACCTGCCGCCCTATGTCTATTGCGGCAAGCTGTTCCAGAAGCTCGATCTGACGAAGCTCGACGTCTCGAAAATCCCGGAAGGCCAGGTCGGTGAATGCTCGGTGCCGGCGATGAACTACGGTGTTGTGCTGATGTACAACAAGGAAAAGTACGGGGATAATCCGCCCAAGAGCTGGGCCGACTTCTTCGATACCCAAAAATTCCCCGGCGTGCGTGGCATCGACGGCTCCGGCAGCCCGACCGGTGGCCTGCTGGAACAGGCTTTCAAGGTTGCCGGCGGCGATCCGAAGGCGATGACGGTAGCCGATATCGACAAGGCCATCGATGTGGTCCGCAAGCTCGGCCCCGACACGATCTTCTGGAAGACGGGTGCCGAATCGCAGCAGCTCGCCGAATCCGGCGAGGCCGACATGCTGATGATGTGGACGGGCCGCGCCATGACGGCGGTCAAGAACGGCGCCAAGTACGCACCCGCCTGGCAGGATTGGCTGGTGGTGATGGACCAGATGACGATTCCGGTCGGCGTCAAGGATACGGATGCGTCCTACGCGCTGCTCAATGCCTATCTCGGCAAGCATGCCCAGGAGATATTGGCGGAGAAGACCTCCTACACGCCGATCAACAACGACGCGCAGCCCAAGGTCGACGCTTCTGTTGCCGCCTACCTGACCAATACGCCTGAACGCCAGAAGCAGGGCTACAAGCAGAACTTCAAGTTCTGGGTCCCGAACTTTGCGGTGGCGCAGGAGAAGTGGTCGGCGCTGATGGCCGGCAACTGACCGGCTGACGGGAAGCAAGGGCCGTGAGCGCGTCCGAGCCAACCATTCCGGCCGCCGAAAGGCGCTGGGCATGGCGGCCGTTCGCGCTCGCGTTGCCGGCCCTGGTCCTGCTTTTCGCGGTGATCGGCTATCCGCTGCTGACCATCGTGCTGCGCAGCCTGTCGGAACCGGAGTGGGGAGCGCAGAACTATGTCTGGTTCTTCAGTGCGCCGATCAACCTTGTCGTGCTCCAGCGGACCTTCGTCATTTCGGCGTGGGTCACGCTGGTGTGCGTGGTTTGCGCTTATCCCTACGCCTATCTGATGACCGCGGTCGGGCCGCGCGTTCGGCTGGTGCTGCTCTTGTGTGTGCTGATCCCGTTTTGGGTGAGCGGCGTGGTGCGCACCTTGTCCTGGGTGATCCTGCTCCAGGATTCAGGCGTCATCAACTCGGTCCTGCGGTCGCTCGGGCTCGGTGGCGTCAGGCTGATCCGCACCCAGACGGGCGTGGTCATCGGCATGGCGCAGGTGCTTTTGCCGTTCATGATCCTGCCGCTCTATTCGGTCATGAAAGGCATCGATCTCAGGCTGATGCGCGCGGCGCAAAGCCTTGGCGCGCGGCCGTCCCGCGCCTTCTTCACCATCTACCTGCCGCTGTCGCTGCCGGGCGTCTATGCCGGCGCGATCATCGTCTTCATCCTGGCGCTCGGCTTCTACATCACGCCGGCTTTGCTCGGCGGTCCGCGTTCGACCATGCTGTCCACCCTGGTGCAGACACAGGTGCTCAGCCTGCTGCAATGGGGCCGTGGCGGCGCCATGGGCGTGGTGCTGCTGGTCACGACCTTCGTGCTGCTGGCGCTCGCCGCGCCCGTCATGCGGTCCCGGTACCGGGAAGCGGAGCGGCGCTGATGGAGATGAAGCCGCTCACCCGCGTCATCCTCGGCCTTGTCTGCCTGCTGGTGGCCATATGGCTGGTGGCCCCGACGCTGGTCGTGGTGCCGATGTCGTTCAACGAGAACAAGTCGCTGGCGTTTCCGCCGCAGGGCTTTTCCTGGCAATGGTACCAGAATTTCGCCACCAACCCGGACTGGTCGAACAGCTTCGTTAATTCGCTGAAGGTCGCCTTGATCGTTGCCGTGCTGGCAACGGTGCTCGGCACGCTTGCCGCCTTCGGCCTCGACCGCATGAAGGCGCGGCCGGCAAACCTGCTGCGCATGCTGATGTTGACACCGATGGTGGTGCCGGGCGTGGTGCTGGCCATCGGCATCTACGCGGTCTATCTCGATACGCGGCTTGTCGGCACGCTGCTCGGCTTCGTGCTCGCCCACACCATCCTTGCGCTGCCCTTTGTGCTGATTGCCGTCTCGGCCAATCTCGAAGTTTTCGACAGGCGGCTCGAGACAGCCGCGGCGAGCCTCGGCGCCAGCGCGCTCACCACCTTCCGCACGGTGACGCTGCCGCTGATTGCACCCGGCGTGCTGTCGGGCCTGCTGTTCGCCTTCGCCACCTCCTTCGATGAGATCGTCGTGTCGCTGTTCATCACCAATCCCTACCTCAAGACATTGCCGGTGCAGATCTTCGCTTCCATCACGCGCGACGCCGACCCGACGGTCGCGGCCGTCGGCACGATCCTGTTGTTTGCCACCACGATCCTGATCGGCGGCGGCATGCTTCTTCTTGGCCGCGAGCGGAAAGGACGCCAATGACCCCGGGGCAAGACAGCAGGGGCGCGGCGATCGATCTCAGGTCGATCAGCAAGGCCTATGGCAGCTTCAAGGCGCTGGACGGCGTGTCGCTGCACATCGAGGCCGGCGAGTTCATGACGCTGCTTGGACCAAGCGGCTCCGGCAAGACGACGACGCTCAACGTCGTCGCCGGTTTCACCGAGGCCAGTTCCGGCGCGCTGGAAGTGGGCGGCAAGAGCGTCGTCGGCGTGCCGGCGCACAAGCGCAACATCGGCGTCGTCTTCCAGCATTACGCGCTGTTTCCCCATATGACGGTGAGCCGCAACGTCGCCTATCCGCTCGCCTTGCGCGGCGTGGCGGGAGCCGAGCGCGAACGCCGGGTGCGCCAGGCGCTCGACATGGTCAAGATGGCGGATTTCGGCCATCGCTTCCCCAGCGAGCTTTCGGGCGGCCAGCAGCAACGCGTGGCGCTGGCCCGCGCCATCGTCTTCGATCCGCCGCTGCTGTTGATGGACGAGCCGCTCGGCGCACTCGACAAGAAACTGCGCGAATGGCTGCAGCTCGAGATCAAGCGCATCCACCGCGAACTCGGCACCACTTTCGTCTATGTGACGCACGATCAGGAAGAGGCGCTGGTGCTGTCGGATCGCATCGCCGTGTTCAACCGGGGCCGCATCGAACAGATCGGTACCGGGCGCGAGCTGTATGATGAACCGGCGACGCTGTTCGTTGGCAAGTTTATCGGCGATTCCACCGTGCTGCGCGGGGCCGCCGCCACCTCGGGCCAGGAGACGGCGATCGAGATATCAGGCCAGACGGTGACAACCGCCAAGCGTCTCGCCAATGGCGGCAGGCCGGTCATGCTGCTGCGCCCCGAAAAGCTGGCGCTCGCCCGCCCTGGTGCTGGCGGCGACGGCCGCAACCGGCTCATGGGCCGTATTGGCGAAGCCATCTATCTCGGCTCCGGCTCAAAATACGAGGTCGACCTGGCCGACGGCTCGAAAGCCATCGTGCGCTCGACGCTGGAAGCAGACAGTTTCGCCATCGGAGACGAGGTCGAGGTGCTGTTCGCCGGCGCCGACGTGAAGCTGCTCGCCGACGACGACAAGGCTGACCTGACGCTCACCTGATTTCGGAACGGATTTCAAAAATGCAAGCCAAGCACAATGGCGACGTGTCGTTCTGGTATGCCGATATCGGCGGCGTGCCGGCCTACCGGCCGTCCTTGCCCGGCGACATCGAGGCAGATGTCTGCATCGTCGGCGCCGGCTACACCGGCCTGTGGACCGCCTATTATCTGAAGAAGGCGCAGCCTGCGCTGCGCATCGCCATCGTCGAAAAAGAGTTCGCGGGCTTCGGCGCGTCGGGCCGCAATGGCGGCTGGCTCTCGGGCGGCTTCAGCTGGTCGCGCGAGAAATACGCAAAGACCTCCTCGCGCGGCGCGGTGATCGACATGCAGCGCGCCATGTTCGGCACGGTCGATGAGGTGATCGCGGTGACGGAAGCCGAAGGCATCGACGCCGATATCCGGCGCGTCGACAACATCACCGTCGCCACCAACGCGGCACAATTGCAGCGTGCCAGGGCCGAATACGAGGAGCTGCTGCGCTGGGAGATGCCGCCGGAGCGGCTGGCCTTCCTCGACGCGCCGGAGGCGCGCCAGCGCATCGCCATCGACAAGGTGCTGGGCGCCTTCGTCGTGCGCAACGTCGCGCGTGTCCAGCCGGCGAAGCTGGTGCAAGGCCTGGCCGCGGCTGTCGAGCGGCTTGGCGTGCCGATCTACGAGCAGACGCAGGTGCTGGCGATCGAGAAGGGCAAGGTCACCACCAGCAGAGGCATCGTGCGGGCAGGGAAGATCATCCGCGCCACCGAAGGCTTCACGGCTGGCATTCCCGGCTACGAGCGTCTCTGGCTGCCGCTGAACAGCGCCATCGTGGTGACCGAGAAGCTGCCGCAAGAACTGTGGGACCAGATCGGCTGGAACGGTTACGAGGTGTTGGGCGATGCCGCTCACACCTATTGCTACGCGCAGCGCACGCGCGAAGGCCGCATCGCCATGGGCGGCCGTGGCGTGCCCTACCGCTTCGGTTCGCGCACCGATGTGCGCGGCCGGACCCAGCAGGCGACCATCGACCAGTTGCACGAGGTGCTGACCAGGCTGTTGCCGCAGACCAAGGGCGTGCGTCTCGACCATGCCTGGTGCGGGACGCTTGGGGTGCCGCGCGACTGGTGCACCACTTCAGGCTTCGACCGGGAAAGCGGCATCGGCTGGGCCGGCGGCTATGTCGGGCTCGGGGTTTCCAGTTCCAACCTGTCAGGCCGCACCTTGCGCGACCTCGTGCTCGGCCACGACACCGAGTTGACCCGGCTGCCCTGGGTCAACCGCACGGTCAAGAAATGGGAACCGGAACCACTGCGCTGGCTCGGCGTGCATACAATGTACCAGCTCTATCGCATCGCCGACCGGCGTGAAGCAAACGGCCTGGACCGGACCTCGCGCCTTGCGGCCTTCGCCGATCGCCTGACCGGACACTGAAAGCATTCGAGCAGGATATGTAGCGGTTTCCGTCTGGAATTGCGCCGAGCCCGTGACCTTACAGCTTACGATCGAGGGAGGCCTCGGATCCCGGTTTGTGGATGAAAGCCGCACCCAGGATGGGGCCTGGCAGGCCATCCTTGCCGACCGACTGCAAAAGCACGGCGCAGCCGCCTTTCTTGGTGATCTCGCTCAGCGGAAATTCGTAGCGCTGCGCCTTGCCATGCCACATGCCGGCGGTCTGGATCCCGGTGACCGCGTTCCAATAGGTCATCTTGCGGCCGGAGTTCTCGCCCTGGCCGATCTTGACCGTCTGCGGCGCGTCGAAATAGACGATGACGACATGGGCGTCGTTCGGGCCGGTGCCGGCGTCACCCGCGTCGATGATCACACGGTCGCCGGTGCGGCTGACCTTGATGGGCACACGCATGCCTTCGCCGGCACGAGCCATGCGGGCAAGCGCGCCGTCGACCTCACCGCGATTGGCGCCGTTGACATGCATGCGGCCGTTCAGGACGGCCTGCGGCGTATAGACGGAACGGCTGCTGAAGTAGCGCATATAGTCATATTGCCGCTCGGTGTTTTCCTTGTGGCTCAGCGTGTCCTTCCAGCCGAGATAGTCCCAGTAATCGACGTGATAGGCGAGCGCGACAATATCTTGCCTTGTGGCGAGTTCGGCGAAGAACGCGTCCGCCGGCGGACAGGAACTGCAGCCCTGGCTGGTGAACAGTTCGACCACGCCGAGCGGCCTGTCGGATTTTTCGGCCTGGGCCCTTTCGGGCTCGCTGGCATGCCCAGCGCCGGCAAAAGCCGAGAAGGCCAGCGCGAAGGCTGCCAGCCACAATGATCGTCGCGAGGCCATTACCATTCCAATTCCCGCCGGTGATGCCGGCTTTGTTCTGCTTTGCCGAAATATGTGGCAGAACGGGAAGTCAACGGGAAGTCACGTTGCGGTGAAATTTTACCGCTGCAATCGTGAGGTAAGGCCGCAATAGGAGCAGCCGCTGCATTTCAAGGCGTGGTTCGATTGAGCGGCGGCATCATCGCCATGCGGCAGGTTCTCCTCACCGACATCGATCTCTATTGCGAACGCACCGGCCCTGGACTTTGGTCTGGGCCGGTCAATGCTTTGACGACCTTGCCTTCATCGCGGCAGGACTGTGCGGTATGCTGGTCTGCTGTGCCGCGGCAGGGGAGTAGTGAGTCGGGGCGTCCTCTGCATCCCACTCACTACTCACTGTTTTCTAAGCCGCCAGATCGCGCAGCACGTACTGCAAGATGCCGCCGTTCTTGAAGTAGTCGAGCTCATCCAGCGTATCGATGCGGCAGATGATCGGCACGTTCTTCACCGTGCCGTCGCCATAGGTGATCTTGGCGGTCATCGTCTGGCGCGGCTTGATCGCGCTCAATCCGTCGATCTCGACCAACTCGTCGCCCTTGAGGTTGAGGGAAGCCCATGAGGTGCCTTCCTCGAAGACGAAGGGGATGACGCCCATGCCGACCAGGTTCGAACGATGGATGCGCTCGAAGGACTGGGCGATGACGGCGCGGACACCGAGCAGGTTGGTGCCCTTTGCCGCCCAGTCGCGCGACGAGCCGTTGCCGTATTCGACGCCGGCGAAGATGACCAGCGGCACGCCTTCCTTCTTGTACTGCATCGCCGCGTCGTAGATCGATTCCTCTTCCTTGCTGGGATAATGGATGGTGTAGCCGCCCTCGCGGCCGTTCTCGCCCAGCATGTGGTTGCGGATGCGGATGTTGGCGAAGGTGCCGCGCATCATCACCTCATGGTTGCCGCGCCGCGTGCCGTACTGGTTGAAGTCGGCGACGCCGACGCCATGGTCGGTCAGGTATTTGCCGGCCGGCGAGGCGGCCTTGATCGAACCCGCCGGCGAGATGTGGTCGGTGGTGATCTTGTCGCCGAACAGGCCGAGCACGCGGGCGCCCTTGATGTCGCCGATCTTGCCGAAACCCGTGGTCATGCCGGCGAAGTAGGGCGGGTTCTGCACATAGGTCGAATTGTTGTCCCAGGCATAGGTCTGGCCTTCCGGCGCCTTGACGTTCTGCCAGTACTCGTCGCCCTTGAAGACGTCGGCATATTTGCGGGCGAACAGCTCGCGGGTGACGTTCTTCTCGATGAACTCCTGGATCTCGGCCGAGCTCGGCCAGATATCCTTGAGATAGACCGGATTGCCGTTCCTGTCGTCGCCGAGCGGCTCCGTGGTCAGGTCCTTGGTCACGGTGCCGGCCAGCGCATGCGCCACGACCAGCGGCGGCGACGCCAGGTAGTTCGCCTGCACGTCGGGCGAGACGCGGCCTTCGAAGTTGCGGTTGCCGGAGAGCACCGCGGCGGCAATCAGGCCCTTGTCGTTGATGGTTTTTGAGATCGGAGCGGGCAGCGGGCCGGAATTGCCGATGCAGGTGGTGCAGCCGAAGCCGACCAAGTTGAAGCCGATCTGGTCGAGCTCCTTCTGCAGGCCCGACTTTTCCAGATATTCCGCCACCACCTGGCTGCCGGGGGCCAGCGAGGTCTTTACCCACGGCTTCTGCTTCAGGCCAAGGCGGTTGGCGTTGCGGGCAAGCAAGCCCGCGCCGATCAGCACTGATGGGTTCGAGGTGTTGGTGCACGAGGTGATGGCGGCGATGACGACGTCGCCATGGCCAAGGTCATGGTCGGTGCCTTCGACGGCATAGCGTTTGGAGATTTCCGCCGCCTTCTTGTATTCGGTGTCCATCGCCTTGGCGAAGCCGGCGGGAATGCCTTCCAGCGCGACACGGCCCTCGGGGCGCTTGGGGCCGGCCATCGACGGCACGACGCTGTCCAGCTCCAGTTCGAGCAGGTCGGTGAAGACCGGGTCGGCGGAGCCGGCCTCGCGCCACATGCCTTGCGCCTTGGAATAGGCCTCGACCAGTGCGATGCGGTCCTCGCTGCGGCCCGACATTGTGAGATAGCGGATGGTTTCGGAATCGACCGGGAAGAAACCGCAGGTGGCGCCATATTCGGGCGCCATGTTGCCGATGGTGGCGCGGTCGGCCAGCGTCATGTTGGACAGGCCGGGGCCGAAGAACTCGACGAACTTGCCGACGACGCCCTTCTTGCGCAGCATCTGGGTGACGGTCAGCACGAGGTCGGTGGCGGTGACGCCCTCCTTGAGCTTGCCGGTGAGGCGGAAGCCGATGACTTCCGGCAGCAGCATGGAGACCGGCTGGCCGAGCATGGCCGCCTCGGCCTCGATGCCGCCGACGCCCCAGCCGAGCACGCCAAGGCCGTTGATCATGGTGGTGTGCGAATCGGTGCCGACGCAGGTGTCGGGATAGGCGGTGGTTTCGCCGTCCTCGGTGTTGGTCCACACCACCTGGCCGAGATATTCGAGATTGACCTGGTGGCAGATGCCGGTGCCGGGCGGCACGACGCGGAAGTTGCGGAACGCCTGCTGGCCCCATTTCAGGAACTTGTAGCGCTCTTCGTTGCGCTCATATTCGAGCTCGACATTGCGGGCGAACGCCATCGGCGTGCCGAACTCGTCGACGATGACGGAATGGTCGATGACAAGGTCGACCGGCACCAGCGGGTTGATCTTCTGCGGATCGCCGCCGAGCGAAGCCATGGCGTCGCGCATGGCGGCGAGGTCGACCACGGCCGGGACGCCGGTGAAATCCTGCATCAGCACGCGGGCCGGGCGATAGGCGATTTCGACGCCGGCGGTGCCCTTGTCGGTCAGCCAGCCGGCCACCGCCTGGATGCTCTCCTTGGTGACGGAGCGGCCATCCTCGTTGCGCAGCAAGTTTTCCAGCAGCACCTTCATCGAATAGGGCAGCTGGGCAATGCCGGTGAGGCCGTTCTTCTCGGCCTCGACGAGGTCGAAATAGACATACTCGGCGTCGCCCGCTTTCAGCGTGCGGCGGCAATTGAAACTGTCGAGGGATTTTGACACGTGCGATCCGTCCTTGTCTGTTCAGCCTGAAAGGGAACGGACGCCGATGGCATGCAATCACGCGCAAAGGTGCGGGTACGGCCATTTCCGCTGTCCGTTCCCAAGCAACCCGAGCCGTTCAAGGCGGCGCGTGCGCTGGTTCGGCGCTAATTCTGTTCCCGCGCCGACCGCTGGCACGGATGCCCCGCATATAGAGAATTTTCTGGAATAGTTCTAGACAGTTGCTGAGCAAATTTGTGCGATGCGGCAGCGCTCGCGAAACATTGATTTCAGGGCAGGCGAGGGATGCGGCTTATCGCCGAAAATCTGGGCGGCGAACGCGGCGGCGAGCCGGTTTTCTCCGGCATCGGCTTTGTCCTCGATCAGGGCCAGGCCCTGGTCGTCACCGGGCCGAACGGCTCGGGCAAATCGACCTTGCTCAGGGTCGTGGCCGGGCTGCTGCCGAAAACCGAAGGCCGTCTGCTGCTCGAGGGCGGCGGCGACGAGTTCCCCTCGATCGGCTCGGCCTGCCACTATCTCGGCCACCAGAACGCGATGAAGACGGCGCTGAGCGTGACCGAGAATTTGCGCTTCTGGCGGGAGTTCCATGGCGAAGGCCGGCTCGATGTGGAGGAGGCGCTGGAAACGGTCGGGCTCGGCGGCATCGGCCATTTGCCGTTCGGCTATCTCTCGACCGGGCAAAGACGCCGCGCGGCGATCGCGAAACTCTTGGTCAGCCATCGGCCGCTGTGGCTGCTCGATGAGCCGACGGCAGGGCTGGACAAGGCTTCGGAAGCGCGGTTTGCAGGGCTGATGCGCGGGCATTGCGAGGAAGGCGGGATGATCGTGGCGGCCACGCATCTGCCGCTGGGATTGGAAGGGGCGAAAGAGTTGGCGATGGGGGAGGCCTTTTGATGACTGCACCCTACGGCGCCCCCCTTCTTCAACAGGGGACCACATCGTAATGTGGTCCCTCTTCCTGCGCGACATCCGCCTCTCGATCCGCGCCGGCGGCGGCGCGCTGACGGGCGTCATCTTCTTCCTCGCCGTCATCGCCACCATCCCTTTCGGCGTTGGGCCGGATCTCAAGCTGTTGGCCCGCATCGGTCCGGCGATCCTGTGGATCGGCGCGCTGCTTGCCTGCCTGCTCGGCCTCGACCGGCTGTTCCAGGCCGATCGCGAGGACGGTTCGCTCGATCTTCTGGTGCTCGGCAACGACCGGCATATGCTGGCGCTGACGGTGCTGGTGAAGTGCGTCGCGCATTGGGCGGGCAGCGTCCTGCCGCTGGTGGTCGCGGCCCCTCTGCTCGGCCTGTTCATGAACATGGAACCGTTGGCCATAGGCGCCACGGCGCTGACGCTGCTGGTCGGCACGCCGGCCATCACCTTCATCGGCGCCGTGGGCGCCGCAGTGGCGGTGGCGCTGCCGCGTGGCGGCCTCTTGATCTCGGTGCTGGTGCTGCCGCTGACCATACCGGTGCTGATCTTCGGCGTTTCAGCGAGCTATGGCGCGACGGCCAATCCCGATCCGTTCCTGCAGCCCTTCCTCATTCTTGCCGCGCTGACGCTGTTTCTTGGCGTGCTGGGGCCGGTGGCGGCGGCGCTGGCGCTGCGCCACGGCACCGATTGAGGCGCCGGAGATCTGAAGGCTGCGGCGTGGCGGCCGATTGCGGAGCCGCCGGCGCGCGGCTAAGGGAAGACATGATCGAACGAGGCGGAAAGACCCGGCTGGAACGAGACGCGGCGATGGAGCGGCGCGCATGAGCGCGCATGCGCTCTACGTCGCGGCGGCCTACGCGATCACCGCCGTGGCGCTGGCCGGGCTGATCGGCTGGATCCTCATCGATCAGCGGGCGCGCAAGCGCGAACTCGCCGAACTCGAGGCGGCCGGCGTACGCCGCCGTTCCGACAAGGCAGCCAAGCCATGAGCACAGAGACGGAAACGCCGGCCCGTCGCCGCCTGTTCGTATTTTTGCCGCTGCTGGTCTTCCTCGGACTGGCCGGACTGTTCCTGTCGCAGCTCTTGTCGGGACGCGATGTCTCGGAAGTGCCGTCGGCGCTCATCGGCCTGCCGGCGCCGCGGACCAACTTGCCGCCCCTGGAGGGCAGCAATCTGCCCGGGCTCGATTCGAAAGCCTTCGCCGGCAAGGTCACGCTGGTCAACGTGTTTGCGTCCTGGTGCGCGCCATGCCGGGAAGAGCACCCGGTGCTGCTGGCGCTGGCGCAGGACAAAAGGTTCGCGATGGCGGCGCTGAATTACAAGGACCGGCCGGAAAACGCCCGCCGCTTCCTCGGCGACCTTGGCAATCCGTTCCAGGCAATCGGCGTCGACGAAGCCGGCCGCACGGCGATCGACTGGGGTGTCTATGGCGTGCCGGAAACCTTCGTCGTCGGCAAGGATGGCAAGATAGCCTACAAGCATGTCGGCCCGCTGACGCCAGAGTCCGCCAGGGAGCTTCTGCTGCCGCAGATCGACAAGGCGCTGGCCAGGCCGAACTGAAGCCACGTCGAAGACCTGATCTCTCTTGGTTTGTACACGTATATGGTTGAAGCGGAGCGGATGGCTCTCGCGCCACCTCAATTCGGCCCACCTGGCCGTGGCGGCGACAGCACATCCTCGGCCGAGAGCACCCGCGCTTCCGAGGGCAGCATGATGGGGATGCCGTCGCGCACCGGATAAGCGAGCTTGGCGACCCGCGAGACCAGCTCGCCGCGCTCGGGGTCCCAGGCCAGCGGCCCCTTGGTCAGCGGGCAGGCCAGGAGTTCCAGCAGCTTCGGGTCAACATTCGTCTTCTTTCCATCGCGCCCATCCGCCATTGGGTCCTCTTCCGGTTTCACGCCCAGCCTGTCAGCCAGGATGCAGGATCTGTCGAGATCGGTCGGGCCGTCATTTGCGGGCCGGCTGGATATCGACGCATTCCTACTGCAGGCTCGAGCCAAAATCCTCATTCTCCCGCGCCAGCGTCATCTCGGTGATGGCGATCAGCGTTTCGGCCCTGGTTTTCAGGTCCGCGGCCTCGAGCAATGCCTGCTTCTCGGCCGGTCCATAGGGCGCCATCATCGACAGCGCGTTGACCAGCATGGCGTTTTCGGCGCGGCTGACGCTTTCCCAGTCGGCTTCCAGATCATTGGCCTGCAGATAGGCGCGAAAGGCTCTGAGCAGCGCCGGCCGGTCGATTTCATCAGCCGCCTGCTCCTCGTCCAGATCGGCGAGGAAGGGCGCCGGCTTCGCCTGGCGGAACGGCGTCTTGACCGTCAGCTCGTGGGCGACGCGGAACCGGCACACGCCTTGCAGCGAGATCAGGTAGCGGCCGTCGCCGGTCTCGGAAAAGGCGATGATGCGACCGATGCAGCCGACGTTGCAAAGCTCCGGTTCGCCATCCTCGCGCAATGCGCCATTGAGGCCGGGCTGGATGACGCCGACGAGCCGCGAGCCGGCGACGGCCTCGTCCACCATCTGCAGGTAGCGCGGCTCGAAGATGTTGAGCGGCATGCGGCCGCCCGGCAGCAGCAGCGCGCCTTCGAGCGGAAAGAGCGGGATCGTCGATGGCAGATCCTTGGCGAGCCGGTAATGCGCGTTTCCCGCTTGCACCTCGTTCCTCCGATCGCTTCCCTTGCGAAGCGTCAATCCTGCCTTGTCCTATCTGGCGCACAGGCCTGGCGCCACAAGCCCTTGCGACAAAACAACCGTAACCGGCTCAGGAAAACAGCAATGCCGACAATTTGCGGCGCGCGGCAAGCGTCGCCTCGTCGGTCATGCCCCAGGCCTCGAACAGCTGCAGCAACTGCGTCCTGGCGCCATCCTCGTTCCAGCTCCGGTCGGCCTTGATGATGGCCAGCAGATTGTCGGCGGCCGCCGTGCGATCGCCCATGGCGTTCTGGATCATCGCCAGGTCGAAACGGGCCTGATGGTCCTTGGGATTTTCCGCGAGCCGCCGCTCGAACTCGGCCGGATTGCCCAGCGCCGCCGCCTGCGCGGCCAGCGCGATCTTGGCGCGCAGGGCAGCCAGCGGCGGTGCGTCTTTCTTGGCCTCCGGCGCCGTTGCCAGGAGCGCCTCAGCACCCTCGGTGTCGCCGGCCTCGAACAGCAGGTCGCCCAGCCCGCCAATCGCCTCGACCGTTTCCGGCGCCTGCGCCAGGATGGCATCGTAGATGTCGGCCGCGGTCTGCATGTCGCCGGCGTCGCGCGCCTCCGCCGCCGCAGCCAGGGCCTCGGCCACCGGCGGCGCGCCATTGCCCTTGCCGCCGACCTTGGTGATGAATTCGTTGATCTGGCTCTCGGGGATGGCGCCCATGAAGCCGTCGACCGGCTGGCCGTCCTTGAAGGCGATGACCGCCGGAATCGACTGGATGCCGAGCTGGCCGGCGATCGAGGGATGGTCGTCGATGTTCATCTTGACCAGCTTGACCCTGCCGCCGGCGGCCTTGACCGCCTTTTCCAGCTGCGGGGTGAGCTGCTTGCAAGGTCCGCACCACGGCGCCCAGAAGTCGACCAGCACCGGCTGGCGGCGCGATTCCTGGATGACGTCGGCGGCAAAGGCCGCGGTCGTCGTGTCCTTGATGACGTCGCCTGTGGTGGTGGGGCCGGCGGCTGGGGGCGCGGACGCCTCGCCGAATCCGGCTTTGGGCTCGGTTCCGCCATACTGCACCGTGGTGGCATACTGGCCGCCCTTGTTTCCGAATGATCCGCCAAACGGATTGCTGTCGCTCATCTCGTCACCCTTTCGGTCGCGCGGCCGGCCCGTGGCCCGGCGCCCTGTCTCAATTGGAAATCGGCTTTGCCACCCATGTGGCGATCATGCCGAGACTTTCAAGATAGCAGCATCATGCCCGGTTGCCTCGACGAATCTGATGAGATCGGCGGCCGCGATCGATGTCGTCGCCTCGTTGGTCAGGGGATGCGCATTGATGACGGAATGGTCCATCAGATCCTTGTCGAGCACCAGTTTGACCCGGTTTTCCCTGTCGTTGACGATGCCGAACACCGTGACCGCCCCCGGCGTGACCCCCAGAAGCTCCATCAGCATTTCCGGCTTGCCGAACGAAACCCGGCTGGCGGCGCCGATCAGCTGGTGTATCTGCTTGAGATCGACGACCGCGTCCTCGCCGACGGTGACCAGGAAGAAATTGTCCTTCTTGTCCTTCAGGAACAGGTTCTTGGTGTGCCCGCCGGCGATTTCGCCGCGCAGCGCCTGCGAATCGGCAACCGTATAGAGCGGCGGGTGGCGTATCGTCGAAACCGCGATGCCGAGTTCGGCAAGAAAGGCCATCAGGTCAGCTTCGGTCTTCGGCATGGGTCTCTTCTT
Organism: Mesorhizobium sp. ESP6-5; assembly: GCF_020164695.1. Lineage (NCBI taxonomy): Bacteria > Pseudomonadati > Pseudomonadota > Alphaproteobacteria > Hyphomicrobiales > Phyllobacteriaceae > Mesorhizobium > Mesorhizobium sp. ESP6-5. The sequence goes on from NZ_JAIUGR010000012.1 coordinate 202,996, forward strand.
CGTCGGTTTCTCGGCCTTGCCGTTTACGGCCAATGAGGCGGCCGACACAAGACCGTCGCGCCAGCGGCGATGAAATCGGGGCGTCGCGGGCAGTTTGCCGGCATCGCTCGGAAGGTTGCAAAAAGCCTGCTATTTCCCTGTTGCAATCGCCGCGCTCTTCAGCCATATAGGCCCGGCTTGCGGCCAAGACGCCGTGTGAGCGGGTGTAGCTCAGGGGTAGAGCACAACCTTGCCAAGGTTGGGGTCGAGCGTTCGAATCGCTTCACCCGCTCCAGTTTCCTCCAGGGAATCAAGCATCGAAAAGCCGCGGTTCGCCGCGGCTTTTTCGTTTCTGGCGGATTGAACCTCGACCGCCCAAGAGCCGGACATCACTTATGGGACTGCTGGAAGCCGGCAACGTCGTACTGAGACACGCTCTTCGGGTTCTTGGAGTTCTGCGGCTGGGTGCCTGCGTAATGTGTTCCCGCATTTCCGTCCGGGTTGAAGGCCGAACCCGGCGCGGTGCTGGCATTGCCAGGAGTAACACTTCCTGTCTGAGCGGTGCCGATCGTTTGATCGGGTTGACCTTTCGTCCCCGTTACCGAGTGGACGTTGGCTGCCGAGGCCAGGCCCGCGGAGGTCATCAGCAAGCCCAGCACCATGGAGATAAGGTGATGTTTCATCGTTGTTCTCCCAAAATCGGTTTGACTTCAAGGCGCTCGCGGTCTCAGGAGCACCCGGCGAACAAAGACTGAAACGCTTTTCGGGACGCCGTTCATCCCGAGCATCACGAATCTGTGATGTCGGGCGCTGCCGGCGTGGCCTGTCGCACAGGCGCCCTCCGTTGGGTGCACGGGAAATTCCTGCGCCGCTCGACTGGGCTACTGACCCATCCCGAACTTGTATGTGACGCGGGCCATGACGGCATCCACTTTGGCGTCGGTCCGATACGTCTCTGGGTTCGCTCCGATTGTGCCATCAGCGTCAGTGTTTGGTACCCGCGCTGTCGCCAGCGGCATCCGCGCCTGGTTGCTTTCGTCCGGCGGTCAGCCGGCCGGACTCGAACTCCTCGACCGCCTTGTCCCAGCAGGCCTTCTCACGGTCGGGCATCAAGCCTTCCCGTTCCCAGAGTTCGCGGGCCCGCTTGCTGATATGCGCGACACGTTCTTCCTGGCTGATCACCATGGCCGTCTTCCTTCCCTGAGGAAGCAACCGGACAGCGCATGAAATGTTCCAATTTGGATGTCGTCGCCCTCGGCAGGTCGGGCAATGCCGTCAGGCACTCTTCGCGGTCTCCGCCTTGCGAAGCGACGCCTGGTGCACCAGCGAGGTCCAGCTGTTGGTCGAGGCGAGGTGGCAATAGAGCAGGCCGAGCGCGCCGGATTTTCTGAGGTCGAGGAAGGCCTCGTCGCTCAGTTTGTTGAAGGCCGCTTCGTCGATCACCTGGAAGTCGGTGAGGTTGAGCACTTCGCCGCCTTCCAGCGTCACCTTGCTCTGGCGCGGCGAAAACAGACCGTGCGCGTCGATCTTGTCGACCATCTCGCGGGTGGCCCTGAAATCGATCTGGAACTGGTTGCAGAAAGCGAGCGCCTGCCTGGTCGCCTCGGTCGGTTCGTTGCCGCCGAAGAACGGCAGCACCTTGTCGTCGCGGAAGGGCGCCATCAGCTGGTCGACGACACGGTCGCTCGCCCGGTCGACGCACAGCGTCAGCCGGCCGGCCGAGGTCGGATCCTCGGCCAGGATGAAAGGGTAGCGGCGGACATAGGCCGGGATGTAGTGCGGCGCGTTCCACTTGCCGTCGGCATCGACGAACAGGTTCTCGTCCTGGCGAACGCCGGTGATGATGACGGGCGCCTTGGCGGCGCCGATGAAGACGATCGGATAGGAGCGCATCGCCGCCGGCATCTCCGACGCCACCACCGGGATGGCGTGCGCCGAGCGCGCGAAGGAAAAGTCGCTGCGCGCGGTCAACCCCAGCGAGCCGTGCCGCGCCGGATTGAGCGCCTCCGGCCTGGAGTAGAAAAGCGGCATCGCATCGGCCCCTGCTGTCGCCGCCGTCCCTGTTTTCGCACCTTCAGCCATCGTCGGTCCTTTTTCTCCGGCAAGCCGATCAGGCCGGCCAACCCGCGTCCGGCGCCGGCCCGTATCGAAACAATCCCATGCCGAAATAAGGTACTACAGTGTCACCGGCGCGCATAAAAGGATGCGTTGCTGTATTTTGGGGTTTGCGGCGAGGAAATGTCTTGCGCGCCAGCGCTCCGTGCCGATGCGCCAATTCCGAGGAAAAGTGGTCGACGGTTTTCCTGGGAATTTTGGTCGGACAAAGAGCTCTGGACAGCCCGCGGCGAAGCGGCGACAGTGCCGCGCAAACGGCTTTGAGGCGACAAAATGGCGGCGGCGGCGGATTTCGAACAGGCGATCGGACAGGCGTTCATCATCGAGACCGGAGCGGGACGGATCTCGCTCGAACTGAGCGCCGTCAACCGCATCGCGGCCAGCCCCCGCCCGGGCGGTGGTTTTTCACTGCTGTTCAGGGGGCCGCGTGAGATCGCGCTGCCGCAGGCGACCTACAGCCTTGCCGGCGCCGGCGGTGTCCACGACATCTTCATCGTACCGGTAGCCGCCGATGCGACTGGCCGGACCTACGAGGCGGTGTTCAACTAACGTCCATCTTGAGCTGCATTTTATTGATGCTTCCCGCATTGCCGACTGGGTCGAATGCGACAATCTTTACCGGCGGCGCTGCCCCTCACTGTCCTGCCGGACATCTCTCCCCGTAAACGGGGCGAGAGTGGCTGGCGGCAACGCAGCGCCTTGCTTGCGGCGCAAGAGATTGGCGAAATCAGTGGCGGGAGGTTCCTCGCCCCGTTCACGGGAAGGGATGCCGGCAGACGGGTAGGGCAGCGCCAACAACCATCATGGATCCGCCGGCGAACACGCCATCAGATCATAGACGCCCTTGTCCTCGACGACGGCGAAGCCAAGCCTGACATAGAGCCCCCGCGCCGGATTGTTCTTCTCGACATGGATCGATACATATTTGCCGGTTAACCGTGCCTCGTCGATCAGATCGCGCAGCAGCGCCGTGCCATAGCCCTTGCGGCGATGGATAGGCAAAAACGCGATGTCGATGACGCGGTGCTGGCTCGGCCAGCGCTCGATATAGAGGCGGCCTATGTCTTGGCCCGCCTGCTCCACCACCAGCCAGTCGGCCTCGGGATAGTGCGTGTGGTAATGCGCGTGTTGGGCCTGGAATTGCATGGCGAGGAAGGCGGCCTTCTGCGCCTCGCTCCAGTCGGTCACCGCGAGCTCTTCAACGCGGGTCGAGGCGTAAAGCCGCGACAGGAAGGGTTTGTCGGCCTCGCCAGCCGCGCGAAACTTCAGCCCGGCCGCATCGGAGCGGGGCCAGGCCGAAGAAGAATGCGCGGGCGTGCTGTCTGTCACGCTACCCGGCTGTGCCGTCAGGACTGCCGTCACACCGGTGGCGTCAGGTCGCGCACCACGGCGATCTGCTTGAGGTTGCTGGTGGCGAGCGCCGCCCAGCTCCATTCCCATTCGGAACTGTCCATGGCCATCTGGTTGATCGTCCACAGGCCATTGGTGCCATCGTTAGTGATCATCATGCTGAACAGGGCAAGGCGGCCGTCGGCATTGTAGTCGAGCGACAGCCGTGTGTTGGCGCCGGAGGCGCTGAAATCACGCCATCCCGACCAGATTTGGATGGCCGCGTCGTATTGGGCGTTGAACGAGTGGACATGCTGCTGGTCGGAGGCCACCAGCATGATGTCGCCGTCACCCTGGACGCCGGCGCAGAGCGCGTATTTGGGAACCCTGCTGTAGCCGGGCGACGCCCAGGCCGTCCATGTGTCGGAGCCGGCCGGCAATTGCTTGGTGTGCAGGACCTGGCCGGCCTGCGTCATGGCGAACAGGTTGGTGGCGCCCAGCGGGCCGATGATCGGTGCCATTTCGGCGATGGGGTAGCCGGCGTCGATCTGCACCCATGGTGTCCAGTCGGCCACCGTCAGCGCCTGGGCCTTGGCCTGGTGGCAGCGATAGAGATGAAGCGCTGAGTTGATGCCGAACAGCGCGATGCGGCCGTCCGCCTGGCGCAGCGCCGTGACCGCCACAAGCTGCCCGGTCAGTTGCACCCAGGCGCTCCACGGTTGGGCGGGGGGCCTGAGCTCGTCGACGGTAACGACGATCGGCGTCGTCGTGCCGGGCGGCGTGATGGTTTTCTGCACCTGAACGATGACATCCGGGTTCTGGTATATCCACCAGATGCGGCCCTGATTGTCGGTCAGGAAGATTTCGATGCGGCCGTCGACGTCGCGCGCCATCGAGAGCTTCTGATAGAGCGTCGCGCCGGGCGGCGCGCCGATGCCGACCGGCGGATTCCATTTCTCGATCGGGCCGACCTGGTTGGCATCCTCGGTGATGAAGGACAGATTGGTCGTGCCCGCCGGCTGTGCGACCACCGCGACGCGGCCATCCTTGGTGATACCGGCAGTCATAATCACCCAGGCGCCAGGCGCGACCGGCGACCAGGCGGAGGGCCATGGCCCGTTGGGCGAGGTCTGCGCCTTCTGGATCAATTGGCCCTTGGCCGAGTCGATGCCGACGACCATCAGCCGTGACAACTCGAAGAAGGATGCGCCAGCAGGCATATGCCCAACGGGCGCCGCCTGGAGCGGTAAGTGAGCATTTTCGTTGGCCATTGTGGTCGTGCCCTGTTGGCTTGCAGTTCAGCCTCTCGGCGGGAAAACACCTTGCAGCGCAATGCAGAAATAGCAGGTGAGATAAGGCTGCATATTGTTATGCGGCTGGTCGCCGCCGGCGGGGGCGAGTGCCTGGTCCGACAGCGGCACCAGTGCGGCTGGAGCGATGTACACATTTCCCTGGCTCGATTTGGCAAACGCGTTTCCTGCCGCGATGTTGCTGTCACCAGCCACGAGCGATGGCGCCGCCATGACGGTATGGTTGTGCATGGGCATCTCGGATTGCAGCAACTGCACTGTCTCCGAACCCCCTGTTTCACCGAGATCATGCAGCGAGAGACCCGGTCCCTGGCCAGGGTGCACCGGAGACCTGCCCTGCAGATCGGGCAGCGCGAAGTTGGACTTACCGTTGCCACCATAGGTGGTGCCCAGCAGCGAGAACAGCGCGGTATTCTGCGACAGCGGCAGAAGTTGCCCATCGCACCATGCCCAACCCTTCGGCGCGAAGTTGAACGGGAAGATGCGGATTTCAGCGACGAACGGGTCGGCCATGACGGTCCTCTTAAGTCGGCGACGGGAAGATACCGAACAGCGAGATGATGAAATTGACGCAGAGATAAGGTTGGAAATTGCTGTGCGGCTGGCTCCCGCCCACACTGCTGACGAATTGCTGCGCCATCGGAACCGATGGACCTGCGTTGATGAAGGCGTTGACCTGAGGCGATCTGCCGATGACGCTGCCGCTTGGATTGGGCAGATTGGCGATATCTCCGGATGCGAGCAGGGGATGGCTGTGCGCGGGTATTTGCTGGATGGAGAGCAGGATTTCTTCCGCCCCCCCTGTCTCGGCCAGGATGAAGCCATTGCCTTGATGGAGCGGAAGCCGGCCTCGCAGGTCAGGCAGCGCGAAAGTGCTCTCTCCATCGCCGCCATAGGTCGTTCCAATCAGTTGGAACAGCGTTTCGTTCTCGGAAATCGGCAAAAGTTGCCCCTCGCAGAACATCCAGCCGGCTGGGGCGAAATTGCCGGCAAACATCCTGACTTCACCAACATAAGGCTGTGCCATGATCGCGTTTCCTCAAGTCGGCGACGGGAAAATGCCCTGCAGGGCGATGCAGAAACTCAACGTCAGGAAGGGCTGCATGTTTAGATGCGCTTGACTGCCGCCGACATTCGCGACGGTTCCGCCAACCATCGCCCCAAGGTTTTGTGTGGGGCCATAGAGATTGTTAGGCGAACTGTTGGCGAGGAGATCGTTCGCGGGAAGATTGGTGCCGCCTGTCGTGGACGAGGCGTTGGCGGTGTGAAAATGCGTCGGCAATTCCGAAATCGACAACGTATGCGCCTGTTCGCCGCCGCGTTCGCCAAGCGTGTGGCCGCTGCCGACATGGATCGGCATGCGCCCACGATAGTCCGGCAACGCGAAGTTCACACGGCCATCGCCGCCGAAAGTCGTGCCCAGCAGCGAGAAAAGCGGTTGGTTCTGGGCGATTGGGAGGAGCTGTCCATTACACAATGCCCATCCTTTGGGCGCGAAGACAAACGACATGATCCTGATTTCGGATAAAAAAGGTTCAGCCATGTGCCCCTCCTGAACTTGTACAGATACTAGGCGATTATATTAGGAAGTCGACAAAAATCTCAGGGAATTTCGGCTTTTTACTTCAAGGTTATAATTAATGCTTTTCTAATATCCGCTCGCCGCTTTAGTTAGTCGGCGCAAGCACCAACCCGCCATTGTGTCCGCCCGGAACGGCGGCATAGACCGCAGCGCCGCCAGCGTCGATCGCGATCGCCGAGTTCGTTGGCGTGTTGCCGCCGGCGTTCCAGGTGGCGACGGCGCTCGCCGTATTATTGGCGCCGCCGACAAAGTTCTGGAAATAGAGGTGCGATGCCGTCCCGCCTTCGCGCACAAAGAGGGCAAAGTCGTCGGCTGGCTGGCCAAGGGTCACGGTGTTGCCGCTAATGTTCAGATAGGTGGTTGTGAGGTCGCCATTGCTGGAACCTGAATGCACTTCGATGGCGGCAACGCCATTGCCCGCCGTACCGGTACCGGAAGTGGTGATCGTGTTGTTCTTGATCGTCAGGTCCAGGGAGCCGTTGTCGGCGCTCGGACCAGCGCCATCGCCATGCGGTGTGGCAAAGATCGCCGCGTCATTGCCGGTCTTGCTGATTACGTTGCCGACGATTTCGACAACGCCGGTCGAGGCGTCTTCGGGATGGATGAAGATCGCCGAGCCACTCGAGCCGACGCCGCCGCCCTGAATGTCTGCATTGTTGTTGATGCGGCCCATGATGACGGCGTTGTTGATCCCGAAGACGTTGATGACAGGACCGCCATTGCCATAGATCTTCTTGTTGTTGAGGATCTTGAAGTTCAAGTGCGCGGTATCTTCGGCATTGAGGCCGATGGCGCGACCCGTTCCGCCTTGCGGATCGAAAGTGTTGCCGTTGCCGGCCGTGCCGCCATCCGTGATGTTGACGTTCAAGGTCGAGGTGTCGCGTGCAAAGGCTTCGACACCCGAGGTCTTGAGTTTCAGGAAGCTGCTGTTCGAGATGTTGAGCGTCGCGTTCGCGGTGCCAAAAGCTTCGAAGTTGAGCCCCTGCGCGCCATTCGACGAATCCTTGGTGTTGCTGAACGTGCTGCCACTGATGTTCAACGTCAGGCTGGTGCCCGAATCGTTGCGGATGTCGACCAGATTGTCGCCGGCCGTGGCATCGCCTGCCGCGAAGCTGAAGGTGGAATTCGTGATCGATGACGTGCCGGTGAGATTGTAGAACCGCATGTCACCTTCGAAGACGTTGTCGCCGAAGCCGGTCACGGTGGTGTTGGCGATCGTCAGATTCGATACGTTCTGGCCGTTGATGCCGACCTGGACGCCACCATTCAGATTGAGGTTGGTGAACGTCGCGGTCGCCACCCCGCTCATGTTGATCGCCGCCTGCGCCGCACTGTTGAATGTCGGGCCGTCGATATTGTTCAGCGTGCCATTGCCGGTGTTGGCATTGGTGAAATTCATGTTCGAGAGCGACAGGTTCTTCGTCGACGTGAACAGCGCGCCTTGGGCAGTGTTCTGGATGGTGCCGCCGGATCCTGCCGTCGTGCCGATACCCGTCACTGTCAGGCCGCCGTTCCCAACAGCGAGGCCTGTGTTGTTGAGCACGATGCCATTGGTAGCGCCATTTGCCGAGATGCTCTGGAACGTGACATTGCCCGCACCGATCGTCGTGTTGACGATGTTGAGCGCCGTGCCGGTCGTGGATGTAATCGTGTTGCCAGAACCCGTCACCGTCACCGTGCCGCCGGTGGTTGCTGCTGGGCCCGCGCCGGTGGCGTTGAAGCCGGTGCCGCTGGTGGTGCTGATGACCAGCCCCCCGTTGGTGAAATCGATCGTCGCGCCGGCATTGTCGGTCAGGCTGACGCCAGCCGCGCTGCCTGACGTGATCGACTTGGAGGTGCCCGAGAAGGTGATGGTGCCGGCGGCGTTGTCGTCCAGCAGGATGCCGGTCTGGCCGGCCACATTGTGTGTGATGTTGCCCGACAGCGTGATGTTGCCGGCGCCGGCGGCGCGATCCTGGATGTTGACCGCCTGGCCGGTTCCGCTGGTGATGGTGCCGGCATAGCTGAAGGCCACCGTGCCGCCGCTGTTGGCACCGCCGGCGCCGTCGCCGATGCGGATCGCCGCGAGGTTGCCGCCGACCAGGGCGCCGGTGCCGAGATTGATGGCTCCCGGGCCGGTGACGGTGTCCAGTATCACGGCGCTGCCGCCGCCGCCGCTCGCGTTCGTGGAGGCGAAGCTCATGCCCCCCGCGCCGATGGCGACGGTGTCCAGATTGACCGCGGCGCCGCTGCCGGCCGAAATCGTATTGCTGGACCCGGTGACGCTGACCGTGCCGCCGCCGGTGGCATTGAAGCCCTGGCCACTCGACGTGGTGATCGCCAGCCCGCCGCCGGTGAAGTTGATGGTCGCGCCAGAATTGGCGGTCAGAATGACCGCGGCGTTGGCGCCGGTCGAGAGCGTCTTCGACGCGCCACCGAAATTGATCGAGCCGCCGGCATTGCTGAGGGCGACGATGCCCAGGCCGCCATCGTTGCGGGTGATGGAGCTGGCGGCGTCGAAATTGACCGAGCCGCCGGCCATGCCGCGGATGTTGACGATATTGCCGCCAGGGTTGGTGATGTCGACATTGTTGAGGTTGACAGTGGCGCTCACATCGTCATTGCCAGGCGTGCCTTGGTCGCCATCGATGAGGAAGGCCGTATTGGTGGCGCCCGCGGCGGTCTGGATCGCGACATTGTTGAAGGCGTAGGTGCCGGTCGCGTTGTTCGCCGCATCGCCGAGGATGGTGATGCCGGCCGTTCCGGTCAGGCTGACATTGTTGACGCTGACGTTGCCGGCGGCGCCATCGATCACGATGCCCGTGCCGGCGGTGTCGTTGAGCCCGTTCGCCAGGGCGGTGGTGAAATTCACCGCGCCGCCGGTGGTGTCGGCGACGACGATCATGCGCTGGCCGGTCGTGCCTTGCGTGATCGTGCCGGCATAGGTGACGTTGGCGCTGCCGGTGCTGACATTGAACGCGGTGCCGCTCGGGCTGGTGATCGAGGTGTTTGCGCCGAAGCTGAACGTGCCGCCCGAGCTGGTGAGGATGTCGACGCTGGCATTGCCGCCGTTCAGCGTCGTCGTGCCGTTGAAATTGTAGGTGCCGTCGGCATTGTTGAACTGTAGGCCGGTGCCATTGG